>JADLDL010000373.1 GCA_020846655.1 Saprospiraceae bacterium | reverse complement strand
AGGGGCGGGTTTTTACTTGTACAGCGAAAGATAGCGGGAAATATATTTTCCGATCACGTCAAATTCGATGTTGACGGTATCGCCGGATTGCAGGCGTTGAAAGTTGGTGTGTTCCCAAGTGTAGGGGATAATAGCCACCGAAAACAAATCCTGCCGGGGCTCCACCACGGTGAGGCTCACGCCGTTGAGGCACACGGAGCCTTTGTCGACCAGCAGGTGCTCCGGGCTGGGCGGATAGCGGAAGGTATAGCGCCAGGAGCCGCCGGTTTCGAGCACTTCGATACATTGGGCCAGCGTATCCACATGCCCTTGCACCATGTGCCCGTCGAGCCGGCCGCCGATGGGCAGGCAGCGTTCGAGGTTCACCAGCGTGCCTTCCTGCCAGGTACCCAGGTTGGTGCGCAGGAGGGTTTCCTGCACGGCGGTCACGACATGGAAGTCGGGCTGCCGGCCCGTGGCCACTACCGTGAGGCAGGCGCCGTTGTGGCTGACGCTTTGGTCCACTTTCAGTTCGCCGCTGATGGGCGATTCGACGGTAAAATGAACGTTCGAACGATCTTGTTCCAGGTGCCGGACGGTGCCGAGCGCTTCTATGATTCCGGTAAACATGGCTGGGTTTTCTTATTATTCTTCACCAAAATAATCATTGTCAATTCGTTTAATTTCGTAGGTACTAATAGTAGAAACACCAAGATTGTAGTCTACCATTAATTGTGCAAGCTCCTCTCCGTCAAGCAATACAATTTTTGTTTCATTTTTGGGTGAGTATTCTCTTGCTTCACGTGAAAACGAAGAGGTAGTTATGAAAATACCCTTCTTGGCACCTTGTCCGGCTAATGCACCTACAAATTTCTGTATTTCCGGGCGCCCTACCTGATTACCCCGCTTCCATCGTTTAGCCTGAAGATAAATCATGTCCAAACCAAGTCGGTCCTCTTTTACAATACCATCGATACCTTCATCATTTGTTTTTCCTATTGCTTTACCCGCATCATGCAGTGAACCACCATATCCCATCCTGACTATTAAATCAACAACAAGTTTTTCAAATTCTTGGGGAGTAAGATTCAAAACCCGGTCCAGGATCTCCTGTACCAATGCTTTCTGTATCTTTTGAAAAGAGAAATCCATCATTTCAAAAGGCGTCGCATCTGATTCATTGACCTGCTTCTCTAGATTCGAAATGGACTTTTCAGAAGATTTTGAAGAAAAAGAATCGAGATAGCCTGGGAACTGCTTTAAAAATGAAACATTTATCTTAGAAGGCCTTTGGTGCAGCACTTCTTGGCCACGGTCTGAGATTTTAAAAATGGACCTTCGTGGTATTTCAAGTAACCCAGCCATTTTAAGATGTGCCCGAGCCCAGGCAACACGATTATTAAATATTGGCTGCTTCCCACTAGGTAAAAGCTCCAATAATTCACTGTCGGTTAATTGAAACTTTTGCGCCAAAAATTGGACAACTTCACTGGATGAATGTTCTAGTCCATCAGCGGCAAACTCTAAAACAGGCAGCATTAACGTTTGGAAATCAGGAATTGGCATTCTGTTTTTTCGCAAAAGTAACTAAACCTCTTCTCTGTACTCCTGAATCTACTCCACTGTCATCTCCTGCCGCGCTACGCCATAGGGCGTGTTCAGAAAAACCAGGTGTTTGCCGGCTTGCCGGAAACTGCTGCGCGGTATGCGGGCGGTATGCCGCCCGGGCAGGTACAAGTCTTTGAGAAAAAAGGTGTTCCAACCGCCGGGCTCAAACACTGTGAGGTATACCAGCGCCGGCTCGGGCACTTCAAACTCCAGGACATAATCAGTATCCGAGCGGGTCGGCGCCGATAGTTTGACCCGCTTGCTCAGCGGGGCAGCCTGTAGGGCCGGGAGCTCGTTTTTTACGCTGAGTGCGCCGCTTACGTTGAAATAACTCAGCCGCAAGTGGATGGGCGGCAGTTCGTAATCCGGCAGCTGGAAGGAATCCAGGCGCATATCTTCTACCTGCTGGTAAAGTTCTACCATTTGCGCTACCACGGTGTCGGTCAGGGGGCCATTGGCGGGGTTGATGGTCCAACTCGAATCGGCGATGCTCAGCCGGAATACCAGGCCGGGCGCCGGCTGCTCGTCGATCCGGCAGTCGGGCAGGGCGCGCAGGATTTCCGCTACATCACCGCTGGACGTACGGATCATGGAATTTTGGGTGATGGCCTGGTCGACCAGTACCATCTTGCCGGCTGCATCAGGGAAACGGCTGAGGTACAGGTCGGGAATACGTTCTGTCCAGGGGCCCCATTGGAATTGCAACACATGCTGGTCGCGTTGGCGGCGAAGCGAGAGCCGGGGGTCGTTGGGCGCCACGATCAGCATCTTTTTCTGGTAGAGTTTGTCGTAGCTGGCGGTTTGCAAACTGAGTTCCAGCTCCGCGCCCGGGTATACCAGGTGCCGGTAGGGTTCCAGTTGGTTCAGCAACTGGCGGTATTGGTCGTCGTTGAGCGGCTGGTTTATGATAAAAGTGTGTTCGCCCTGGTTCAAAAAAACCACGCTGGCGTTTACCTCTTTGGGGGTGGTGTAGGGTTGCCATTCCAGGACGGGGCGCTGCCGGATGGTTTGCCAGAATTCTGTTTCCGTAAAAAAATCGCGGTTGGAGGTTTCATAAATATCCTCGCGCCCCCATTCGGCGCGCACCAGCATGTCGTGGTTCAGGTAGTTGGCGGCAGCCATCGGGCGGGGGCCGTTGGCGGGTTTCTTGCTGTCTGTCGACGGGGTTTCCAGGTACAGATCGATTGCGCCTTTTTGTTGGCCGTCGAGTGGCAAATCGCTCAGGTGATAGACCTGGCCCTCCGCCGCATCTTTGCCGAAGGCGGTGTGCAGGGTGCTGATCGCCGCCGAGTATTCGGCCGTGTTCACGGGCATATCGTTTATTTTGAACACAAAGGCTTTGTTTAGCGCACTCCCGTTCCAGATGCTCGGCGCGCTCAGCAACAAACTCCGAAAGCCCTGCGGCGTGGTCTTCAGGCTGCCCTTGAAGCCATTGGCTTCCTCCAGTACGCACTGGAGCCGATCCCAGTAGAAAATATAGCGGGCCGGCGCTTTTGGCGCCGCCGGCGAGCCATCGGCGAGTTGAAAAGAATAGGCCGCCGGCAGGCAAGCCAGGCTACAGCAAAAAGCCAGCAGCCAGAAACGGAGGGCGTGGAGACGAGTCAGCATAGGTGGTCTAAACGTTCAAAGGTGCGGTTTTGTATACCTGCCGCCGGGTAAGATTTCGGAAGCGCCCTGAACCGCTATTCGCATCCGGGCACTACTTTTTCACCCATTTTAAGGTATAAAAATATGTACCGGATTGTACAAAACAAATATACAGCCCCAGGGGTAGCGGCGACAAGTCGAGGGTCCACTGGTGCCCGGGGGGCAAGCGCTGAGCATGTACCTGCTGGCCGGCAACGTTGAAGACGCGAAGACTCGAATTTTGGGTAAAAAACTGGTCGCTGCTGAGTTGAAGGGCGGCGCCGGAAGACGGATTGGGAAAAATCTGAAACGCCGCAGCCTGGTTTTCCTGTGTATGTTGTGGTTGAAGGGCTATTCGGAAAATACCGGCATCGAGGGTGCCCACCCACAATTCGGTATCCGATGCTGCCACACAGAGCGGCGAGGAGCGGGGGAGGCTTGGTTCGAAAGGGTACCAAAGGGCGGGATGGTACACATTGGAATAATATAAACCTTGGTTGTACACATAAATCCAACGTAAATCACCCACTAAGGTGAAGTTCAAATACTTGTACCGCAAATCCAGGGGTTTGCCTGTGCGGGCATCTACCGGGGTGAAACTATGCCATTGGTTTTCATCCAGGTTTAGGATATACAGGCTGTCTGAAATCAAAAAATTTCTTAGGATTACAGAATGACTGTCGAGGTAAGCAGTATTGTTGATGTTAAGTATTCCAGGGGCAAGTGCTTTCCAGGTATTCCCTTCATCCAGAGAAAGAAATTTGCCTTCCGGTCCATCGAGATAAATGGTTGGTCCAAGCGTCCGAATACCGTAAATAGTGCTTAGCATAGAGGAAATATGTATCTTTTCCCATGTTGAAGATCCATCTTCCAATCGGTACAAATCGGTGTAATTATAGAACCAAACCGCATTTTGGGAAGTGATAAGCGTAGGAGTATAATAGTCTTGTGTCGCCAATTGAAAGATCGACCAGGAGTTTCCGTTGTCCTCAGAGTATCTTAAATCAGCAGCCTTTGGTGTGCGGAAAATCAAGCGTTGCTGGGTTGACATGAGATAATTTACCGTTGTACAATACTCATCTGATGAAGGCATCTGAAGTGCCCAGGTCTGCCCTTCATCATCAGAAGAATAATACCCCAATGGCGTATTGGCCCACCACCGATTAGCCTTGGTTTTGAGTAAGCTCCCTACTTGTGCCGTATTGACACCTTGGTTGCTTGTGGAAAAGGTCAACCCGGCATCCAGCGAACGAAAAATTCCCTTTTTGGTGCCGACCAGCAAACACCCAGGTACAGCATAGGCGGAAAATATTTCATTCTCCTGAAACAGGTATTGCCCAAGCACATTCCAGTGTTCTCCCCGGTCAGAAGACCCGTATGCCAGGGAAAAACAGCCAAAGTTGAATACTCGCGACATAAAATATACCTGATCGCCGGCCCCGACCAACCAATCCGGGTTTTCCCGTTCATTTTTTATGCCCTGGATCGAATCGAAATCCATTTTTCGCCAGCTGCCGCCGCCGTCTTCCGAGCGAATCAGCCGGGGAAACCCGTCGTACATGGCGTATAATGTGTTGTCAATGGTCGTTAGTGCCGCAAAAAAATACCCTGAACTATACACTGTTTTCCAACTCAGGCCTCCATCGCTTGATTTTCGGATCAGCCAATCCACAGCGGCATATAAATCCTGATCAATAGAGGCAAATCCGACAAACGACTTGCAATAAAAACTTTCCGACGCCTGCCAACTATTGCCGCTGTCCAACGAGCGATAGATGTGCAGGCCGGAGCCCAGCAAAAGGGTGTCGCCCTGCGCAAAAAGGCGCATTATCGCTTCCTCAGAGCCCGTAGATGGGTTAGGTTGTTCAAAAATCATTGTCCAGGTCTCCCCCAGGTTTCCACTGCGCCAAACAGTATTGTCGGTACAGAGGAAATATAGTTGTTGGGTTTCCACCTGAAATTGCTCAACCCGATCGGCCCAGGCAGCCGTATACTCCAGCAAATGCCAGTTTTCTCCCGCATCCGCGCTCTGATAAATACCGGTCGGGCCCAGCGCATACAACAGCGGTCCATCCTGATCAAACTGCCGGATCGTACCGCCAAATGGCCCGGGCAAATGCTCCCACTGGCTCCACAAAGGGCCGGCGCAGAGCACAAACAAAAAGGCAAAGCAGGAGCGATACAACCGGGCAGGAATCAACATAGCGGCGCATATTTTCAAGCAAAATAATCCAGGCGGGGCGCCCTTGCACCTCCATTGAGTAAACACCCCTGTTCGCCGGGCCAATGCCTGCTCCTGCCGATTGAAATCTCATCCAAACCGGTGATCCATTGGCCATCGCGGCCCAACAAGCCAAACGTTGCCGGCCGTATCATAGCGCACATAGCTGTTGCCATCGCTCAGGGTAAGCCCTTGCGCGCCGATGATCCGTTGGAAATAAATGAAGGGCATTTTTTCGTCGCCGCTGAGCGAAACGATTCCCAAACGGCCTTTTCGTTCAGCAATCGCGAGCCGGTGGTTCAGCGGAATGAGGGCTTCGTAGCGGTCGACCCAGTCGATCCGGCGCTGGAACCAGCTGGCTTCGAAAGCGCCCGTTTGGGCAAGAAAAATGAAGGGAAAACCCAGGGCAAGCAGGGCGGCGAGGAGGTGCTTCGGCATGGCGGAGGAGGTTCTTTCTGAAATACAAAGTAAACCAATTTCCACACCAAACACCAGGCGTCGGCGCAACCAAACGCTGGAGCCCGCACCACAAAAAAAGCCGCAGCGGATACCCCCTGCGGCTTTCAGCGCATTATTTTAAAACAGCCAATTACAGATCAAACTTGATCCCTTGTGCCAGTGGAATCGTTTCGGAGTAGTTGATGGTGTTGGTTTGGCGGCGCATGTAGGCTTTCCAGGAATCGGAGCCCGACTCGCGGCCGCCGCCCGTTTCTTTCTCGCCGCCAAAGGCGCCACCGATTTCGGCGCCCGAGGTACCGATGTTGACGTTGGCAATACCGCAGTCGGAGCCGGCCACCGACAGGAAGCGTTCGGCTTCGCGCAGGTTGTTGGTCATAATAGCCGACGACAAGCCCTGCGGGACACCGTTCTGGATGGCGATAGCCTCCTCGATGTCTTTGTATTTCAGCAAATACAGGATCGGCGCGAAGGTTTCGTGCTGCACGATCGCCCAGTCGTTTTTCGCTTCGGCGATGCAGGGTTTCACGTAGCAGCCACTTTCGTAGCCGGGACCGCTGAGTACGCCGCCTTCGACCACAAATTTGCCGCCGCTCTTTTTTACCTCCGAAATGGCGTGCTGGTAGTTTTCCACAGCTGCCGTATCGATCAGCGGCCCCACGTGGATGTTGGGGTCGAGTGGATCACCAATGCGCAGTTGTTTGTAGGCGCTGGCCAACACTTTTTTCACTTCCTCGTACTGGCTCTCGTGGATGATGAGGCGGCGGGTGCTGGTGCAGCGCTGGCCGGCAGTGCCTACGGCCCCGAAAACGGCGCCGGTGAGCACGATTTTCAGGTCGGCCGAAGGCGTGATAATGATGGCGTTGTTGCCGCCCAGTTCGAGCAGGCTGCGGCCCAGGCGTTCGGCCACGGTACGGCCCACAATTTTGCCCATGCGGGTGCTGCCGGTGGCGCTCACCAGCGGTACGCGCGCGTCTTTGGTGAGGTATTCGCCCACTTTGTAGTCGCCGTTGACCACAGAGCTGATGCCTTCCGGCAAATTATTGGCTTTCAACACTTTTTGAAACAAATTCTGGCAGGCAATGGCGCAGAGCGGCGTTTTTTCGGAGGCTTTCCACACGCATACGTCGCCGCACACGAGGGCCAGCATCGAGTTCCAGGACCAAACGGCTACCGGGAAGTTGAAGGCCGAAATGATGCCCACGATACCCAGCGGGTGCCATTGTTCGTACATCCGGTGCCCCGGGCGTTCGCTGTGCATGCTCAGGCCGTAGAGTTGGCGCGAAAGGCCTACTGCGAAATCGCAGATATCGATCATTTCCTGGACTTCGCCCCAGCCTTCCTGCAGGCTTTTGCCCATTTCATAACTCACCAGGCGACCGAGCGGGTCTTTGTATTCGCGCAGCACTTCGCCGTACTGGCGCACGATTTCGCCGCGCTTGGGGGCCGGCATCTGGCGCCACACCAGGAAGGCTTCTTGTGCGCGCAGGATCACTTGTTCGTATTGTTCGCGGGTGGTGATGGTGACCGAGCCGATGAGTTCGCCATCGACGGGCGAATGGCTTTGCAGGCTGCGGGCACTGCCGCTGAGGTGCTCCTGGCCGGTCCAGGTGCCCGGGTTCTTGGCTTTGAGGCCGAGTTTGCGGAGAAAATCTTTTTGCATGGAAATAAATGGTTAGAAACTCGAAGTACTTGGGGCGTTGGGGCAAAAGCGGGCGCAAAGGTAGGCATTGGGACCGGATTTTATGGCCGGCTGCCAGACATAAAGCGACTCAGGAAATACAATTCCCGTATTTTTGTTCACTATGAACATCGAGATTCTTCGCTGCGACATCACAACCATCGAGGCCGACGCCATCGTCAATGCGGCCAACTCCTCGCTGCTGGGCGGCGGCGGCGTGGACGGGGCCATTCACCGCGCCGGCGGACCGGAGATTTTAGAGGAATGCCGAAAGATCGTCGCCCGGCAGGGCGGCTGCAAAACCGGCGAAGCCGTACTCACGACAGCCGGCCGGCTACCGGCCCGGTATGTCATCCACACCGTGGGCCCGGTCTGGAACGGCGGCCAGCGCAACGAACACAGCCTGCTGGCCAACTGCTACCGCAATTCGCTGCAACTGGCCCTCGACGCGGGCTGCCAAACCGTGGCTTTTCCGAACATCAGCACCGGCGTGTACCGCTTTCCGGCCGCCGAAGCCGCGAGGGTGGCGGTGGCCACGATTCGAGCCTTTTTGCAGGCGCACGAAGGCGCGATGAAGGTGCTGTTGGTGTGTTTTGATGAAGTAAATTTCGACTGTACGAAAGAAGAATTGGAGCGCGGCCATTGACAGACGGCACACGTTTCACCAAACGCTTGCTCATCCAGCACTAAACCCTCCTACTGCTTCGCCACGCACTGAAACTCCGACTTGCGGGTCAGCGAGCGGTTGACCAGGCTGAACAAACACACCTGGCCGTAGCCGACGCGCAAGCCTTGCTTCAGCCATTCTTCCTTTTCCGGGCATTCGGGCATTTTGCTCACTTCAGACTCTTCTACCGGCAACAGGAAGCGCAGATTGCCATTGCTGGCTATTTCGATGTCGCCCACATAGGCCGTCTGATACATTTTGGCCGGGCGGCCCAGGTTGTAAATAATCAGCTCGCGCTGATCGGGGCCGGTGCCCACGTCGATCAACATGTGGTTGCGCACAATCCCCTGGAAAAAGAGCGCCCCTTCATCGAGCACGTTCATTTTTTTGGCCACCGAATCCAGCGGAAAGATTTCAATATTTTGGCCGGCGTCATCTTTTTTATCCGATACGCGGACCATGGTATGTTGATAGGTAAACTCGCGTTCGGTGGCCGAAATGGCGCGAAAACCGGCACGCTCGCAGCCTTTGAAGCCAAACAGGGAGTCGGTTCGGTCGGGCCAGGCTTCAGCGGCAGTGGTCGCTTCGTTGGTCGTTGTGGTGGTGTTTTTGCAAAAACACAGGATAGCGGCCAGCACACAAGCCGACGCATACAGCAACACGTTTTTCATCATTTTTTGTAACATCTTTTTATACCTAAAGACGCATCCGGGACCGGCGAGGCAGGCCTGCCGGATTGCGGCGGCAAAGGTCGGTATTTTCTCCGGATTGACACGGCCCCTAGCCCACTTGCAGCGCAATTTCGTGCCGGCCGGCCCACTCGCGCAGGTCCTGCCGGGCAATGGCAGCAGCCATCAGGTCGGGGAAAACCTGCGGGGTGCAGGCAAAAGCCGGAATATCGAGTGCGCTCAGGGCGGCGGCATTGTCGTGGTCGTAGCCCGGGGCGCCTTCGTCGCTCAGGGCCAGCAGGGCTACCAGCGTCACCCCGGCTTGCCGGAGCGCGTGGGCTTTTTTGAGCATTTCGTCCCGGTTGCCGCCTTCGTACAAGTCGCTGATCAGCACCAGAATGGTGTCTTGCGGCACCTGCACGAGGGTTTGGGCGTAGGCCAGCGCTTTGTGTATGTCGGTGCCGCCACCCAGTTGGGTGCCAAACAGGAGATCCACCGGATCGTGCAGATGGGCTGACAGATCGACCACCGCCGTGTCGAAGGCCACCAGCTGCGTCTCGACGCTGCGCATGGAGGCCAGCACGGCTCCAAACACGGCCGTATAAACCACCGAGCCAGCCATTGAGCCGCTTTGATCCAGCAAAAGGATAATGTGGCGCATGGCCCGCCCTTTCCGGCCATAGCCAGCGAGCCGCTCAGGGATGATCGCCTTCAGCCCGGGTTGGTAATGTTTGAGGTTTTGATAAATGGTGCGGGGCCAATCGATCTCGTTGGGGCGGGGCCGGCGGTTGCGCACGCTGCGGTGCAAGGCCTGCTGAACGGCGGCCTGCAAGGGCAGCCGGAGCAGGCGTTCCAGCTCGTCCACCACCCGGCGCACAACCTGCCGGGCGGTGTCGCGGGTTTTGGCGGGCAAGGCTTTTTGCAGGGAAAGGAGCGCGCCCACGAGGTGAACATCTGGCTCCACGCTAGCCAGCAACTCGGGTTCGAGCAGGAGTTGGGCCAGGCCCAGTCGATCGAGGGCGTCGCGTTGCATCAACTGAACCACCGGCGCCGGAAAAAAACGCCGGATATCGCCCAGCCAGCGGTTGATGTTGGGCGACGAACGGCCCAGGCCGCCCTTCCGGTCGGCATCGTACAGGGCTTCCAATACGCGGTCCATGCCGGCAGCATCGCCCTTCAGGGGGACGGCAGTTTCCGGATCGGCCGTTTGGCCAAGGATGAGGCGCCAGCGTTCGAGACTCAGGTTGGTCACTGTTGAAAAAGTATGGAGCAAAATTGGAGAATCCGATGGAAATGGGCGGCTGTTTGTTTTGCACACTCCGGAAATCAAATTTGATTTTCAGAATGATATCCCGCCAAATTCAAATTTGAAGAAAATAATATTTGACAAACTGTTTGATGGGAAAATAAATCGTCTACATTTGTTTTAACATTCAGGTGTAGAAACACTCAGTTTTAGAACTTTTTTTATTCAATTCAAAACGTTTTACCGTATGAGCGCTTTTTTATCTCTTGGTCGGTGGATTTTTCCACTTCCGTTTGCCGTCTTCGGGCTGATGCACTTCATGAACGCCCAAATGATGGCCGATTATGTAGTGCCAGCCTATATGCCGGCTAAAGTCATTTGGGTGTACTTGTCCGGCGCCGGCCTGATCGGGGCGGCTGTGGCCATGTACATCGGCAAATACGACAAGTTGGCCAGTGCCTTGCTGGCGGTGATGCTGCTGCTGATTGTCCTGATGGTGCATTTGCCCGGCGCGATGGCCGGCGGCGAAGGCGCTACCACCTCGATGAGTATGTTGCTGAAAGACCTGGGCCTCATGGCAGGCGCGATGATCTATGCTCAATCACTGGCGAAGGACCGTTCCGTCATCGGCTAAAAAAACCAACCAACTTTACCGGAGCTGTCTCGAAAGGCGTTTTCAATTCGCTTTTTGAGGCAGCTCGCGTGTTTTATACGCGGCTGTTGTTCAATATTTTTTGTTCAATGTTCGTCGTCGAATAGCCGTCCACAAAGGGCAAACTGCGCACCTGCCCCCCGTGTGCCAGCACCCAATCCGACCCGACAATCTGCTCGGGCTTCCAGTCGCCGCCTTTGACCAGCACATCTGGCGACACCAGGCGAATCAATTCCAGCGGCGTATCCTCACCGAAAAATACCACGGCATCCACCACTTCCAGCGCCGCCAGCAGGTGCGCGCGGGTTGCTTCGTCGTTGATGGGCCGGGTAGGCCCTTTCAGGCGCTGGACCGATGCGGCGCTGTTCAGGCCGATGACCAGGCGTTGACCCAGGTCGCGCGCCTCGGCCAGGTAGTGCAGGTGGCCAAAATGCAGGATGTCAAAACAGCCGTTGGTGAACACAATTTTGTCGCCCGAGCGGCGCCAGCGCACCAGGGTAGCCGCCAGTTGGTCGGGGCTTTGTATTTTTTGTTCGATATGGGCAAAGGCAGGCATACGGGCGTGTATTTAGGGTTGCCGCTGGGTTGGTGCAGCGCTCTTTTTGTTCAGGATGGGCAAGAGCAGCAGAGACAATAAGCCAGCAACAACATTGTAGAAAATCTGGATGGTAAAAAAGGCGATGTTGGCGTACGAAAACCCGTCGGATCCGACGATCCCGTACAGGGCCAGTCCGGCAATAGCCAGCGCATGAAACGTGCCCATGCCGCCCGGAGAAGGAATCACAAAGCCCAGCGTACCAAACACAAACACCATCAGGGCTGCTCCGGCGCCCAGCCCGGCTGTGGGCGGAAAGGCTTTCAGGTTGAACACACACTGGAGGTAAAACATAAGCCAGATGCCCAGCGAGTAGGCCAGAAACAAGCCGGCGTGCCGCAAGCGAAACACACTGCGCAAGCCATCCCAAAACCCTTCGAGCAAGGCGCCAATTTTTTTAAATACGGGCAACTGGGACAAGCGCTGCCGGAACAAAAAGGCCAGCAGGCCGCCTGCCACAAACAGGCCCAAGACCGCCCAAACCACCGGGTTTTGAAGTATTCCGCCACCCGAAGCGCCTGTGTTTTGGTTCTGGTGAATAAACGCCCACAGCGTGTCGGCCTCAAACAGGAAAGCCAAACCCATCACCAGGGCCAGGCAAACGAAATCCATCAGCCGGTCAACCACCAGCGTGCCCATCACTTGCTCCATCGGTACGCGTTCGTAGCGCGAGAGGGTGCCAGCGCGCACCACCTCACCCATACGCGGAAAACCGAGGTTGGCAAAATAACCCAGCAAAATGGACAGCAGGCTGTTGCCAAAGCCAACCCGGTGGCCCAGGGGCTCCAGGAGCATTTGCCAACGCCAGGCACGCAACATATTGCTCACGGTAAACGCCACGATGACCAGAAACAACCAGCCCAGGTGTACCGTGGAAAAATCGTGCAGCAACTTGTCGACGAGGCTGCATTGGTCTGAAGGAATCCCGTCGAGCCGGCATTGCTCCTGAAATGCGTTGTTTTGGCTGCGAAACACCAGGCTGAGGATGGTGACACCCAAGCCCAGAAAAAACAGAAACTGGAGTATTTTTTTAATCGTTGGCGACATAATCATGCGAAAGGGCAAAATTGCCCACCTTTTTGCCAGTGGAAAAACCGGCGCAAAGGTGGGCAAAAGTTCCTGCACTGCCTACAGTTCCGCCTTAGCGGTTCAGGACTTCCAAGGCTTGTGTATGTGTTTTCCCGGATGGGAAACGGCCCTGTACCGTGTAGGAGCCCAGCGGCAAAGCCTGCTCCAGTACCGTGACCACCTGTTCGCCCGGCAGCAGCTGGTGTTGCACCGAAGCCACCGCCTTGCCGGAAGCGTCAAATACCCGGAACTCCAGGGTTCCGGCCATACCAAGCTGACAGCGGGCCTGTAGCGGCGTACCTGACAGCGGGTTGGGAAACAGCACAAACTCCTCCGACAGCAAAGCATCCTGATGGGACAGGGCAGGCGTGGTATCGCCCGAACGGTCCATGGTGGGGGTAGCGCCGGCAATGGTTTCCGCCGGTCCTTCGCTGGGGCCACCGGCTGCCGCTACGATGTTGAACGCGAGCGGGTTGGAACCCACCGGTGCGCTGATCAAAATCCAGCGGCTGGCGTTGGTGGTGGTAGACGATTCGATCCAGATTTTGTAGCTACCCGGAGCAAAGCTCACGTTGGGAGCATAAAAACTCAGGGTCCGGCTGGCATTGGCGCCAAAATATTCATTGTTTTTCTGCGCCAGTGTGCCCAGGTATTGGTTGGTGTTGGAGTAAATAGCCGCCCGGAAATTGGAAGTAACAGATTGGGTGTGGTTGTTCAGGATGGTAGCCGTGATGGTCAGCGGGTAACCGGTAGCCACGGGGTTGACCGAGAGCCCCAACGACGCGATCTGCTTGAAACGGCTGAACCGGATGTAACGGGGCGCCGTCACGTTGCAGCGGGACGTGAAGCCACAGGTGCCCAGTACATTGTACTCGCTGATGTTGACGGTGCCGTCGGGGTTTACGCTTTCCACATAGGCCACATGCCCATACGCCGTGGCGGCATTGCCGCAGCTGTTGGGGCAGCCGTTGCCCAGCCATTCGCCGGCATCCCAATGGGCAATACAACCGGGAACAGGAGTGCTGGACACCACATAGCCAAGGGCCGCGAGTTTTTCATCCCAGTACTTGGCATGGCTCAGTGCCGGGGTTGTCATGGCGTTATAAAAAACATAGTTGCCGGAAGTCGTGGTGTTGTCGCGGTTCATCATGTAGGCGACATACGAGGTGCAGTTGCCTTTGATAAAATTATAAGGATCGGCCCCGCTGCAAGCCCCGTTGTACGGGTAGCCGTTCGGAAACGAGCAGGTGCCCGTGCTGCCGGCAGCCTGCGACACAGCGATGGTGGTCACTACGCCGGTGCCCGATGCCGTCACCGTGCCGGAGCGGGTGCCGGGTTCAGTGTTGGCCAACACCTGTACCGTGATGGTGTTGCCGCTTTTGGTGGCCATGATCCAGGTTCGGTTGTCGGTCACAGCCACCGTCGGCAGGTTCGTCGCTACTACGGCCGATTGGCTTCCGGCGGCAGCAGAATAGCTCAGCGTGGTGGGCGAAACCGTGAGGTAAAATGCGCTTTGGCTGACCGTAATCGTCTTGGTGATGCCGCCCCCACTGATCGTAATAGTGCCGGAGCGGGCGCCGGGGTTGGTATTGGCAGCAATATTGACGTTCAGGGCCGTTGTGCTGTTGGCTGCGCCGCTGGTAGGGCTCAGGGTGATCCAACTGGCGTTGTCGGTGGCCGTCCAGGTTACCGTCGACGCTACGCTGACGGTGTATTGACCGCCGGTAGCAGCGGCCGACAGCGAAGTGGGGTTTACCGTAATCGACGCCGTTTGCGGTCTCGAAATGGTGAAACTACCTGCCCAGAGCCGGCTGCCGTCGGAAGATACGACTACCAGGTAAAACGTTTTCGAGCCGCCAACCGGGATACCGGAAAGGCTGGCTGACAACTGTTTGTAGCTCGCCCCGGCGCTGTATGCTCCCGAGGCTACCACGGTGCCGCACACACCGCCGGTTTTGACGTAGAAGGTGCCCGCCACTGAAAACACCGTATTGTTGCATTTGCGCAGTTCGAAAACGGCAGTTGTGCCGGATATGCTGGAAATTTTACCTTTTGTAATATTGCTCACATGTGTACCGCAGGTGCCGCTCATCGTAGTGGAGGGGCATACCCAGGTGCCAATGGTGGGGTTGGCCGAATACGTTTGGCCAAAGACCGGGGCGCTGCAGGCCACCAGTACGACGATATAAGACAGAAAATATCGCAAGATTCTCATTAGTAGTGGAATGGTTTGAATAGTGTGAAAATCCTCTCCGGGCAGCTGCTCCAATAGAGCTCAGCTGCACCGGACAGTGCATCAACGTTGACTAAAATGAGATCTCAATGACAGTACAAAAGTGGGGGGCCGGCAGCAGCCATCTGTAGTTTTTATATTGTTTTATCTTTTGTTTTTTTATCAATAATTTTAGGAAAATTGCTGTTCAAAAAATAATAGATGAATATTGAACTAACTCCAATTCAAATCCGGCTACTGACAGAACAGCTGTTGGAACAATATAAACTGAGTCCGGGCAAACGCTTTTGGCAGGGTACCGGAGAGCAATTCAAATACTTAAGCACCACAGAACTATACCGAGACTTGGCGGAGCAAATTAAACCGGACCAAATCATTGTCAAAGAAGAATGGCTGGCAACCCTGTTCACAAAAAAACTCAACTCTGGCAAAGCAGAAACCTTTCAGAGCCCCAAATTGAACAGCTGTTGTGCCTACCTGGGCGCCAGTTCGGCCGCCGCTTTCTTTGCTTCGTTTCAAGCCAAGCCCGCCTATTTTGGAACTTACCGGGTGTGGTGGACTGGCACCACCCTCAACTCGCCCTATGCCGTGTGGCGGCACGAGTTTGATGTGGTGATCGGGCAGGACAAGATTGATCTGAAGGATGAACAAGCCCGGTATTACCAGGGGCGGGCAGCCATTTTGCTCAACCATAAGTTGCACCTGGAGTTTACGAACACCGGCGACACCGAGAAGGTGTATTTTATCCTGCACATTGGCGAAGCCGATCCGGAAGATCTCCGGCACCTGCCGGGTGTATTTTCGGCCGGCGACAGCGGCAATACCAATCCTTGTTGCGGCCCGGTGCTCTTTGAGCGAAACGACCAACCCGTACACGAAAAACTCATTGAAGAATATTTCACCAATTTCAGGGGCAACAACCTGATCCGGAGCTGGAATATTTCAAGCGTATTGGAGGCGCGCCGGCGCTTTGATATACCTGGACAGCCACAACCGGTGCCCGTCAAGCCAAGCACCGACAATATTTTGTCGTACTATTTTGGCCAGACCTTTCACGTCTATTACTACAAAACCTTTTACTCCGCCTATGGAGTAGAAGACGGCATAGGCCGGGCCGTGCTCACCATTGGCCAAACCCCCAACGACGTGACGATGCTGGCTTCCACCAGCAGCAACAGCGCCATCACCTATCGGGGTAGTATTGCCTTGATGTCGCACCAAATCCTGTCGATCAAAATGCTCACCCTGACCAATGAGCGCGACCTGTGCCTGAAATTCAAGATCGGTACTGGTGAAGTGTCGCCTTTTGCCCTCGGTAGCTACAGCAACATCGGCAACCAGGGAGAGCCGGTGGCCGGCACCGTGATGCTGGAGCACGTCAGTGACCCGACCAAGGTAGCCGAGGCCGTGATTTGGGAGAAAAACGACTCGCGCTGTGATGCCATCAACCCCAACATCCGGCGTTTTTTTGCCAACCGGAAACAAAATTTCATCGCCACCCGCTCCAAAGGCATTTTATCAGAGAAAGACTTTTTTGAGTTTTTTCGCGATCAGGAATTTAAAAAACACAGTGTTACGCCCTTTATCCCGGGCCGATCCAATGTGTTTATCGCTACGGCAATGAGCAGCCAATTGGAGGATTTTCAGGAACTGCAACCGGTGGTCAAGCAGATGATCCTGTTCATGCGCGCTGAATTTGATTTGCAAGTGTACTACGCCGGCGAAAACCACGATCCGGAACAAGCCTTTACCCTGCAAAGTTATTTGGCCGCCCAAATTGATTTTCATGCCCTGGAGCAAGCCGACCATGTGTTTTTTATCCACCCCCGCCGGGCAGCATCCAGTTCGTTGGTCGAGATCGGCTATGCCCTCGGGCAAAACAAGATGTGCCATATTTTTTGCCGGGACCGCAAAGACCTGCCGTTTATCCTCCGAAATCTCCAGCAGCCCAACGTCCGGTACTACGAATTTGAAGAACTGAGCCATCTGCTACGGACCGTACACCAGATTTTTACCGTCCACAAAACCCCAAAGAGACCCAAGACCTGAGCCTTCGCTGCCCTTTCGCCTCTGTTTTGGCCGGCTTGAGTGTTAAAGTTGAGCACTGCGCTGATGCCAGTCATTGCGAAGCCCGGCACGAATCCTGTATCTTTATAGTCCTCGCTTTTGAGGTTTATTTTCCAAATCCGATGACTGATGAATACCCTCCACACACCCGTCGATGCCTGGATACGGATGGACGCAGCGGTAACCCGGGGCCGCCCTTTTCCGTTTGGCGAATTCTCTTGCACCCCCCTGACGCCCGGCGAACCCGGCAATCAGGAGAACCCAGTAGGCTTTTTGCTGGCGCGGGGCAATGAAATCACCTGGGTAGATGCCAAAAGCGCCGCCCGCAACACCGCCCTTTGGGACAGCCTTGTGGAAGAAATGCACCACTGGCAGGCCGACCCAATGCGCTCCGACGAATTACCCCCCGAATGCTGGTACGGCTAAGGATCGAAAGAGGGTGATCTGCCCGGCAGAAGGGGTTGATTTGAATAAAAAACCGCCGAAACCGTCAAGCAGTAACCCTCTAACCTTATTTTCACCTAAATTTGCGCCGCTTCCGGGTATCACAGTGGTGCCCGGCTATGTTTTTTTAGCCAATGGCGCGTATTCTCAGTACCTTCTTTCTTCTCCTTGGTCTCGTATTTTTTTGGCATTGCGGCGTGTCCGACAATCCGCCAAAGGCCGACGACAAGCTCCTGGCCAAGGTGTACAACAAAAACTTGTACCTGTCCGAACTGGAAGGTATCGTACCAGAAGGCACCAACGCCAACGACAGCGTGCTGATGGTGACGGCCTATGCCCAACGCTGGGTGCGCGACCAGTTGCTCATGTACGAGGCCGAACGCAACATCCCCAAGGACCTGAATATCGACAAACTGGTGCGCGATTACCGGGCGAGCCTGGTGCGCTACAATTTTGAACAACAACTGGTGGCCGAAAAACTCGACAGCACGGTTTCGGAGGCCGAGCTCAAGGCTTTTTACGAAAACAACAAAGATCAGTTTCAACTCGAAAGCACCATTTTGAAATGCCTCCTGCTGAAACTCCCGCCCAACGCGCCGCAGAACGAACTGAACAAACTCTGGTACAGCCGCAACAACGCCGACGAAATCAAACTCCGCAATTATGCCAAACAATGGGCCGCCCTGGCGCTGCTCGACACTGAAAAGTGGTATAAATTAGAAGAGCTGGCCGCGCTTTTGCCCAAAGGAACGTTAACATCCGACAACGTAGGTTCACGCCGCGAAGGCACGCTGAGCGACGGTGATTTCCGGTACTACTACCGGGTACTCGAAACGGTAAAAGGGAAAGAAACCGCCCCCTTCGAGTATGTAAAAGAACAAGCCAGCAAAGTGATCCTGCACCGGCGCAAACAAGAATTGCTCGAACGCTGGAAAGAAGACCTCTACCAAAAAGAACTGCGGCGGGAAAATATCCAGATCGCACAGTAAACCCGTTCTCCTCCGGGAGCACCTATCCATTTGAATTGTGAGACGATTATACTTTTTGACTATGAATATTTGGTTTCGCCCATCGCGCCATACCATGCCCCTGGCCCTCTGGATGCTCCTCGGTGTCCTGTTTTTTCAACACCTCAACCCGGCACACGCCCAAAACGACAAGGCGGTGATCGATAAAGTCGTCGCCACCGTAGGTGGCGAAATTGTGTTGCTCAGCGAAATTCAGGACCAACTCTCCTACGCCCGCCAGCAACAACCCGACTTGCCGGCCGATTACGACTGCAGCATCCTGCAAAACCTGTTGGTACAAAAACTCCTCGTCAACCAGGCCAAACTCGACTCCGTGGAAGTAAAAGACGAGGAGGTGGAAAATCAACTCGAAGCCCGGATCGAACGGCTGCGCATTTATTTCAACCAGGACGACAAAGCCATCGAAGAATACTACGGCCAAAGCATCAACGGCATCAAAGACCAGATGCGCGGCGATATGCGCAGCCAATTGCTCGCCGAACGGATGCAGGCGCAGATCACCGAAAAAGCCACGATCACTCCCTCCGAAGTCCGCACTTTTTTCAGCCATATCCCCAAAGACTCGCTCCCGTATTTTAATTCGGAAGTCGAAATACGGGAAATCGTGTACAAGCCCCTTGTCAATGCCGAAGAAAAGGCCAAGGCCCGAAAAACCATCGACGACCTGCGCCAACGCATCACCGAAGGGGGAGAGGGCTTTGCCGACCTGGCTAAAAAATTCAGTGAAGACACCGGCAGCGGCGCCAATGGCGGCGACCTGGGCTGGCAAAAACGCGGCACTTTCGTCGCCGAATTTGAAGCCATGGTATACAACCTGGAGCCGGAGCAAATCAGCCCGGTGGTCGAAACCGAATTCGGATTTCACGTTATTCAATTGATCGAACGCCGGGGCAACCTCGTGCATGCCCGACATATTTTGATCAAACCCGAAATCACCGAAGCCGATCTGGAAAAAGCCAAAATCAGACTGGATTCCGTCCGTCAACTGATTCGGAGCAACAACGTCACGTTCAGCGCCGCCGTCAAAACCTTTGGCGATAAAAACAACGCCAGCTACAACAACGATGGCCGGGTAGCCAACCCCCGTACCGGCAACACCTTTTTTGAAGTAGCCGACCTCGACACCAATATCTTCTTCGCCATCGACGGGCTCAACCCCGGCGACATCACCGAGCCTATTCCGTTCCGGGCGCCCGATGGCACGCGTTTTTACCGCCTGGTCCAACTGCAAAGCCGCAGCAAACCGCACAAAGCCGACCTTAAGTATGATTACAATAAAATTCAGGCAGCAGCGCTCGACCAGAAAAAAGCAGAATTCACCGAACGCTGGGTGTTGAATAAAATCCGGAGCACATACCTCTCTGTGAGCGATATGTACCAGAACTGCCCCGCACTCGCCCCCATGCTTACCCAAAACCAAGCCTCCCGCCAGTAATTCATATCCAAGCATAAGAGCAGCGGCTGGCTGCGATACCCGGTTTTCCGGACCAATCACCCCTGCCGCTGCTACTACCTATGTTCATAAGTTCTCGATCATACATGACCATGAAATTGCCCATTCTCAGCCTGTTGCTGCTGACCCTTGGCACGACCAACCTCTCGGCCCAAACGACTCCCGATACCCTGCTGCCGGTTATGCCTTATGCGCAGGCCAAGGACTACGAAATCGGCGGTGTGAAAGTGGTCGGCGCGCAGTTTTCTGACCCGCAAGCCCTTGTTTCGATCGCCGGCCTCCGGGTAGGCGAAAAAGTGCGCATCCCGGGCCCTTCGATCACCAAAGCCGTGCAGGCCTTGTGGAACCTCCGCTTGTTTACGGATGTAGAGGTGAACAAAGAACGCACCCAGGGCGATGTCATCTTCCTCGAAATTATCGTGAAAGAACTGCCGCGCTACACCCGGCACTCCTTTACCGGTGTAAAAAAGAACAAGCACGACGACCTCAACGGCGTGATCAATAAATTTATCCAGAAAGGCGCCATCCTGACCGACAACGTCAAGGCCTCCCTGCAATACGGCCTCGAAGAATATTACATCAAAAAAGGCCAACTGGACGCCAAGGTCACCATCAAGTCCGCTCCCGACGAACGCGCCACCAACGCCGTGAAACTCGAGTTTGTGATTAAACCCGGCAAGCGGGTCAAAATCAAAGACATTCGTTTTACCGGCAATGAGAACGTAAAATCGATGGTTTTGCGCAAGAAAATGAAAAACACCTCGCGCAAGTTGAAGATTTTCAAAAAATCCAAACTGGTCGACACGGATTACCAGGAAGACAAAGTGGCAATCGAATCCTACTACAACACCGTAGGCTTCCGCGATGCCCGCATCGTGAAAGACAGTATCTGGCGCACCAAAAAAGGCGAACTGATCGTACTGCTGAATATCGAGGAGGGCAAACGATACCATTTCCGCGATGTCACCTGGAAAGGCAACACCATCTACGAAACGAAGTTTCTGGACCAGGTGCTGGGCATCAAAAAGGGCGACGTGTACAACCAGGAACTGCTCAATACCCGCCTGCAGTTCAGCCAGGATGGCCGCGACATTTCCTCTCTGTACCTCGACAACGGCTACCTCTTCTTCCGCGTCGACCCGGTCGAAACCTCTATCGACAACGACTCCATCGACCTGGAACTGCGCATCTACGAAGGCCCGCAGGCTACCATCGACCGCGTGGTCATCAAAGGCAATGAACGCACCCACGAACACGTGGTGCGGCGCGAATTGTACACCCGTCCCGGCGATAAATTCAGCCGCTCGGATATCATTCGTTCGCAGCGCGAAATCGTCAACCTCGGCTACTTCAACCCCGAAACACTGGACATCAATACCCCCGTCAACCCCGACCGCGGTACCGTAGATATCGAGTACACCGTAGAAGAACGCCCCTCCGACCAGCTCGAACTGTCGGCCGGTTACCAGCCGCGCACCGCCTTCACCCGAGGTGGCGTCATCGGTACCCTGGGCGTCACGTTCAACAACTTTTCGCTGCGCAATATCCGCAACAAAGAATCCTGGAACCCACTGCCGCAAGGCGACGGCCAGCGCTTCAGCGTGCGGGGCCAAACCTCGGGCCAAAACTTCCAGTCCTACAACGCCTCCTTCACCGAACCCTGGCTGGGTGGCAAACGCCCCAACTCGCTCACCGTTGCCGGCTTCTACAACCGCTATGCCTACGGCTTCGAAGGCGCTTCTACCTACCAGAAACTGGACATCCTCCAGGGCACTGTGGGCTTCGGCACGCGTTTGAAATGGCCCGACGACAACTTTGTGTTCCGCGCCGACCTCGATATTCAAACCCTGCGCCTCACCAACTGGTCAGGGTTCCAAGACGATCAGGGCCGCGTCGTCAACCAGGGCATTTACCACAACTACAACCTGGGCCTTACCCTGGCGCGCAACAGCATCAACGACCCCATCTTCCCCAAAAGCGGCTCCCTGCTCTCGGTCAAACTACAAGCCACGCCACCGTATTCCTGGTTCCGCGACGAGTCGTTCTACGGCAGCGACAAAGACCCGCAGGAAATTTACCGCTTTGTGGAATACCTCAAATGGCGCATCGACGCCGAATGGTACACCACCCTTGTTGGCAAACTGGTGTTGAAAACACAAGCCAAAATCGGTATCCTTGACCAGTGGTCGAGCAAAACCGGCCTGAGCCCCTTCGAACGTTTCGAACTGGGTGGCGACGGCCTCAGCAACCAAAACTTTGGCCTCAACGGGCGCGACATTGTGAGTATGCGCGGCTATGAAACCTCCGACATCATGGCTCCCTTCCCGGGCGGCGCCGGCGTGTTCAACAAATACACCGTCGAACTGCGCTACCCCATTTCGCTCAATCCCTCCAGCACCATCTTCGTCACGGCATTTGCCCAGGGCGGCAACGCCTGGCAACAAGCCCGCGACTTCAACCCCTTCGACCTGCGCCGCAGCGCTGGTATGGGATTGCGGGTGTTCCTGCCGATGTTCGGTACGCTGGGCTTCGACTATGGTTTCGGCTTCGACAAGCCGGGCCTGATCGGCAAAAGCGGCAAATGGACGGACTACGCCAAATTCAATATCGTGTTGGGCTTCGAGCCGGACTAAGAACCGGTTTTCCAGTGGTTTAAAAAAAGAGAGCGGGGTGCTGGCTATTGGCCAACATCCCGCTCTCTTTTTTTAAACCACTGGAAATTACATATTCCGCCGGTATTGTCCGCCCACCTCGTACAACGCGTGCGTGATCTGGCCCAGCGAGCAAAATTTCACGGCCTCCATGAGTTCGGCAAAAATATTCTCGTTGCGCACGGCCACTTGTTGCAGGCGGTGCAGCACCGCCTGGGCCTGCTCCTGGTTGGCTGCCTGCAAATTTTTCATGGCCTGTATCTGCGCCTCTTTTTCTTCTTCGGTGGCCCGGATGACCTCCTTGGGCAGTATTGTGGGCGAGCCTTCTTTGCTCAGGAACGTATTAACCCCCACAATCGGCATTTCGCCGGTATGTTTGAGGGTTTCGTAGTAGAGGCTTTCTTCCTGAATTTTGCCGCGCTGGTACATGGTTTCCATCGCGCCCAATACGCCGCCGCGCTCGGTGATGCGGTCAAATTCGGCCAGCACCGCCTCTTCCACCAGGTCTGTCAGTTCTTCGATGATAAACGAGCCCTGGATCGGGTTTTCGTTGCGGGCCAGACCCAGTTCCTTGTTGATGATCAACTGAATAGCCATGGCGCGACGCACCGACTCTTCGGTAGGCGTCGTAATGGCTTCGTCGTAGGCATTGGTGTGCAGCGAATTGCAGTTGTCGTAAATGGCGTACAAGGCCTGTAAGGTCGTCCGGATGTCGTTGAAGGCAATCTCCTGGGCGTGCAGGGAGCGGCCGGAAGTCTGGATATGGTACTTGAGCATCTGGCTGCGCGGATTGGCGCCGTACTTAAAGCGCAGGGCTTTAGCCCAAATGCGGCGCGCTACGCGGCCAATCACGGCGTATTCAGGGTCGACGCCATTGGAGAAAAAGAACGAAAGGTTGGGGGCAAAATCATCCACCTTCATCCCGCGCGAGGCGTAGTATTCCACAAAGGTAAAACCATTGGCCAGCGTAAAGGCCAGTTGCGAAATCGGGTTGGCGCCCGCCTCGGCAATGTGGTACCCCGAAATGGACACCGAGTAGAAGTTCCGGACTTTATTTCGGATAAAATATTCCTGCACGTCGCCCATCACCCGAAGGCTGAATTCTGTACTGAAAATACAGGTGTTTTGCGCCTGGTCTTCTTTCAGAATGTCTGCCTGCACCGTGCCCCGCACCGATTGCAGCGCGCGGGCTTTGATGGGTTCGTACACGTCTTTGGGCAGCACCTCGTCGCCGCTGAGGCCCAGCAACAGCAAACCCAGGCCGTCGTTGCCTTGGGGCAAGCCTTCCTGGCTATCGCCGTAGGGGCCTTGGCCATACTGCGGCCGGGGCAAGCCTTTGGCATCGTACTTTTCTTTCAGCCGGGCCTCCACCAGGTGTTCCAGGCCGTTTGCACGGATGTATTTTTCGCATTGCTGGTCGATGGCGGCGTTCATAAAAAACGCCGCTACCGTAGCCGCCGGGCCGTTAATCGTCATCGACACGGAGGTTTTCGGGTCGCAAAGATCAAAGCCGGAGTAGAGTTTTTTTGCGTCGTCCAGGCAACAAACCGATACCCCGGAGTTGCCGATTTTGCCATAGATATCAGGCCGGTAATCGGGGTCTTCGCCGTAGAGCGTCACGGAATCGAACGCCGTACTCAGGCGCGCCGCCGGCAAGCCCTGCGATACGTAGTGGAAGCGCTTGTTGGTGCGCTCGGGGCCGCCTTCGCCGGCAAACATCCGGGTGGGGTCTTCGCCCTCGCGTTTGAAGGGAAATACGCCGGCGGTGTATGGAAATTCGCCCGGCACGTTTTCCTGCAAGCGCCAGCGCAGGATATCGCCCCATTCCTGGTAGCGCGGAAACACCACGCGAGGAATGCGGGTATGCGAGAGGCTTTCGGTATAGGTTTTCACCCGAACTTCCTTGTCGCGCACCAGGTACACGTATTCATCGGCGGCATAGCGGGCTTTTTTGTCTTCGTGGCCTTCGAGGATGCGTTTGCAGCGCCAGTCGATCTGGGCTTCCAATTCGCTGTACTTTTTCTCCAAAACGGCCTGCACCTGACTGTCGTCCACGGTTTCCCGGGCGTTTTTCAGGCTCCAGAGTTTGCGGGCAATGGCCACCTGCTCTTCTACCTGCTTGTCGTAGTGCCGGTTGTTTTCGGCAATTTCCGAGAGGTAGCGGGTGCGTTGCGGAGGGATGATGTAAATCTTCTCGGATTGTTCTGCTGTGACCGGGAAACTGGATTGCCAGTTGGCGCCGCCTTTTTCCACGAGCAGGTCGAGCAGCCGCCGGTACAGTTGGTTCACGCCGGGGTCGTTGAACTGGCTGGCGATGCAGCCGAACACCGGCATTTCGTCTACCGCCACAGTCCAGGCATTGTGGTTGCGCTGTACCTGTTTGCGCACGTCGCGCAGGGCATCAAGGGCGCCGCGTTTATCAAACTTGTTGATCGCCACCACGTCGGCAAAATCGAGCATGTCGATTTTTTCCAGTTGTGTGGCGGCGCCAAATTCGGGCGTCATCACGTACAGCGACAGGTTGCTGTGGTCGATGATTTCCGTATCGCTCT
>JADLDL010000372.1 GCA_020846655.1 Saprospiraceae bacterium | reverse complement strand
CTCAACACCCTCAAGGCTGATAACCTCTCCGAAATCAATATTCGTGATTTATCCTTCGGTCAATGAACTTCCGGCAATCTTTCGTGCCGCTTATTTTCAGGTAATCTTAAGGTCCGACGACAAGGTTAGAGAGTTGGAGAGTTTTTGCCGCTGTTGGCGTCCCGCCAACAGCAACGGCGGAGCGAGGGCATACCTGGGTCTCGAATGTAGTTAATGGGGGCGCCAACTACGGCAACAAAACATTACGGCGCATTCAAACATAAAACGTTGTGGCGCGCGGCAGGGCTTGGAAAACTCAACAAAATCATGTGGCAGGCGGATGAAATTATTCTGAACCAGACAGCAAATCGGCGGCAGCAGGTATCTGTATCAGGTAACCAAAATTCTTATACCCATGCGCCTGCTATTCATTTTTTTCCTGATGTTGCCCCTGCGCCAGTTAATGGCCCAATGCAACCCTCCCGTCACCATCGATCCGATTCCCACCCTCTGTAACGGCGAGCCCAGTTACCAACTCAGCGCCCACCCAAGTGGCGGTGTCTGGTCCGGGCCGAATATCTCTCCGAGCGGCCTGGTTTCGATATACGGTTTATACGGCAACCGAACAGCGACCTATACTTATTCGGACTCGATCTGTACCGATACGGTACAGGCTTTTTTCCAGATCATAGACGCCCCCTCTGTAAATGCCGGTACCGATTTTTCGATTGTCTGTGGCAAAACAGCCCGGGTGAACGGTTCGTTTATCAATGGCCCTCACGTGTACGCCTACTGGTCGACACCCGATGGCCACCTGCTCGATCCACCCACCGACATGAATGGCCGGATCGACAAACCCGGCACCTACATCCTGACGGCGATCGATACCGTTACCGGCTGTGCCGGCCGCGATACGAGCATTTGCTACCCGTATTTGCCTTCGTTTCCGCACAACACCATTATCGATACGATCTGCCAGGGCGATAGCCTGCTGGGCTATGCCGCCAGTGGCGTATATTTTACCAAGTACGCCATCAATGGCCCCTGCGATAGTTTTCGCGTGGTACGCCTGACAGTGCTTCAGCCCTTGCGCGACACCCTCCCTGCCGTAATTTGCGCCGGCCAAAGTGTTGGCGGTTATAGCCAAAGCGGCATTTATCTGGACACCTTCCCGGCCGCCAGCGGCTGCGACAGCATCCGAACGCTGCAACTGACGGTGCTGCCCACAGTGGGAACACAACTTCAAGCCAGCACTTGCGATCCGACGCAAGCCGGCGTTTTCAGCACCGTTTTCGCCGCCGCCAACGGCTGCGACAGTACCGTGACCACCACCGTCGCCTTGCTGCCGGTGGCCACAAGCCAAATCCAGCAAAGCATTTGCAGCGGCCAAACTTTCGAGGGCTACGCGCAAAGCGGCATTTATCTGGACACCTTCCCGGCCGCCAGCGGCTGCGATAGCATCCGGACACTGCAACTAACGGTGCTGCCTCCCTTAGGGACGCAACTTCAAACCAGCACTTGCGATCCGACGCAAGCCGGCGTTTTCAGCGCGGTTTTGACCGCCACCAACGGCTGCGACAGTACCGTGACCACCACCGTCACGCTACTGCCCGGGGCCAGCAGCCAGATCCAGCAGACCATTTGCAGCGGCCAAACTTTCGAGGGCTACGCGCAAAGCGGCACCTACACCGATACCTTCCCAGCCGCCAACGGCTGCGATAGCATTCGGACCTTGCAACTAACGGTATTGCCTGCGTTCAATACGGAGATTCCATTTTTTACCTGCAACCCAACCGAAGCCGGTGTTTTCACCGCTGTTTTCACCACCGCCAATGGCTGCGACAGTACCGTGACCACCACCGTCACCCTTCTGCCCGGGGCCACCAGCCAAATCCAGCAAAGCATTTGCAACGGCCAAACCTTCGAGGGCTACGCGCAAAGCGGCACCTATACCGATACCTTCCCAGCCGCCAACGGCTGCGATAGCATCCGGACACTGCAACTAACGGTGCTGCCCTTGCCCACTGCCGAGGCCGATATACAGCCCGACAAAGGCACCGACAACGGCGAAATTGAACTCGTGTCGCTGTCGGGGGCCCTACCCTTGCAATTTGCCTGGAGTACCGGCGACAGCACCGCCACCCTCACAGGGCTTAGTGCTGGCAACTACACGCTCACCCTGACCGACGCGAGCGGCTGTAGCGCCGTACTCACGTTCATCGTGCAATTGAGCGTAGGCACTTCGGCGCCCGGCCAGCAGACGCTCCGCCTGAGTGCAACACCCAACCCCTCGCTCGCCGGCCAGCCGGTCCAGCTCCGCCTGCAAGCCCCCGGGAGCGGCGCCTACCGCATTTCGATGTTCAGCGCCACGGGGCAGTTGGTAAGCCGGTTCACCCAGAACCACAACGGCGACCAAACGATATTCCCCCTGGAACTGAAGTTGGCAGGCGTATACCTGGTACAGGTTGCAGACGAGCAGGGCAGCAGCGGAGTATTGCGAATAATAGTCTGGTAACGCATCAGCAAGTCGCGTACAAACTTTTGTGGCCCTTGGCCCGCAAAAAAACAGCGCTATCACCGGAATACCCGGGATAGCGCTGTTTTCAATAAATCCTCACTCTGTACTATCTCAATATCCAACATCTCAATATCCTACTCCTCAACCTGCATGCTGCATAACTTCCGGTGTAATTTCCACCCCCAGGCCCTGTGCTACGCCCAAGCCGAGCGGAACGCTGGCGCGGAAGAAGTGGCACAGTTGGCGGTTGATGATGTCTATTCGTTTCGGACCGCTGATGCCTTTCATGGCGCCGACGATGTTGTTGATGGTGTGGGCGCGGTCTTCATCGTTCATCACCTTGTCGAACAAAGCGCCGGGTTGGCTGTAGTGGTCATTGTCGCCGGCGCCGTTGCGGTCGTACCAGTCGGCCAGTGTACTTTCGAGTACTTGAGCGGGCTCCTTGTAAGCCGGGTCGACCTGGATATCGTCAAAACTGTTGGGCCAGTAGTTGGGATCTGAGCCGCCGTTGCCGTCGACGCGCATGGCGCCGTCGCGCTGGTAGTTGTGCACGGCGAAGGGGCAGCGGTTGACCGGTATTTGTTCGTAGTTGGCGCCCAGGCGGTAGCGGTGGGCATCGGGGTACGAGAGCAGGCGGCCTTGCAGCATTTTATCGGGGGAGTAGCCGACGCCGTCGACCACGTGGGCGGGGGCGAAAGCGGATTGTTCCACCTCGGCAAAGTAGTTGCGGGGCACTTCGTTGAGTTCCAGGGTGCCGACATCGATGAGCGGGAATTCGCTGTGCGGCCAAACCTTGGTGAGGTCGAAGGGGTTCCAGCGGAACGTTTTGGCCTGTTCGTCGGTCATGACCTGGATTTTAAGCGCCCATTTCGGAAATTCCTGCCGGTCGATGGCTTCCACCAGGTCGCGTTGGGCCCAGTCGGCATCCATGCCCTTCATGCGGCTGGCTTCGTTGTCGGTAAAATTCTTGATGCCCTGTTGGGTTTTGAAGTGGAATTTCACCCACACCCGTTCGTTGGCGGCGTTGATGAGCGAGAAGGTATGGCTACCATAGCCGTTCAGGTGGCGGTAACTATAGGGCGTACCGCGATCGCTCATCAGGATGAGCACCTGGTGCAGGCTTTCGGGGTTGAGGGACCAGTAGTCCCACATCATGGTGGGGCTTTTGCAGTTGGATCGCGGGTCGCGTTTTTGGGTGTGGATAAAGTCACCGAATTTTTTCGGGTCTTTGATAAAAAACACCGGTGTATTGTTGCCGACGAGGTCCCAGTTGCCGTCTTCGGTATAGAATTTCAGGGCAAATCCGCGCGGGTCGCGTTCGGTATCGGCGCTGCCTTTTTCGCCGCCGACGGTGGAAAACCGAAGCAGCACGCGGGTTTGTTTGCCAATGGTGTTAAAAAGTTTGGCCCGGGTGTATTTCGAAATATCGTTGGTGACCGTGAAGGTCCCGAAGGCGCCGGAGCCTTTGGCGTGCACCACCCGTTCGGGGATGCGCTCGCGGTTGAAATGCGCCATTTTTTCGTGCAAAAATACGTCCTGCAACAGGACCGGGCCGCGCGCGCCCGCCGTCATGGAGTTTTCGTTTTCGTAATAGGGGCGCCCGGAAGCGGTGTTGAGTTTTTTATGTTCTGCCATAACGCATGTAGCGCGAATTTTCAATTCGCTTGTTCTAAAAATTTGATAATAAATGGATTACAAGTAAAAAATGAAACGACCAGGTATTTGAATACCCAAAGGTCATTCTTGCAACCAAATCAATCAAACTGATATTTTTTATGATCAAATAAATCAAAACTATATTTACCCCTCATGAACATCCAACAACTCGAATATATCCTGGCGGTCGATGCGCACCGGCATTTTGCCAAGGCAGCCGGGCACTGCCACGTGACCCAGCCTACCCTGAGCATGATGGTCCAAAAACTCGAAGAAGAAATAGGCGTCAAGATTTTCGACCGGAGCCGGCAGCCGGTGGTGCCCACGCAGGTGGGAGAGGCGCTGTTGGCCCAGGCTCGGGTAGTACTCCGGGAGTTGGACCGCTTCGCGGAACTGGCGCGGGCAGAAGGCGAAGGGCTGCGGGGTGAGTTGAGGATCGGGATCATCCCGACTTTGTCGCCCTACTTGTTGCCGCTGTTTTTGCAGGGATTTGTGGACCGGTATCCGGACATCCGCCTCAAAATCAACGAACGCACCACGGCCGGCCTGATCGGGGCCCTTCACAAGGGCCACCTGGATGCCGCCATTCTGGTGACGCCGCTCAACGACCCGACGCTGCGGGAAGATCCGTTGTTCTACGAACCCTTCGTGGTGTATTCCGGCCAAAATTATCCGAAACAATACCTCCTGCCCGAAGACATAGACCCCAACCAGTTGTGGCTGCTCGAAGAAGGGCATTGTTTTCGTTCGCAAATCCTGAACATTTGTGAGCTACGTCGCAAAGACCACCTGCCCGTGGAATATGAGGCCGGCAGCCTCGAAACCCTTAAACAACTGGTAGACGCCCAAAACGGCATCACTATACTGCCCGAATTGGCTACCCTACACCTGACAGCGGCGCAATTGCTCAAAGTCAAACGCTTTGCGGCGCCCGAGCCGGTGCGCGAGGTGAGCATCGTGACACACCGGCACCTGGTGAAACAACGGCTGGTAGAGGCCCTGAAAGGCGAAATCTTGGAGCATTTGCCGCCGGGGCGGGTGCGGCTGGGCGCCGAAGGGCGGGTAGCGGTGTGAGGCGAACCAATATCAACGCCTTTTCCAACCGCCGTCATTGGTTAGTGGGCCAGCCTGGAGGAGTTTAGTGCCGTCGTAAGACAACACTAAAACCATACTCCTATGTCAACTTTTTTCTTAGCCGCCTGGACGATCCGCGAATGGCTCTCGCTGTTCACTTTATCCTTCCTGTTCGTGTTCCCAATCATCGCCCTTTGGCGCCTGTTCAACAAGGGCTCGGACGAAAAAGTTAAGTAACAACCGAAACTCCGGTGTTCAGGCCAAATTATTAACCTGGCGCAACATTTGCTTGTTGGGCACGGGTTACCTTGCCATGCTGGTATCGGTGTGGCGAAGAGGGGCTATTTTTTTGCCTTTTGAGCAAAATAATCCCTGATTTGCGCGACGTTGGCGATGACTACAATCGCGAAAAACAACGCGAAAAACACTTCCAGCATCACAAACCGGCGCGCGCGTTGGCTAGTTTCAGGTAGTCCGGCATGAAAACCAGAAAGCCCGGTACAATGACGGTGCCGTACTTGTATGTTATGCTGAGCTGCATCATCGTCCGTTTATTTGCCAATTTGTTGCAGCGCCTGCTCTACATCCTGAATAATATCCACCACCGCCTCCAGGCCTACGGAAATCCGCACCAAGCCCGGCGTGATACCCACCGCCAGGCGGTCGGCTTCGCTCAGTTTGGAGTGTGTGGTGGAGGAAGGGTGAGAGGCGATCGTGCGGCTATCGCCCAGGTTGTTGGTCAGGGAAATCATGCGCAGGGCATTGAGGAAGCGCCGGCCCGCCTCCAGGCCGCCTTTCAATTCGAACGCCACGATGCCGCCGCCGTTTTTCATTTGCCGAAGGGCAATGTCGTGCTGCGCGTGGCTGGGCAAAAACGGGTATTTGACAAACGACACCTGCGGGTTTTGCTCCAGGGCTTTTGCCAGCAAAAGGGCGTTTTCGGCGTGTTTGTCCATGCGCAAATACAAAGTTTCCAGGCTTTTGGTCAACACCCAGGCGTTGAACGGACTGAGCGAGGGGCCCGTATTGCGCACCATCAGATAGAGTTCCTGCACCAGGTCGGCGCGGCCCACCACCACGCCGCCGAGCACCCGGCCTTGGCCATCCATAAATTTGGTAGCCGAGTGAATGACCAGATCGGCGCCAAAACGGATGGGCTGCTGCACTGCCGGTGTAGCAAAACAATTGTCGACCACAAAGAGAAGTTGATGCCGCTGGCAAATATCGCCTACCAGCGCCAGGTCGATGATATCGAGGCCTGGATTGGAAGGCGTTTCGAGGTAAAGCATTTTGGTATTGGGCAGGATGAGCGCTTCGATGGTTTCGGGCCGGGTCATGTCGAAATACGTCGATTCGATCCCCCACTTGGGCAGGTATTTGGTCAGGATCGTGTGGGTGGACCCGAATACGGCCGAGGCGGACAGGATATGGTCGCCCTGGCTCAAAAACGTCATAAGCGTACTGAACACGGCCGCCATGCCCGTGCCGGTGGCGACGCCGTCTTCGGCGCCCTCAAGGGCGCAGATTTTGGCGACCAGCTCATCCACCGTCGGGTTGGAAAACCGGCTGTAGATGTTGATGTCCAGGCTGTCGTCCGTAAATGCCGAGGCCATTTCTTCTGCCGAATGGTACACAAAACTGGAGGTGAGGAACAGCGGCGTGGAATGTTCCATTTCGGCCGTTCGGCGCGTTTGTTGGCGGATGGCGAGCGTTTCAGGTTGATAAGACATGGGTGTGTCGGGAGGATGTGGAGGGAAGGAAGAATCCTGGATGCTTGTCGCAGCAAGCATTGAAAAATGGTAAAAATTCAAATGTGCAATTTTTGAGTCCTGCTGTGGCCGTTACCGCGCCGTTAGGGTTGAACGAGCACCGACCAGCTGATCGTGGCGCCGGCCAGGCGCAGGGTTTCGGAAGCGCTGCAATATTTTTCCAGCGACATGGTGGCTGCTTTTTCGGCTTTTTCCAGGTTGACAGCACCAAAAACCGTAAACACGAGGTGCGCCGTGGCCCAGGGGGCCGGCAAGGGCTGCTGAAAACGCTCGGCTTCAATATCGATGCGCAGGCCGGTGATGGGTTGCCGCTGTTTTTTCAGGATCGACAGCACATCCACGGCAGCACAACCGCCCAGGCTCATGATCATCAGTTTCATGGGGCCGAATCCGGTGGCGTTGCCGCCTGCGGTTTCGGGCAAAGACAGCCGCAGTTCATTGCCGGCATCGTCGGTACCAAGCATAGCCTGGCCGTCGGGGGATAATTGGAGGTGGATCTTCATCGTTGGAAAAAGTTTCGGGGCGCAAAGGTACAGGAAGCCGAACGCCCGAACAAAAACGTAGCGGCGATAAGGGGTTTTTATCGCAAATTTGCCGCTCAAATTCAAGTTACTGTGGACGACAACATTTTGTTCGACATCATCGATCTGCTGGACGACGGCGAAATTGTGTATTTGCACCGCGAAACCAAGGAAGTCCTCTCCTACCCCGATCCGCAACGCTGGAATGAACAGGAATACATCGACGTCATCGAAGAAGTAAAAGCCCGCGCGGCGGCTGAGCCGGATCAGTTTGTGGTCATCGACCCACCCGAGCCGCGCGATTCGTTCCATATCATGGAGGATTTTGTCTTTACGGTCGAAGACGAACACTTGCGCACCCGTTTGCTGGAAGCCCTCGAGAGCAAAAAACCTTTTCGCTATTTTCGCGCCACCGTTGAGGATTCGCCGCAGTGCGATGCCTGGCTCGATTTCAAAGATGCCCGCATGAAAGAGTGGCTGCTGGAACAACTGGCTCGGGTATGGGATTGATTTTCAAATTATTGTCTTCAACTAATTCACTACGACACACCTCTATAGCATGTTTGTACACCACGTCTTGTTCTATATGTCGGCCGACGCCAGCGACGCCGACCGCGCCCAACTCGCCACGGGCATCCGCAGCCTCTTGGCCATCGAATCCATCCAGATGTCGCACCTGGGCGTGCCCGCTGCTACCAACCGGGATGTCATCGAGCGGGGCTATGCTTACTCCTGGCTGACGGTATTTGAGAATGCCGCCGGGGAGGAAGTTTATCAAAAACACCCCGTGCACCTTCAGTTTATTGAAGCGTACAAGCATTTGTGGACGAAGGTGGTGATCTACGACGCCATCGATTTTTGATTGTTGGTACGTTTTTTGCCATTAAACGGTTAAGGAACCGAGAAAATGGCAAATCCACTCATTTCAAACAAAGGCAGACTCTTGCTCGTCGAAGACGACGCACTCCTGCGGGATGCAATCAGCAACCTGTTGCGCGGGGAGGGTTATGCGGTGGATGAAGCGGCCAAGGGCTCCGACGCGCTTGATTGGCTCAATCGTCAAACGTACAATACCGTCATCCTGGACCTGGTGTTGCCGGAGCCGGATGTCCAGGGTATTGATGTATTGGCACAGATAAAAGCAGAGAAAAGCCATCTGCCGGTTATCGCGTTTTCAGGGAAAGCCTCCAATAACATCGTGTTGCGCACCATTGAACTGGGTGTGGATACGTTTTTGTTGAAATACCTCACCGACCTTGATGTACTGCTGGATGTGGTGGCCAAATGCGTCCACAAGGACAAACTGACCAACAACATCTCCCAATATTTACAGGACGAGGGTGAATATTTCAACATCAAGGGCATCACGGGCGACATGCATATTTACGTGATGCAGTATGTGATGTACTTCGAAATGTACCTCTGGCGCTTCAAGGAGATCAAAGCCCGGCTATCCATTTTCAGCGATGGAAATGACGTAAAAGTAAAATTCCACTCGGCCTTGAGCCAGGAGCGGATTTTCGAATTGTTCCGCGAATATCTTTCGTTCACGGAGCAGGGCTTGCCGGCAGAGGGTTTGTTTTCACAACCGGTATTGGCCAAAGACAAGCAATTGTTGACCCGGCAGTTGGAGGAACAAATCCAGCATTTTACAACCAGTATTTCGCAGGCCTTCTATTTGTTTTCTGAAAAACGCAAACCCGGCGTTCATGCGACGGGATCGGAATATGCGCTGAACATTTCAAATATCATCAAGGGCCTGCACCCCAAACGCCGCGATTTTGCAGCAGAACAACTCCTCCAGGAGGCGCATTCGATCGTGGCTTCTGCCTCCGGTTTGCTGATGGAAAACAATATCATCCCGGCTGGCCATGCCTTGATGGAGTTTTGCCACAAATATGGGTTGGCCAGTTTGCACGAGAGCATCGCCATCTTGCTGCGCAAATATGACCAGACAGCCAACGAGCACCTTTGCGGCATCATAACCGCCGGAGAATACGACCGGCAACTGAATCAGATCCTCAATTCCTTTATTTTTGAGGTGATTCCGGCGGTGGAGCAATTCCCGCTGAGCCAACGCGCCTGATGCGCTGAAAATTTCCGCACCTTTGCGGCCGGGCTCATTGTCCTGCCATCCATGCCACAACATTTTTCCGCCGTAGTGCCATCTATTCTGTTTGAAGACAACCATTTGTTGGTGGTGGACAAACCGGCCGGTTGGCTGGTGCAGGGCGACCGCACCGGCGACCCAACGCTGATCGATTGGGGCAAAATCTACCTCAAAGAAAAATACGACAAGCCCGGGGCTGTTTTTTTGCATCCGGCGCACCGGCTCGACCGCCCGGTGAGTGGTGCGGTCTTGTTTGCCCGCACCGACAAGGCCCTGGGCCGCATCACCACCATGTTTCGGGAGCGCCAGGTGCATAAAACCTCCCGGGCCCGCGTGTTGCCCCCGCCCGGGGTGCACCACGGCGAGCTTCGGCATTTTTTGCTCAAAGACGAACAACGCAACCAGGTGCAGGCGTTTGCGCGACCCAGTGGCGATGCCAAAGAAGCCCTGTTGCACTATGAACACCTCGGAGCGGCAGGGGCGTATCATTTGTTGCGGGTGCATCCGCTCACGGGGCGTCCGCACCAAATCCGGGTTCAATTGGCTGCCATCGGCTGCCCGATCGTGGGCGACCTGAAGTACGGCGCGCTGCAGCCCTTGCCGGACGCCTCGATTGGTTTGCACAGCCGGGCTATCGCGTTCGAACACCCTGTGCGGAAGGAACCCCTGGAGGTGCTGGCGCCAGTGCCGGAAGGAGCAATCTGGCAGCCGGTACAGCGCTGGCTATGAGGCGGCATTTGGGCGAATAGAGGGATCTTTTTATGGTTGTTCTGTTGGTGCTTTATAGTTTGAGCGGCGGCTTGCGAAGTGGACGGCCCTAAAGGGCCTTGGGGCATTTCTATTGGTTGTTCTGTTGAGACAGGGGTTTACAGTTTGGGCGCCGTGCGGGTGGTGGACGGCCCTAAAGGGCCTTGACCAGGGCGGGTATTTCTATGGGTTGTTCTGTAGAGACAGGGGTTTATAGTTTAGGCGCCGTGCGAGTGGTGGACGGCCCTAAAGGGCCTTGACCAGGGCGGCGTAAACGCCGCGCTACCAACAAAAAGCCTCTCCGATGACTGACACCGGGAGGCTCCGAAAACAATAAACAGCAGGATAATTCTTGATATTGGGATATTGGGATATTTTACTAAAAATCAACGTTTTACAAAAAAATATCTCAATATCTAATATCCCAATATCTAAATTCTATACATTGCTGATTTTCCGCACGACTTTATAGAGACGGGTGGTTTCGTTCACGTCTTCTTCAAAGGGATCGTGGTCGAAGTAATTGGCAGAGATGAGTTTAAAGCGCACAATCCGACCGCGGTTGTTGAAGATTTTCTGGACGTACTTTACCCATACGTTGCCATTGCTGCGCACAGCATAGATTTCGTTGTCGCGGATATCGTTCAGGTTTTCCACGGATTTACACACCACAATATCGGCGTGTTTGATGACCGGCTCCATCGAATTCCCTTCGATTTGAAAGGCAACGAGGCCGCTGCCGCTCACACCCGGGATCGAAAAATAGGTGTTGTCTTCAGCGCTTTCGGCACCCAGGGTACTACCCGCAAAAGCACGGATGGTCGTGAACAAAATGTTTCCTTCGCCGCCTCCGAAATGCTTCTCGCCGCTCAGCGCATCGCCGGGGGCTTCGAAGCCAAAGGGATTGCCGATACCATGCAGCAGCCAGGCTTCGTTAATGTCGAAGGAGCGGCAAAACGATTGGGCTTGCCCATAATCGATGACACGCTTGCTGTCGGGGTTCAAAAAGGCGCGAATGATGTGCCCGTAGGCTTTGTTGCCCAATACTTTTTCGGCTACATCGCCAACGCCTTTGCCACCACGGTCATTTTTAACAATAGCGCCGCGGTCTTCCAAAAGTTTGAAAGCAGACACAAAGCGTTCATTTAGCAGAATACGATCTTCTTTAATCATAAGGCCTGATTTTTGCGAATACGAAACGGAGCGAAACAACAGAGTACATTTGATTGCTCTTGCGCTGTCGTTTTGTTGTTTGATGATGCAAACTTAAAACAATTGGTTTTTAAAAACAAAAAATGTCAAAGATTTTTTTTCCAACTTTTTTAAAACCCCAAAGCCGGCGCGTCCTTTCTGCTGCTAATCAATGACTTGCCTCAAATTGAATGTAGCATACTTTTTAAACAGAATTCAGGGCAGATGGCCCTGCTCCACTGGCACGGGGCTTTTTCATTCGGCTTTTTATTGTACATTTGTTGCCGGAAGCGCCTCAATAGACGGCCCCGGTTAAGGGGAACACCTTTTTTGTTTTATATGGGTATAATTGTATCGTTACTAAATCACAAAGGCGGGGTTGGCAAAACAACCAGCGCCATCAACATCGGCGCAGGGCTAGTTGAACTCGGCAAAAAGGTATTGTTGATCGACCTCGACCCGCAGGCTAACCTGACGATTTCGCTGGGTATTCCCCGCCAAAAATTCAGCATCTACGAATCGATGCGCGGCGAAGCCGAACTGACACCCTATACCCACAAGCCCAACCTGGACGTGGTGACCTCCTCGCTCGACCTCTCGGGCGCCGAAATGGAACTCATCAACGAGGCTGGGCGCGAGTTTATCCTGCGGGAACTGCTGGGGCAGGTGTCGGATGATTACGACTATATCCTGATCGATTGTCCCCCCTCGCTGGGTCTGCTTACCCTCAACGCGCTCACCAGCAGCCGTTTTGTGCTGATCCCGCTGCAAACCGAGTTTCTCGCCGTTCAGGGCCTGGCCAAAATCAAACAGGTGATCGACAAGGTGAAATTCCGCCTCAACAAACAGGTCGACATGATCGGCGTGGTCGCCACGATGTTTGACAACCGCCGCGTACTCAACCGCGATGTGGTGGATATCATCCATAAATATTTCGGCGACAAGGTGTTCAAAACCTACATCCGCGACAATGTTGCCCTGGCGGAAGCCCCCGCCCAGCGCAAAGATATTTTTGACTACAACCCCAAATCGCCCGGCGCACAGGATTACCTGGAACTGAGCCGCGAATTCCTGGCCCGGGTGGAAGGCATATCCACGCCCACTGCGCCAAAAGAACAAGAAGTTTGAACCGATGAGCAAGAAGAAATTCTCCGAAGGTCTGGACGACTTGTTCAAAGACCTCCCGTCCGAACAGGGCGCTTGGGACCAACACCCCGGCGACTCGCCCCGTGAGCGCAAAGCGGCGAGCAAAAATTTTATGCACGACCTGGACATGCTGCTCCAGGAGGCCATGGACGAGAGCCTCAGCAACCTCGAATCCGGCACGCCCGCACCCGCACAGAGCAACAAAAGCAAATCGGTCGCCGCCCATCGCGCGCCCATCAGCGGCCTCGACGCCCTGATCCGGCAAACCATCGACGTGCGCGAAATCGTGACGGATGAAGAAACCGGTAAAAAACGCCTGACCGTAGCCGTGGACAAAACCAAACTGGAAAAACTCAAAACCATCGCGCGGCTCGAAAATTCCTACCTCAAGGATATTCTCCTGCAACTGATCGACGAATACATCCAGGAGTATACCCGGCAAAAAGGCATCGACGTGTAAGCACCTCTTCAACGTTCATGCGCGCGTACCACGACTTTCGCCTGTTTTACAACCAAAGCATTCACCCCGAACTGCTCAACCTCGAGCAACGGCGGCGGCGGCTGGTGCGGCTCCTGAGCCTGTCGGTATTGCTCCTGCTCGGCGTATTGTTGTTGCAGATTTATGTGCAAATTTTTGTGGTGACCCTGCTGCTGCTCGTACCGGTCGGCCTTTGGATCACCTACCTGGTGTTCCGGGTGCAGGTCTATTTCCGCGAATTCAAGCCGCGCGTCGTGGGCCTGGTGCTGGATTTTATCGACAACGACATCAACTACGGTAGCTTCCGCTACGACCCCAAAGGCGGGATCGACCCCCGCAAATTCCTCCGCAGCAAGATTTTTACCCGGGCCGATGAATACCAGGCCGAAGACCTCATCACCGGCCAGGTGCGCGAACTCCCCTTCGAATTGTGCGAACTCCAGGTCCGCGAGTTTTCCGACGTGCGCACCCGGCTCGACTATGTGTTCCGGGGCGTGTTTCTGATCGGCGATTTCCGCCGGCCCGACATGAAAGGCGGTATCCTGCTCCTGCCCGATGTATACCGCAAATACCTGAGCCGCAGCGAACGCGCCTTTCACCTGATCGGCGGGCGCCGCATTCAGGACAACCTGCTCCCCGAATTCGAGTCGTTTTTTGATACCTATGCCACACCCAATGTGCGCATTCAGGATATCCTGTCGGAAGAACTACAACACGGCTTGTTGCAGTTCCGGCAACAATTTCAGGAAACCAACCGGGAAAAAGACATCTACCTGTCTATCGTCGACGACAAAATCTATATCGCCCTCACGCAGGATAAAGACCTGCTGGAACCTTCGTTGTTTCAAAACACCGTTAGTTTTGAGGTGGTGCGCGAGTTTTACCACGATATTGGACTGCTGTTGGCGGTGTTGCACGAAGTGGATGTGATGAATTGAACGGCAACCCTGCTCCATCCTTTTCCCGCTGCACTAACCGGATATTCCGGGATAAATTTCAAAGCCAATCCTTTAAAACCGGCACAGAGGCGGTAATTTTGCCGAACCGATTTCATCGGAATGTAAACCAGCCTTCACTCATGCCGAATTTTCAGGAAAACCCCAGGGGGCAAAATGCCCGGCCCGCCAAAGACAACCAAAAACAAGACCTCGACCGCCTCTACCAATTCCTGGAAGAAACCGGCGACGATGAACTGGTCGTCGTGTTTGACCTCGGCACTAAAGCCGCCCGTATCCTCATCGGCCGCGAACAGGTGCCCACCGACGAACTCAGTTGGCTCAGCCGAAACGCCTTTTTCAACGCCGCGCGGGTGTTCAACCTCGGCGCTGAAATGGTACTCAGCGAAGCGCTCAACATCCCGCAAAGCCGCGCGCTCGCCGGCATCGTCGAGTTTATCCAAATCTACCTCGACATCCTCCGCAAAAGCGGCCGCGTGCGCCCCGAAAACATCGCCGCTACCGGCACCGCCGTGTTCCGCTGGATGCAAAACCAGGAGGACGTGCTGGAACACGTGTTCCAGCAAACCGGCTTGCGTATCTCTGTTTTGGAAAAAAAAGACGAAGCCTTCCTATCGCTCGTCAGCGTTTTTTATACCTACAAATTCCGCCAACGCGACAACGCCATCGGCCGTTTCGGCGACAAAGACGTCATCTTCCTCATCGACCAGGGCGGCGGCTCCACCGAAATCTCCTACCTGCACACCCGCACCGCCACCATCGGCGCCCTCGAATCCATCAACCAACTGGGCACCGTCGTGTTGCAGGACAACTTCTTTACCCTCGACAACGACCGCCGCATAGAGCCCGGCCAAAACCGCAAAACACTGGCCGAACAACTCCGCGCCATTGATCAATACATCGGCCAACGCCTCGAAGACTGGCCCGGTTTCGAGGGCCTGACCGCCAGCGGCTACCGCATCTTCGCCTACGGCATGGGCAGCGCCATCGGGAGCAGCGCCAAAGAACACAATGCCCGCTGGACCATTGACGACATGCGCAACCGCCTCAAATACATCGTGCAGGAACTCGGGCAGGAGTTTCCGCAGGTCAACGACCTCTACGCCCGCATCAGCAAAGCCACCCAAAACGAAGCCGCCCGAGACCTCAGCAACAAACTCCCCGTGCTCTACGGCCTGCCCGCCTATATCCGCATTCTCAAAAAATTCAACCTCTCCGAAATTCGCTTTGCCGGCTATGGCCTGCGCTACGGCGCCTACCTCGCCCGCTATATTTTCAAATACGAACTCGATCTGCTGCCCGAAAAAGCAGCTATGCAACAAGACCCGGCCTACCGCGACCAGGTGCGCAAAGAAGAACGGCGCGATTTCCTCGCCACCCGCATCCCGGAACTCGAAAAAGAAGTGGAAAAACTAATGGACAAACTCAAGTCCGACAACGCCGGAGATATTGGCCAACTTAAAAACCAAATCCTCGACCTGGGCCGCCAACTGCGCAACTCCCAAGCCGAACTCGAAGACCTAACCACCACTGCCTGAACACCATGCGATCCCTCATCCTCAACCTGGCCCTCAGCCTCGACGGCTTTATCGAAGGCCCCAACGGAGAATTCGACTGGTGCCTCACCGACCAGGACTACGGCATGACCGATTTCCTCAACCGCACCGATACCGTGCTCATGGGCCGCCGCAGCTACGATACCCTCCTCAGCATGGGCGAAGACCAATTCCCCCAACATCAAAAATATGTCCTCAGCCGCCACCTGAACAGCCTCGAAGCGCCCTACCGGCTGCTCCGGGGCGAGGCGCTCGACAGGGTCCGCGAACTCAAAGCACAACCCGGCAAAGACATCTGGTTGTTTGGCGGCGCCGAACTCACCACTACGCTGCTCGAAGCCGGCCTGGTCGACGAGTTTATGCTGGCCGTACACCCCCTGCTGCTCGGTAGCGGCAAGCCGTTGTTTCCAGCGCTCTCCAACCGGATGCCCCTCCAATTGCTGCGCGCCGATACCTTTTCCAGCGGCATGGTCCAGTTGTTTTACCGCCTGGCTCCCTGATCTCCGCTCAGTCCGCCCAACTCCAGCGCAGGCCCAGCATCAAGCGCCGCCCTTGAAGAGGCGCGTAGTTGTAGGTCGTGTCGAAGGTGTAGCCGTGGGGGTTGCTTACCGGGTTATTGGCTTGTTTGTCAAATGGATCAAAAGGGCGCAACAAGGGGTCCTGCGGCAGGAAATTGAACAGATTTTTGACACCGACATACACTTCCAGGGCCTCCCGTTTCCAGGTCAGTTGCAGGTTTTGCAAACTAAACCAGGGCGAGTGCCCGGGCCGAAAATCATTCGGCACCACCGGCAACGGCATCGGGCTGCTCAGCGAGCCGGTATAGTCGACACGCAGGTTCCATTTGGGCAAGGGAAACGAGGCCGACCAGGTTGCCGAAAACGGTGGCGCATGCAGTTGGGCACGCCGCAGGCCATGGTCCTCGTTGAACACCTCCATCCAGGTAAACCCGGCCAGCAGCGTCAGGCCATTGGTAAAATTCCAGTCCGAATTGAGGGTAAGTCCCCGCGACACCCCAAAACCACTCAGGTTGTCGAACACCACCAGGTCCGGATCCACTGTATAGTCGGCGATGATCCGGTTGGAAAAATGGGTGTAAAACGCCGTGGCGTCGAGCCCAACGAAACCAAAAGCCGGAAAAAACTTGGTCGTGTAGTTCAAATTGGCGTTCCAGGAGCGCTCTGGCCGCAAATCGGCCGCCAGGACCACCCGCCGCGAACCGGTCAGCGCAGCGTGGTCTTCGCTAAACACGTTGGCTACCCGGTAGCCGTTGCCCACCGACAGCCGGAAGGTATTCAGGTCGTCGGGCGACCATTTCCAGTTGGCCCTGGGTGACAGCACGTGCCCGTGCGCCGAATTCCAATCGTAGCGCAGGCCCAGCAGCAGGCGGTGCCGGTCCGACAGCCGGATGTCGTCCTGCACAAACACACCCGGCAGCCAGGTTTGTGCCGGCAGGTTGTGTTGGCCATCGGGACTGGCGGTGATGGCCGTGTTATCGTCAAACCAGGTATAGCGCGTGGCCAGGCCCAGCAGGGCATCGTGGCGGGCGCCAAAGGATTTGTCCCAGAGCAACTGGGCAAAAGCAATTTGCTGGCGGCCGTTGTAGCGCGTGGCGCCATAGGCCGAGCGCTGGTCGTGGATGTTCCAGGAGTAGGCCAGGGTGATGTGCTCGTCGAGCGGCAATTGCCAGTTGCCCAGCAGTTCGGCCCGGTTGGTGCGGATGGCTTCGCCGTAGAGGCTGTCAGTGCCGTACCATTGGGGTGTCCATTGCAGTTCGCCGCCCCAGCGGTTTTCCCAGACGTAGCGCAGGGCCAGGTTGGCGAGGCGGTCTTTGGGCCGCGCAAAGGCAAATTTACCAAACACAGAAGCGCGGTCTTGCAGGGTGACGTCGGTGAAATTATCGTTGTTGATGTCCCAGCGTTGCTGAAACCGGAACAGGTTGGCGGCCAGCAGGCTCGTCATGGCGCCCGTCCGGAAACGGCCGGCCAGGTCCACCGAGGTTTCGCCGTACGACGTGTGGTTCAGGTCGAGGCTGAAGCGGGGCGCCTGCCGCGGGTCCTTGGTGATCACGTTGATGAGGCCGGCCACCGCCTCCGAGCCATAGAGCGTGGAGGCTGGGCCTTTCACCACCTCGATGCGCTCCACCAGGCTGTTGGGGATGCCCTGCAGCCCATACACCGTAGAGAGCGCCGACACGATGGGCATGCCGTCGATCAGGACCATGGTGTAGGGGCCTTCGAGGCCGTTGATGTGGATGTCGCCGGTGTTGCAGACGTTGCAGTTCAGTTGGGGTTTAACGCCGTTCACGATGTGCAGGCCGTCGAACAGGCTGGGCGTGGGGTTGGCGCGAAAAAATTTGGGGGTGTATACCTCCACGGGCACCGGGCTTTCGGAGCGCGACATGGGCTTGAGCGTGCCGCTCACCACCACTTCGCCGAGGGCTTCGGAAAGCGGTTCGAGGCGGATCTCCAGCGTGTCCAGGCGCTGGTCGAGCACTATGTTTTGGGGCTGGTAGCCAAGCATTTGTGCCCGCAGCCTCAGCGCTTGGTGGCCGGGCGGAATGTTCAAAACCGCTTGCCCGGCCGAATCGGCCACAGCGCCCAATTGGGTATTCAGCAGTTGGATGGTGGCAAATGCTAGCGGCTCGCCGCTGCGCGCATCCGAGAGGCGGATGCTTAGCGGTGTGTGTTGGCCCAGGAGCAGCAGCGGCAGGAAAAGGATATAAAGCGGGAGGAATATTTTTCGCATCACTAAATTACATTTTTAGACTAACCTAAATTTAATACAAATATAGTCTAAAAATTCCTCCCGGCGCAAGGGGGCTTGGTCGCAAAGTTTAAAATCCGCATGTTTACCTGAAAAAGCGACCACTGCCTATGCCCCGCGTCCTGTACCTCCTGCTTGGCCCCGAATTGCTTTGGGTGATTTTTTACAGCCTGGCGACCCTGTTGGCCCGGGCCAATGTGCCGCCCACCAAGGAAATGGACAATTTCCTGGTCAACACCGCCTTTATCGTCCCCCTCGTGCTGCTGCCCCTGAGTTTTGGCTTGTTCTTTTGGCCGGGCATCGAGCGCAACTGGCTCTTGTTGCGCATCAACCTTGCCTGCCTGTTTGGCGCGCATTATGTACTGGAAAAAACCCTGGGCGCCCACAGCGAGCAGGGGCCCGGCGTGGGCACGGCCTACATCATGGGAATGTTGTTCGTACTGATTGCTATGGCCGTGCTCAGCCTGGCGCTAAAAATCAAGTTCGGGTAAAGGTCTTTGCTAGCGCAAAAACATCGCAGTGGCCCGTCCTTTCACCGTAATTTCTGATTCCGGGCTCACCTCGTGGGTAAATGCGCCGGGCAATACGTCGTTGCAGTTGAGCGTAGCGCGGCGTTTCAATTCAGCGTGCATGGACTGGACGGTGGTGCCCGGCTGCAAGGTGGCGTCGCTTTGGTCTTCGACCCGCACATACAGGTACCCGATTTGGCTTTGGGCGATTTCGGCTGTACTGACCGGCGCCAGAAGGAGCCGCAGGCTATCGGTTTTAAATTCCTCAAACGCAACGGCCGCGCCGGCCACTTCCACTTGCTCCAGGACCGGCGTGCGCAGCATCAGCACCGCCATATCCGGGTCGAGTTCGAGCTTGCGGTTGAAGCCGCTGAGGGTCAGGGTGCCGTCTTTCACGTCCCAGTGCAGCGAATCGCTCACCTGTTTGAGCAAGAGCAGCATGGGTTTTTCGGCCGAACTGATCTGCGTTTTGAAACGCGCCCGGCGCATATGGTAGGGGTTCATGCTGCTGTCGGCATAGCCGGTGCGCAACACCAGGCGCTGGAACGCGGGCAGTTCTATTTTTTGGTAATTGCGGTAGGGGTCGGAAAAATCGACTTTTGCCGCTTCCTGGCGCAGGCGCAGGGTGCTGGCTATGAGGGCAATGGCAAAAAAGGCCAGGCCCAGGAGAATGAGCAGGTTACTGGTTTTGATACGCATAGATGTCGTTTTACGGTTGAGGAGGAGGGCTTAAATCGCGGCGGCAGGCGTCGTAGCGCCGGGTTAGTTCTTCCAGCGGAATGTCGTATAAAATCAGGTTGCGCAGCACAACGGGCAGTTCCTGTTCCAGAAACACTTCGCGGCGGTATTCCAGGATATGGGCCCGGGCCTGCGGCGATACGAAAAAGCCAATGCCGCGTTTGTTGTAAATCACGTCGCGCTGTTGCAGCCATTCGTAACTGCGCATCACGGTGTTTGGGTTCACCTGAAGCAACACGCCCAGATCCCGGACCGAGGGTATTTTTTCGTCGGCCGGCCACTGGCCCAACAACACCTGTTCGCACACGTAGTCGGCGATTTGGACATAAATGGCTTGGTGATCGCGGAATTCCATAGATCAGTGAAGATTAAACGGTTAGGCTTGTTTTTCCCGAAGTCGGACGTAAGCAATGCACCAGCAATAGACCGGCAGCAACACAGCCAGGAAGACATTAAACATTGTTTTCCAACTTTCCGGCAACTGCATGACATCCACCTCGCTGGTTTCGCGGTTGTGTAGTTCCAGTTTGTCAAACATTTCACTCACCATCATGATGTTTTCCGAATGCGGCACCAGCCAGTACGGAAGCCAGAAATTGGCAAATAAAATGGCCATGCCGAGTACGAAAAAGGCCGCGCCGGTTTTGACCAGGGCAGAACGGCTGAAATACACCGAGCCCAGGGCAAAAACCGCCGTTACGATACCGTAGGTGGCAATAGCGTCGCCGGTTTTGTGCCAGTCGAGTATTTTCAACGGGCTCTCGTCCGCATCGGGCCACCAGCGCCGGCGGGCGATTTCGACCAGGCTGAGATCCACCACATAAAACACGGCCATGGCCGCCGGCAGGAAAAACCCGAAAATAAACAGCAGGGCGACCAGGTTTTTTTCCAGGTGCGAACCCGGCAGATGCAGGAAGCGGATGGCCCCCGGCGTGGTAGACAGTTGCTGGAACTGGTGGTAGGCAAACATGGCGCCGCCCCCGATCAGGCCCATGATCAGCATGACGAGTTGCAAATTCTGGTTGCCGTTGCCGGCCAGGATAAACAGGCTGAGGGTAAGCGCCCAAAAGCCCGCCAAAATAGCCAGACCGAGCAGGTACATCCGGCCGGACTCGGCCCAGCGTTTGCGCAGCAAGAGAAAAAAACGCTCCAATGAAAATTGCATGGCGAATATGGATTTAGAGGTGGATTCAGGCGGGTGTCAGGCTGGGTTGGGCAAACAGGGCGGCGATGGTGTCCGGGTTTTTCAGCACAGCATTGAACAGCAGTTCCAGGTCGGGTTTGCTGTGCCGACCTTCCGGATTGGGCAATACTGCCGCAATGCCACGCAGCGAGGGTTCGTGGTAGAGCGGGGGCGCCGGGGCTTGTTCGAGCGTCGGCACGGTGGTAAACCACAGTTTTTCATGGATGCGCTCCATCGGTTCGTGCAGGAGCACTTTGCTGTTTTCGAGGATGATGACCGGGTCGATGAGGCCCTCCAGGTCGCGCACCTGGTGTGTCGACACCACAATGACCCGCTCGGGATCCACCACCTGGGCGATGAGGCGCCGGAACTGGGTTTTGGAGGGGATGTCGAGGCCGTTGGTTGGCTCGTCGAGCAGCAGCAGCGTGGTGTTGGCGGCCAGTCCGAAGCCGGTGAATACTTTCTTTTTTTGACCAAACGACAGCTCCGTCATGCGCAGGTGCGACACGAGTTCGAATTCGTCAAGGTAGCGCTCAAACTGCTCGCGGTCGAAGCGCGGGTAAAAAGGGGCGTTCACCCGCACATAATCGCTGATGCGCATGTGCGGCAGGTCGAATTCCTCCGGGATGTAAAACACCTCGCGCAGGAAATCGGGGTGCCGCTCGGCCGCCCGGAAGTCGCCTACCCGGCAGTAGCCTTCCTGCGGAAACAGCAAGCCGCCCATCAGCCGCAACAAACTGGATTTTCCGGCGCCGTTGCGCCCCAGTAAGCCGTAGACGTGGCCCGGCTCCAGGGTCAGGCTCAGGTCCTGAAACATGGGCCTGGATCGTTTGTATCCAAAGCGCAGTTGTTCGATCTGTACATTTGCCATAGTGTATTAGTATATTAGTACACCACAAATGTAAGAGATAAGTATTCAATGATGCAAGAGGGCTTTGAAAAAAAAGTTGCTGTGCTGGGAATGGTCTTTACGCAGCCGGGGCGTTTTGCGCTAGGCGGTGGTGCAGGCCGTCGAAAAACCGGGCGCGTTGTTTGTCGCCTTCCAGGCTGATGCGCGTGGAACAATGTTGCAGTTTGTTGAACCAGTCTTGGGTGTAGGCGCAAAACTCGGGGTCAATACTGGCGCCAAAATTAGGGTTATCGAACGTAAAGAAGGCCTGGCGGAAGTCGGGGGTTTGCAGCAAAAAGGTGTTGTTGGTGTGGGCAATTTCGTTGTGGTACAGGGTGAAGCCGGCCATTTTTTGGCCATTGGTGTCCAGTTTTCGGCCGCAAGCAGCCATTTCCCGTTGCCAGAGCAGCAAGTCGTTCAGGTATGTATACAAGCGGCGGGGAGCCTGCGGATCGGCAAATCCGCCTTGGTAGGCCAGGTAATCGATTTGCGAGAGGGTATTTTCCAGCAGGTAGGAGGGCCAGAACTCATAACTCTCGAGTTGGGTGTAGAGTTTAAACAGGTAGGCGCATTGTTCTTCTATCTGAGCGGCATCGGGATTGTCGGCCCAGCAAAACTGCGTTGGGCGGATGCTGTCGAGTTGCCAGGTCGTCCGGCTCCACATATGCAGTTTGAAGGCGGCGAGTTCCGGAAATTTGAAATAGTGAAACAGTGGAACTTCCGATGTGGCATACCACAGCCGGGCCTGAGGCAGCAGGGTGGCCAGGAGTAAATGTTGTTTGATTTGTTGCAAAAATTCGGGCGCCGCGCGCAGCGGGGTGGTCATAGCCGGGAAGTCCACCCGAACGATGCCTTTGTTTTTCAGCACAAAATGGTCCAGCGAAACGGCGAAACTCCGGGCCAGCAGCAGCAACTCATCTGCGGTAAAAGCCGCTTCGCCCCGCAATCGTTTGTACAAGGAACTGGAACTGAGGCCCAGCAAGGGTTCGATGGTTTTGGCCAGTTCCATATTGGCCGGCAAGTGGCGGCGGATTTCGGAGAGCACGTATTCGGCCAGCGCAGACGGGGATGATTTTTCAGCCATACCGGGTTTATTATAGATGGAGGATAAAGCGGGTTGATTTTTCAAATATACTACACTTACCCCAAGAGGCCTCTTTTTTTCTCGATTTTCGACACTGTCTGCCGAAGAACCAAGGATCATTGTCGATTTCCGACACTGCCTGCTGCACAACCTACCCTGAACGTCGAAAATCGACACCCAGCAGGCCGACGGTGTCGATTTCCGGGAAAATTGCCATTTGCGGAGCCTTGCCTTATGCCGGAGATTGCAAGCGTTTTCGAAAACAACCGCAATTCCCCATCTAGCCGCACCGGCCAGTGGCGGGATGAACACCTCACTAAAAATTGTTTACGACATGCGATCACACTTTGCTTTTATATTTTTGACCACAGCCATATGCTTGTCTGCTCAGGCGCCTTCATTCGCTAGAATACCATCCCTTCACACCTAAATAAAATCGCCAATGAAAAAACGACTGAACTACCTGCCGCTACTTTTTCTAAGCATTTTGCTTTTTTTCTATGCCTGCCACAAAGACCCGCCCCGCACCATAATTCAGGGACGCATCACGGAATACGGTACTGACAAGCCGATAGAAGGGGCTAGAATTTATTTGCTTTGCTACGACGGCACCATATTCGGAGGTAGTTCCTCTACGTTGACAGATTCCATACTCACAGACGCCAATGGCAAATTTTATCGCGAGTACCTTCAGCAGGACGTGTGCGGAGGCGCAT
>JADLDL010000371.1 GCA_020846655.1 Saprospiraceae bacterium | reverse complement strand
GCATGCACAACGTGCAGGGTAAAGACGCCGAAGTGGAGCGCTTCTTCAGCTACGACACGCCGCTCAAAGGAGCCAATTTCCCGGTGGGTATCCAGTTGCTCATCCGCGACCTGCTCAATCTCTCCGGAGCCACGGCTGCCGACCCGAACATCCAACTGGCCCTGCAACTGCTGGATGGCTACTCCGCTACCCAAATGCTGCGTCAAAAAGCCGTTATCGACGCCAATGGCAATTTGTCCTTGTCCTCGGCCGGCTTCGACGCTTTTCAGACCGAACTGGATGCGCTGAAGGCCATCCGACCCCTGACGGCTATCACACGCCATATCGCGCTGGCCAACGGCTGCGGACTGGGCATCGGACAAGAGAGCGTGCTGTCGCCCATTGCTATGGAATTCTCCTTAACATTGGACGGCGTGCCCTGGGGTGGCGTCCCCTATTGGCAGTACGATGTCCGGATTGAAGGAACAGCCTATGCCACCACAGAAACGGCCACCCTCCTGTACGAACGTACCACAAAAGTAATTCCAGTGATCGTAGCGCCCATTCAATTGGAGGAAAGTGTTTCGTATACACACCCGGTTGTCCTGGAGATGGATGTCGCGCCGGGTGGAAATTCGAACATTGGTTTGGCGCAATTGGAAAGCGCCCTAAGTGCTGCATTTGACAATGTCCAAGATCAAATCGCTTATTCTGTCGATGTCGCGCTCGACCATTTTTGTTTCGTCCCCACTGCCAGCAGTATGGGTTTGCCGGTTACTGACGATTTATTCTCCCCGACCTCGGGTGGGGTGGCTTCCCGTTCAAGCGTTTCGGAGGACAATTCGGTGCAGTCGCCGTTCAACCAGTTACCGGAATACAACCAGGAGCACGTGTCTATGAATACCCGCATCGCGGATGTGCTGGTCGATGAATTGATGCCGCATGGCACCACAGCGGTTTTATCTGCGGAGTTATCCACCGGCCAGATCTATAATTTTGGCAAAGCCTACGACACGGGCGTTTCGGCCGGCATCGTATCGACACCCAGGTCAATTTCAGCGGATTTGACCGTCCGGAGCGGGGCACAATTGTGGATCAACAGAAAGGACCGGATTGCCTACACGTCTGATTCGGGCAATCCGCAAAACGGCCGCCCACAGGCGTTTTTTGTATCGGTGCCCGGCGATTTGTGCGGTGGAAGTGCACAAGTGGTGGTGACAATCGAAGACGGAGGCAAATTGCTGGTGGGGGATAACGCCACTGCTCCTGAAAATACCGCCGGCATGTTGTTTACATCGTCCAGCGAATTACACGCCGCAGGTTCCGATCCAATCCGCCTGGAAAACAGTTCCCAACTTTTTTTCACCCCCGGCACAGTTTTGGAATTGCAGGCCGGCGCTGCGTTGAAGGCGCGCTCGCATGTGCAGGTGGCGGCTACCGATGCCACCTTTACCATGGCAGAAAATACAAAAATTGAATTTGAGGCGAAGGGTATTTTCGATCTGAACAATACGGCCTTAGACCTTCCCGCAGGCGCTGAAATTGCCCTCCTCCAGGCAACCCGGCTGTCGGCTACCGGGAATTCCTCGATTATTCACCTGCGGGCTGGGAGTACGCTTCGGCTCAGTGGCGAGAGTGAGGCGTTCATCGACGAAACCGCCACCCTCATCATCGACCCCGGCGCCAACATCATCCTCGAATCCCCCGAATCGCAAATCCGCATCGAAGGCCGCCTGGTGTACAACGGCGATTTCAACTTCTCGGGGCAGGGGTATTTCAGTTTGGCGCCCACGCATACGCTCGAATTCGGTCCCGCCGCCACCCGCTTTCACCTGTACGGCAGCCCCATACCCTACAACCGCTTCCTGCACCTGGACGACAACACCACGCTCAGCCTCCCCAACGGTATTCACCTCGACCTCAACCGGGGCGCTGTCGAGTACACCGGCACCTCTTCCATCCGGCTCGGCAAGGGGAGCGATGTGCAGTGCCAGTGGGTCAAGTTTTACGGCGGCGGCGGCGCGCCTTGTTTGTTCGGGCCCGACCAGCCGGGCAATATCACCGTTTCCAATTGCCGCTTCGAAGATGTGGAGCAGCCCATGGCCATCTACGGCGGCAAAGGCAGCAATCCTTTTCATCCGGAGAACAGCCTGACGGTCAACCATACGGATTTCAACCGCTATGCCATCGGCTGCGATATCAGCGCGCGACAAGGCGTCGGGTTCACCAATTGTACATTTGAAAACACCCCCGGCGGCGGCGCACCGTACGCCGTATTCAGCGACCGCAATTTTTTCACGCTGTTTCGCGACTGTCAAATCATCGGCAACGCCACTGGCGCAGCCCCCAGCAGCTACGCCGCTGCCGATCTGCTCACCGACAATTCCCTGCTCCAGGGCCTTCGGCTCCAAGGCGGTTTCCTGTGCTGGATGGATGGCGGCGCCATCAGCAATTGCGATATCGGCATCGGCAACCGCTCCCTGGGCGATCCGGCGCACAGCCCGTCCAACATCCTGCTGACCAATGGCGCTACCCTCGATCACTGCCTGGCCGGCATTTCGATGGAAGGCGATGCGACCAAAGGGCTCGTGCAAGCCAGTTGTGCCCGCTTTACCTGGAACCACCACGGCATCTGCGGAAGCGATGTCACCCTCCTGATCGACCCCACCCTGATGACGGCCAACGCCCTGTTTGAACCGCACCCCAACACGTTCATCCGCGCGGTAACGGGCGGCGGCAACACGAGCAAATACCTGAGTGTGTGTTATTCCGCCAAAGTGCCCGGCAGCATACCGGCTACCCGCAATTTCTGGGGCACCGGCTTCGGCGGCGGCGTCTCTCCGGCCGGCAATCCGACCTTGGGCTTTGATGTGCGGCGCAACACAGGCGGCCCCTGCACGGTGTTCGACCCCCTGGTGTCGGTCGTTTGGGCGCCGGCAGAACAGGCAGAGCCGCAGGACTGCCTGCCCGAGTTCGCCTGCGAGGGTCCGGAAGAGCGGTGCTGGACGGATTGCAGCTTGCTGACCGATGTCGAAACGAGTGTGCGCGCCCAATACCAGTCCGCCACAGCGCAGTTGCTGGCCGAATCAATGGGGGAGGCGTATGCGCGTTTTGTTCCCGTGGCCGACCTGTGGCAGCCGGCACTTCCGGAAGCGTATTCCGATGCCTGCCGCGTATTGATTCAGGCTGCCCGTTCCTTTACCGAAGGCGAGGCCGGCGCTTTTGGCTACCGCCAACCGGCCAGTCGACCGGCTTCCGACCCGATCCGGATACAGCCCAATCCGGCATCCGGCAGCGTTCGGGTATTGCTGCCGGCCAGCCTATGCCGGGTGCAACTGTACAATTCCATGGGCATTGAAGTATATGCTACCGTAGCCACGGAAACGCTTACCATAGATGTCTCCTCGCTGCCGGAAGGCGTGTATCGGGTACAAGTATTTGACTACGCTGCGCAAACCCGGAGCAGCAAGCCGATGTTGGTGTTGCATTAAAAACCCTTGCTTGGGTCTGGGCTTCCGGCCCCACAGCAAGCGAACAGATTTTTTTCATACCTGCAGGCGGGTGTTCAGTGCCCGCCTGCTTTTACCTTTTTAACCATGAACAAAATAAGTTTCTACCTCTTTTTGGCCGCTCTGCTCGCCGCCTGCCACAAGCCAGCCCCCGAGCCGCCTGACGACCCCACAGATACGGTACTGCCCGTAAGATGGAAGGCGCCGCTTTCGGCAGATACGATGCGGCGCCAGGCGGAAGTCCAGTATGTTTGGGGGAATAACATTATTTATGATATTGTCCAGTTCGGGTTGGGCACGTCGGTTGAAATGCGCGACAGCTCCGGAAACAGGGTGTGGGCGGTAGATGGCTTTTCCGCATCGCACAAAGGTTTCATGGAGCCGGGTCATATCCTTGGGATAAAGGACAACACCATTGTACACGACGAGGAGAGCACCGCCTGCATAGACAACCGGACCGGGGCGCTGATTTGGCACAGCTCGGTAAAATCCATACAAACCAATGCCAGTTCCTTGGCATCTGTAATCGATGACTATGTTTATGCCGTACACAATTCCTATGGCCCAGCCAGCAGAAGCCTCGTGCGCACACATTACCTCAACGGCCGTTGGGATACCTTGGTGACCTTTCCGGGAAAATACGACGACTATGTGGCTAACATGGCGCCGCCGGCTTTGTGGATCAACCCGCACGGCGATTCCATTCTGATCATCCGGAACCACGAGCGCTATACCGGCCCGAATACCACCAACGGCCAAACTCAGCAAGTGAGTTTGTATGCGTTTAATCTCCGCACCCGGCAATTTGAATGGTCCCGGCATAACATCGACCCGGAAGGCGCCGTGACCCTGAATCCGCTCCTTGTTGAACAGAACCGCCTTTATCTCAATTGCCAGCACACTTTGCGCTGTCTTGATTTGCTGAGCGGTGAAGATATTTGGAAAGGTAATTTCAGAAACAGCATCCTTAGGAGTACACTCGTGTTGTATCAAGATATGCTTATACTCCAAACAGAGGAATCGGGCTTGTGGGGCCTGGACAAACATAGCGGCGCTATTGTCTGGAATAACCCCAACACATACGGGCATCACCCTTTCCTGCGATGTTTCAATGGCATACTTTACGGCACTGCTACGGGCTACTATAGTTTTTATGCCATACGCGCCGCCACCGGCGAATGGATCTGGCTGGTCCCCTCGCCCAACCACAGCCCCCAGCGCCCCGACGCATCTTTCTACAATGCCGGTATTGCCATCGATACTACCCGCCGCGTGCTGTACAGCGCCGACAACTATTTTTTGATGGGTATTAAACTGCCGGAGTGATGAAGTTTTAAAATTGAAATGTCCAATGTCCAATGACCAGTTGCGAATGAACCTCCCCTTATTGGGCCCCAACCGGCCTACAAATCCTTCACCTCAAACGGCCCCATCGCCTGTCCTTTTACCATATCGGTCCAGGCCACCCGGCTACCCGGCTGAATGCCGTATTTGTCAGACACGCCGGCGTTCACCTCGACCACGTAGCGGGCCGGCACCCCGGAAGGCTGCGGGGAATCGTTCAGCACAGGTGTATTTTTCCGGATCGACACGACCTTGAATTGCTCGTCGATATAGATGATGTCCAATGGAATGTAGGTATTCCGCATCCAAAACGACTGCGGCGATTGCCAATCGAACACAAACAACATGCCCTGCCGCTCTTCCATTTTTTTGCGCCACATCAGCCCCTGCATGCGCTCCTGGTCTTCATGCGCAATTTCGATGTAGAGCACCAACAGCGACTGTTCCTCGTCGGCACTCCGAAACTCCAGCACCCCTTCCTGCACAAACGGCGGCTCCGGCACACTGGCCTGCCCGGTCGTTGGCGGCGGCGGGGCCACCTGGGTTGTTGGCGGCGGAGGCGGCGGAGGCAGGGGCTTGGGGTCCGATTGGCAGGCGGCAAGCGCAAACAGGAGGCAAAGGAGATACAACCGAGAGTTCATGATTTTTTTCAATTTTGACAGCGCCATGGCGGCGCAAGATACTAGCCCCACTTTTATGGTCATTCGCTGATCGCCATAAAAAAAGAGACGCCTCCCCACCAAACGCCCACTGCGCCCGGCCGCTATTCAGCAGCCGGGCGCAGCCGGTTTATCACGTTTGCTCCCCAGATTTCAACGCTGATCCAGGTACACCAGCGTGGAGGCAATGGCCGAACCCACAGGGCCGCCCAGTTCCAGACCGATGATATCGGCCCATACCCAGTCGGGGATCTTGGACGAGGGCGCGGTACCAGAGCCCGGCTCGGGCGAAGAAATCGATTTCCAAAACCAGAAGTAGCGGCTGTATTTGAGCACCGATACCATCGATAACCCGAGGCGGGGATTGTCCAGGCTGCTGTTTTGTGCCAACTGGTTTTCGCGCTCGGTGAGCAGGCGTAGCAACTGACTCAGCTCATCCGTTGAGCGCAGCGGCAAAGCAGCGGCCTCGTCAAAAATAGCCAGCAGGGCTTTTTGATCGGCGGCACTCAGGCGGGTTTCGGCGAGGCGGGCGGCGTAGTTGCCGTAGTCGCGGTAGAGTTCGGTGGCCGCCAGGCGCTGCTGCTCGGTGCTGCTCAGGGGCAGTTCAGCCTCCGCCATAAACTGGATGGTTTTTTCCGACACGAGGCTGCGGATGCTGCTGCGGTCGCCGCTCAGGGCGTCCAGGGCGCTGCGGTTTTGGTGCAACACCACCTGTACTGCCAGGTTGTGCAATTGTCCGATGTTGTCCTGCGGGTTGTTGGGGTTCACCAGGGGCGCCAGCGGCAGGGCGCCGTCCGGCTGAAACACCACCATCCGTTTGCCAGTGGCCTGGCCGCTGGCCACATCGCGCAGGGGGTAGAAACCGGCCGGGATCACTTGCTCTTCGATGCCCATGGTTTTGGCGGTAGCGGCGTCGACGACGAAATCGGCTGTCAGCGGGAAATACTGCCCGAAATACTGGCCGGCAGCGTCGCCCTGCTCGAATTCGAGCGCCAGGCGACCTTCAAAATTGGTGGCCTGCGCGCCCCAGCCAATCCAGATGCAGTTGGAAAAACTGTACATACACCCCATTTGCGTGGAGGTGCCAAAATGAATGCGGATGAGGTTGCCGGCCGGGATGCTGGGGCCTTTGTCGTCAGTCGGTGGCGCAACGACCGAGAGTTCTTCTTTTTTGGCGCAGGAAAAAAGTACGGTGCACAGGGCAAGGGCGGTGGTGATGCTGCGGAAATTCATGTGGTACGAGTTGTGGAAGTGAGTGCAGTGTAGCCTACTCTTTTCTTCGGATTTTCGGCTGGCTCCGGTAGTGCGTAGCCGCCGTTTTTCAGGCGACTATACTCTACTATCGGGCTTTGCCGAAAACCTTACCCTCGCCGCGAAATTTTTTTTTATTTTTTGTAAGAAGCTGTTCAGCCGCCTGACCTCTCCAAGGTCAATGCCAACGCTACTACCGTAAATCGAATGGTTTGAATTTAATCTGCTACAGTTGGTTCTTAGCCAGCAATACCTCCATGGCCTTCCAGGCGAGTTCTTCGCCGACGTTGAAGCGAGATTTCAGGTACACGAAAATCCGGTTTTCCTGCGGCGTCACCACGCCGTCAGACAAAATAACGTCGAGGCAATGGCAAAACAGCGGCAAGCGGGTTTGCTCCCGAATGGCGCCGATGGCCGCGTCGATGAGCGCCGCCGGGCTGCCCGCCTGCTCAAAATACCGGCCGGCCAGCTCGATGAGCGCCATCGCGTCGTGGCCTTTGAAAATATTCCGGCTCCGGATGCTGGTGTAAAAATTGCTGTTCTCGGTCATGCCGTAAATTTCGCTGGCGCGCAGGCAAGCCACGAGCACCGCCGCACAGGCTTCGGCTTCGTCGCTGATGTGGAAGGCCGTGGCGGCGGAGGTTTGGGTGGGGAAAAAATTTACGGGTTCTTTCATGGCAGACAACAGTACAAGTTGCTGCAAAGGTGAGAAAATTTGCCCGTTTCAACACCGAAACGTCTTCATGCGCACCGGATCAGGCTACTTCCGGCACGGCCGATAACAACAATTGCGCGATTTCTTCCTGAATCGAAACCTGCCGGTCGCGGGCATACCACTTGTGCAATTCTTCCGAGTAGGTAGGCGCCGTAGCCGGGTTTTGTTTGAGTTCCAGCACCAGGGCTTGTGCGGCGGCAGGCCGAGGCCCCCAGCTACCGATGAGTTCAAATTGTTCGTCCAGTTGAACCAACTTGGGTATCGAAGCGCTGTTGCCGCTGCGGTGCGCGGCCATGAGGTCGGGGTTTTGGTCGCGGTACAGGATCCGGAGTTCAATTTTCCCCTCCGACTGCCCGGCAATGGCGTTCAGCACCGGCAGGATCTGGGAGCCATCGCCACACCAGAGTTCGGCAAGGACCAGCCAGTGCACCCGCTCTTGCAGGCGCGGCAACAGGGCCTGCACATCTTCCGTCAGGCGAATGGTTTTGCCAATGCGGGTGCTGCGTTGCAGGTTTTGCGGGAGGTGTATGGCCTGCGGACTGCTGTCGGGTGTTTCGGCCGCAAGGGCCAGCTCGCGCATATAGTCAGCATACGAAATGCCGGTTTCAAAGTAATGCCGGTATTGGTCGCGGTTCAGGGTCGGTGCTGTGGTCAGGCTTTCCATGTGTTCTTTTTTTATGCAACAGGGACTGAAATCCCCTTTTAGATGGCACAAAGTTGCAGGCAGCAGGCCGGCAACGGGTGGACATTTTTACTGAAAAAATTGGCTTTTCCGGGCAAAAGAGGCCGGCACGAAGCCCATGATTTTTTCCCGGAAGGGTTATTTTTGAGGCGGCCATACAGCCGCACCACCACAGGCGAAACAAAGCGCGCGCTGTGCTGTTCATTTTTTGCTACTCTGTTTTTTAAACCTGTAAAACATTCCTGTCGCATGGCCGCTACCCACAACAACAGACGAGGCTTTTTAGCCAAATTTTCGCTCGGCCTCCTGAGCCTCCTGGGCCTGTCCTGGACCAGCCGCTCCAAATCGATCGACCAGGAAAGCCCCGAGACCGACCCGATCCTCGACGTGAAAGCCATGGGCTTTGCCTGGGACACCCTCGATCCTTTTCTGTTCTGTGTGCACCACGAAGACAAGTTTCCGAAAGGCAACGACGATATGGGCCCCGCCGTGTCGCTGTCGGGCCGACACCTGGGCGACGATTTCATCATCAAAGACGGCTTCCGGATGTACCACGGCAAAAAAGTGCCGGGCTTCCCCGGACACCCACACCGGGGCTTTGAAACCATCACCGTAGTGCGCGAAGGCCTCGTGGACCACGCCGATTCGATGGGCGCCTCGGGCCGCTACGGCGAAGGCGATGTGCAGTGGATGACCGCCGGCAAAGGCGTGCAACACTCCGAGATGTTTCCGTTGCTCGACAAAGACGCCGACAACCCGATGGAGCTCTTCCAGATCTGGCTCAACCTGCCGAAGAAAAACAAGATGGTGGAGCCCCATTTCAAAATGCTCTGGGGCACCAAAATCCCCAAACTCCAGCATACCGACGCCGCCGGCAAAAGCACCGAGGCGGAAGTTATCGCCGGCCGGCTCTACGACCACGTGGCGCCCGCTCCCCCACCCGATTCCTGGGCCGCCGACCCCGCCAACGAGGTCGCCATTTTTAACCTGAAACTGGCCCCCGGCGCCAGCTTTACCCTCCCGAAAGCCAGCGCAGGCATCAACCGGGCCGTGTATTTTTATATGGGCCAACAAATTACCCTGGCGGGAAAAGTCATCGAACAGTACCACTCCGCCGTGGTCAATGCAGCGGTAGACCTGACCATCGTGAACGGCGACGCAGAAGCCCGCATCCTGGTGCTCCAGGGCCGGCCCATCGGCGAGCCGGTCATCCAGTACGGCCCCTTCGTGATGAACACCAAAGCCGAAATCCAGCAGGCCTTCGATGACTACCACGCCACCCAATTCGGCGGCTGGCCCTGGAACCGCTACGACCAGGTACACCCCCGCACCGACGGGCGTTTTGCCCGGCATGCCGACGGGACCTACGAGGCCGGGGCGTAGGCCAGCACGCTGTTGTCGCATACGTACTTGAAAATTGGTCATTGAACATTGGGCATTCCCAAATAAATCATTGAACATTATCATTTAAAAATTGCAATGTCCAATTTTCAATGACCGCCTATGCCCACATGCGCCCTTTTCGGAATACTGATTTGCTTCCTGTTCGCCTGTGCCGGCGCCCGGCAAAGTCCTCCAAACACCCCGGCCGACGAATGCTTCCTGCTTGTGCTCGGCGTGGCGCAAGACGGCGCCTACCCCCACGCCGGCTGCCAGCGCAGCTGCTGCCAGCAGGTGTTTGCCGGCCGGCAAACACCGAAACTGCCCGCCTGCATCGGCCTGGTGGACCGGCGGGCCGGTAAGGTATTCCTGCTCGAAGCCACCCCGGCGTTTGCCGAACAATGGCGGCGCCTCCAGGCGGCTGCCGGCTACCCCGACAAACGAACACCCGACGGCATTTTGCTCACCCACGCCCACATCGGTCACTACGCCGGACTGATGCAACTGGGCCGGGAGGTGATGGGCGCCAAAAACACCCCTGTGTGGGCTATGCCGCGAATGGAACAATTTCTGCGCACCAACGGTCCCTGGAGCCAACTGGTGGGCTTGCAAAATATTGAACTTCGGCCGCTCCGGGCCGATAGCAGCGTCCAATTAACGCCCGACCTGCGCGTGACGCCCATCCAGGTGCCGCACCGCGATGAATTTTCAGAAACCGTGGGCTTTCGCATCGAATCGCCGCGCAAAAAAGTATTGTTTATCCCAGACATCGACAAGTGGGAAAAGTGGTCGCGCGACATTGCCGAACAGGTCCGGGACGTGGATTACGCCCTGCTCGATGCCACCTTTTTCAAAGACGGTGAACTCCCCGGGCGATCCATGCAGGAGGTGCCGCACCCCTTCGTTGTGGAAACCATGCAGCACTTTTCGGCAGCGCCAGCCACCGAAAAAAAGAAAGTGACCTTTATCCACCTCAACCACACCAACCCGATGCTTTGGGACGCTGCTGCGCGGCAGGAAGTGCGCAACGCCGGTTTTTCCATCGCCGAAGAAGGCATGGTTTTGGGGTTGTGAGGCCTGCAAAAACACCGGTTTACCAGCCCGTGGGAGCCGGCTTTTTCAATTCCTCAATGGTTTTGTCCGACAAGGGCGACATACCCATACCTGCCCGGCGGATGTTCAGGTTGTCGGGGTCTTCTACCGGGTAATACCAGGTTTCGTTGGACGTGTTGGGGGTAAATTGCTGGGAGGCATACAGTTGTTTTTGCTTTTTCCGCACCAAAATCCGGTCTTCCAGGTAGGCCAAATTGCCGCAGGTGGCTTTGCCTTCGTCGGCCGCCGCCCGGAGCAGGGGCAGGTACTGCTCCTGCTCGGCCAGGCCGGCGTGCTGAATCACCAGCCAGACGGTTTTGTTGCCGCCATGGCCCACCTGTTTAGGGCCCGGCCAGCCGAACGTATCCAGTATTTGTTTGATGTCCAGCAAATTGATGGAGTCCTGAAGGCTTATTTTTTCCCAAAGCGCTTTCATTTCTGCCGATTGGGCGCCGAATTGCGCGCGGGTGGCAGGCAGTGTTTTTCGCAAATCCTGGTCCAGGCGCTGGATGCGGGCAAGCCGTTGGGCCAGTTCCGGCAGTTCCGGGCGGAGGGTGGCCAACAATTGCGCCCAGCGCATGTCGGGGTGCAGGGGGCGCAGCAGGGTATCGGCCAGCAGGGTTGTGTAGTCCAGGTCCGTTGTTTTGTCGCGAAGCCGGTACAGGTTATCGAAAGCGGGTTCTGGCAGGACAGCTTGTGCCAGGGCCTGGGTGGCTTCGTAGCGGTCCTGGCTGAAGCCGCGGTCGCCCAGGGCGCGGAAAGCCTCCAGGTAAAGTTGAGCCGCTTGCGGGTAGGCGCGGCTTACAAAAGCCTCGTGCCCTTGCACGACCAGGGAGTCGTAGATATGCCGTTGTGCGGTGGTTTGCGCGAGCAGGAAAGCCGGCGCGAAAAAGAGGAAGAACAAGAGAGGGCGCATGGGCGAAGGATGTATTGACAAAAAATTCGGACTGCGGGGCATCTTGCCCACATCATCATGTGGATGTGCGTGGGCAGCAAGACCAGCACTTTTGTAGGGTCAAGTTGCACAAAAAAAATCAAACCACCCGCACGCCATGTTACATTTCCCTGCTTTCAGAAAAATCCAAACCACACCCGAACTGGATGCCTTCGCCACTGCCTATCTCCAATTTTCGGGTTTCCAGGTGCCCCGGGCGTACTACGAAAACAACCTGGTTTTCGGGGTCTGGTGGCGCGAGCAGTTGATCGGCGGCTTCGTGCTGGGCGCCGGTACGCGACTGCGCACCCTGGAGGTATTTGCCGGCGCCGAACACCGCGATACGCTCTACCGGCACGTAGAGCAGGCGGAGCCGCACACCGAAATGTGTTGTTTCTGGATGAACCCCGTGTTTCAGCAAAAAACCGGGCTCAACTTTTTTGTGTGGCTCTGTGTCGCCTATGCCCTGCGGGTGTTCGGCACGCGCCAGTTGATCTTCGGCACCAATTCTGCCCGGCTGGCAGCCCTGTATGGCGCCACGCCAAAGTGCCGCTTGCTGCATTCCGATGTGGTCAACCACAAACGGACCTTCATTTTTACCGGTCCGCGCAAAGATTGTCTGCTGGGTGTCGCGCAGATTTTGTGGTACAAAATCAAACGGCTGCGGAAAATATCGGGCCAAAAAAAGGAGTCCAACCAGCCTTTTTTGCGCGTAGCCTGAGGCCCTATACTTCGCGCAGTATCCCGGCCAACTGCCGCAGCAAAGCGTCGGTGTTGTCAAACAGGATCGGAAAATGGTCCGCTTGTCTCAACTCATCCAAAAAATCGAGGCGGCTGTTGGCATCTTCCCGGCTCTGGTGTTTGGGCAAATCCTGGTCTTTTTGAAAGATCAGAATCCGGGGCACACCGGTGGTGGCGTGGCGTTTTTGGGCGAGGTTCAATTCTTCCCGCGTGTATTTCCCCAGTTTGGAATGAAACAGGAGCACAAAAATATCGCAGGCTTCCACTTCCTGGTTGTAGTCGTCTTGCGAACGAAACGAT
>JADLDL010000370.1 GCA_020846655.1 Saprospiraceae bacterium | reverse complement strand
TCCCTCCTCCTCCGCAACCTTTCCCCTTTTGTCGGGCCAAACCGACTTCCATGCCACAGCCAAGCGACCCGCATTCCATTCTGCAGCAACACTGGGGTTTTTCAGCCTTCCGCCCCTTGCAGGAAGACATTATCCAGTCTGTGCTGGCCGGCAAAGACACCCTGGCCTTGTTGCCTACCGGTGGCGGAAAATCCTTGTGTTATCAGGTGCCTGCTTTGTGTCGCGAAGGCCTGACCCTCGTCATTTCGCCACTCGTAGCCCTGATGAAGGACCAGGTTCAGCAGTTGCAGCAACGCGGCATCCCAGCCGCTGCCGTGTATTCGGGCATGGGCCCCCGCGAATTGGATATCATTTTTGAAAATGCCTGCCAGGGCGCTTATAAATTACTGTACCTCAGCCCGGAACGTCTGAAAACGGATTTGGCCAAGGCGCGGATACAGCGGATGAATATCAACCTGTTGGCCGTAGACGAGGCGCATTGCGTTAGCCAGTGGGGGTACGATTTCCGGCCGCCATACCTCGAAATCGCGCAATGCCGGGAATGGTTGCCCGATGTGCCGGTATTGGCTCTTACGGCCACGGCCACCCGTGAGGTCGTCCTTGATATCCAGGAAAAACTGGAGTTTCAGCGGCCCAATGTTTTTCAACAGAGTTTCGCCCGAAACAACCTCTCCTATTCCATTTTGTACGAACATCAAAAGCGGGAAAAATTACTCGATATCCTGCGCAGCGTGCCGGGCAGCGGCCTGGTGTATCTCCGCAGCCGGGGCGAAACAAAGGAAATTGCGCAGTTCCTGAGTTCACATAAAATCAGCGCCGATTTTTACCATGCCGGCTTGTCTTCGGAGGAGCGTTCGAGCAAGCAAGATGCCTGGATGCGCGGCAAAACCCGGATCATGGCTTGTACGAATGCCTTTGGTATGGGCATCGACAAGCCCGATGTCCGGGTAGTCGTACACCTCAGCCTGCCGGATAGCCTGGAAGCCTATTTCCAGGAAGCCGGCAGGGCCGGCCGCGACGGCCAAAAAGCCTACGCCGTGTTGTTGTACGCGCCTGGCGACGGCGACAGCCTGAAACGCCAACTTCAGACCGCCTACCCGCCCATGGAACAGGTGCGCAAGGTTTACCAGGCGCTCGGAAGTCATACCCAGTTGGCCATTGGCGCAGGTTTGGGCGAAGCGTTTGATTTTGACCTCCCCTATTTTTGTCAAACCTACAAACTGGACCAGGGGACGGCGCATACCGCACTTCGGCTCCTGGAGCAGGAAGGCTGGGTGGTGTTGACGGATACCGCAGGCTTGCCCGCCCGCGTCCAGATTACTGCTACCCGCGAGGCCTTGTATGACTACCAATTGCGAAACCGGCAAGCCGACACCCTCACCAAGGTGTTGTTGCGGGCCTATCCGGGTATTCAACGCCAGTACGTAGAGATCAGTTTGCAGGCTGTTGCCCGATATGCCAGTTTGCCCCATGAAACGGTAGAGCAGGTGCTGGAAACCGCACAACTGGAACAAATTCTGTCGTACCAGCCCCAAAAAGACAAACCCCAATTGATTTTCCTGCGCGAACGGGTGGCCGCCGAAAACCTGACTATCGACCAGGAGCGATATGCCTTCCGCAAACAGCGGGCCGAACAGCGGGTGGAACAGGCCATATATTATGCCGAAACAAGACGCTGCCGCAACCGCTTGCTACTCGCCTATTTTGGAGAAAACGATAGCAAAAACTGCGGCATTTGCGATGTATGCACCGGCCGGAATGCCCCGGATGTGCCCAGCGAACAATTCGTCTCCCTGGAGCGCAAAGTGATGGCCGTGCTCCGCCAGGAAAAACTTCCGCTGGAAGAAGTGCTGAAGGCTTTTGCGGCCCGGCACCAGGCACAAGTAGCGCAGGTCATGAATTACCTATTGGACGAGGGAAAAATTTGGGAAGATGAATCAGGCTTGTTCCAATTGGCGGATGCTTGACACCAATTGCTGCAGGAACAGGATTTCCCGGTCGTTAAAGGGAGCAATGATTTGCGCCTGCTCATAGTAAGGCGCCCGTCGACTCAAAATTTGAGCGATATGTCCCTCCAGTTCTTGCTCGCCGATGCCCTGCAGCAATGGCCGGGTGTGGGCATCCAGCCGAAGCCGTGCGGCCAGCACGGGCACGGGGGTTTGCAGGTAAATGGTGACCCCGACCTGGTTCATCCAGGCCATGTTTTCATGAAAACAGGGAGTACCGCCGCCCGTTGCCACCACTTGAGGTATATCGGTGGGTATATTGAACAGGCATTGTTGTTCTAATTGCCGAAATGCCGGCTCACCCAGGCTGGAAAATATGCTGGCGATGGTTTGCCGTTCCTGGGCCTCTATGCAGGCGTCCAAATCAACAAAAGGCAGGGCCAGCAAAGCCGCCAGGCGTTGCCCCAGGTAGGTTTTTCCGGAACCCATAAATCCGACCAAAAAGCAAGGTTTTTGCACAGTAATTTCGGTTTAAACAAGCGCTGCTCAGACAATAATGCGCAACTTTGCGCGTCTGTTCACACAAATTTAATGTAGCATGAAAAATAGCCTCTTTTTTTTGATTATAATGGGTTTAGGCTGGTCTGCCTGCAAAAACGACGGCGAATCGGTCAAGGAAATCCGCGATGGAAACGGCCCCAACAGCAGCATGGTGCGCAACCCCGCCAGCGCCAATCTGCCCCTGGATACCAACCAACTGGCCCGCATCACGTACGCCGAATCTGAATTTGAATTTGGAGAAGTAAAAGAAGGCGACATCGTCGAACATCAGTTCAAATTTACCAACACCGGCAAGGTGCCCTTGATTATCCTGAATGCCCGCTCGTCCTGCGGTTGCACCATTCCGGAATGGCCACATGACCCGGTTCCTCCGGGCGCATCGGGGGTTATTACCGCCAAATTCAATACAGAAGGCAAAATCCGGGAGCAAAAAAAACTGATTTACATTACAGCCAATACGTACCCCAACGAAACGAAAGTGGCGCTACACGGGATGGTCATTTCACAATAATTCAACACGCTGGGCGTGTTGCGCGTTGAACGAAACGGGGGCCGGTCAGTGACCGGCCCCCGTTTGGCTTGCGACAAAGGACATCTTGTAAGGGTATGGCACAAAAGAAAAGGGACAGGTTTTGAACCTGCCCCTTTCTGGGAGAATGAGGGGGCTCGAACCCCCGACCTCTGGTGCCACAAACCAGCGCTCTAACCAACTGAGCTACAATCTCCATATTGCCGAAGCGCCGCAAAGATAAACCGACTGGCGCTAAAACTTCAAGTATAACACCAGGAAAATGAAAAAAAGTTCCGGCACTTTTTAGGAACTTCCT
>JADLDL010000369.1 GCA_020846655.1 Saprospiraceae bacterium | reverse complement strand
CCTCTTTCATACTGTGTACAAAGGTGTTGTAATGGGTATGGATGCCGAGGTCCGTAATAAAATTCACTTCTTCGTCCAGCACGGTTTCGGGCAGGCGGAAGGCCGGAATCTGGCTGCGCATCATACCACCGCCTTTTTTCTGCTCGTCGTAAAGGTGAATTTCATAGCCGAGGGGCGCGAGGTCGCGCGCGACAGTGAGCGAGGCCGGGCCGCCGCCGACGAGGGCTATTTTTTTGCCATTGGACGGAAACGGCGCCTGAGGCATGAGCGATTTGACTTCGCCCTTGTTGTCGGCAGCCACACGTTTGAGGCGGCAGATAGCCACGGGTGTTTCTTCCACGCGGCCGCGCCGGCAGGCGGGTTCGCAGGGGCGGTCGCAGGTGCGGCCCAGTACGCCGGGAAACACATTGGATTCCCAGTTGACCATGTAGGCTTCGGTGTAGCGCCCGGCTGCGATGAGTCGGATATACTCCGGCACCGGCGTGTGGGCCGGGCAGGCGTATTGGCAATCCACTACTTTGTGGAAGTATTCCGGGTCTTGAATATCGGTTGGTTTCACCCTAAAATCCGTGTTTTAACAGTCGTGAAAAATAGATTTCGCTCAGCCGGGTAAATATAGGTGGGCTGTATTGAATTCTAATAGCAGGCAAGGGAAAATAAAAAAAGTGTCGGGAGACGGCGGTATTTCCTTTTGCTCCTGTACCGGTCCGGGTATCTATCGTTTGGGGCAAAGAAGCCTGGGCAGGCGTACTTCGGACAGCAGGAAACCAAACAGGCATCGCGATTGCCGCGATGCCTGCCGTACGGTCCCGTTGCGGTGTCAATCGTGCCGGAACCAGTTAATTAGAAACTACTGCAAAGGAAAGGGCCCGGTGGGCTTTGCAAGGGGAAAAGCAGTTTAAGTTTACTTGAATTTTAACAGCCAAACTTAACCTAAACTTAATATGGGATTTTCTTGCGTGTAAAGGGCTTGCAAGACTTTTGCGGCGTCAATCGTGTTTAATTAGAAACTAACCATGTTACGTTTTTTCGCTGCATTTATGCTGCTATGCGCAGCATATGGCCCTCTTGTTGGCCAAACTACACCTATTTCACCCAGCTCCGCGCCAAGCACCCCGGCCCCGTCATCCAAATGGTACGACGTTTTGAAAGTGAGCGGATACCTGCAAATGCGCTACAACCGCCTGCTGGAAACCAATCCGGACCTGAATTGTGAGCAATGTGACAAATCCTGGGGCAACAACAACGGCTTTTTCTTCCGGCGGGCCCGGTTCAAACTGGCCGGATACCTCACCGAACGAGTCTATTTTTATTTTCAAACGGATTTTGCCTCAGTAGCCTCTGCCAACAACCTGCATTTCGCCCAAATTCGCGATGCCTACGTCGACCTCGGGCTCGACAAAAAAAATACCTTTCGGTTTCGAATGGGCCAAAGCAAAGTGCCCTTCGGATTTGAAAACCTGCAATCCAGCCAAAACCGCTTGCCGCTCGACCGCAACGATGCCCTCAACAGTGCCTTGGCCAACGAACGAGACCTGGGCGGCTTTTTGCTGATCTCGCCGCCAGCCATGCAGGCGCGTTTTGCCGAACTGCTCAAATCGGGGCTGCGGGGCTCCAGCGACTACGGCATGATTGCCCTCGGCGCCTACAACGGCCAAACCCCAAACAAACTGGAAACTAACGACAACCTGCATTTCGTGGGCCGCATTTCGTACCCCTTCAAGCTGCGCAACGGCCAGTTCATCGAGCCGGGCATCCAGGCCTATACCGGCAAATTCAATTTGCCGAGCACCTCTAAAAATGTAAAAGGCACCCCGGGCTTTTTATATGACGACCGGCGCGTAGCCGCCAGCCTGGTCGTGTATCCACAGCCGTTTGGCTTTCAGGCAGAGTATAATATTGGCAAAGGTCCCCAGTACAACCCAAGCCTCGACTCCATTGAATTGTCTAACCTGAACGGCGGCTACGTCATGGTACATTATGCAGCACGCATCAAAAACCAGCCGGTATCTCCGTTTGTCCGGTACCAGTTTTACGATGGTGGCAAAAAACATGAACTGGATGCCCGCCGCTATGTCTTGCGCGACTGGGAGTTCGGAGTGGAGTGGCAACTGAACAAATACGTCGAACTCAATGCTACCTACACCATCTCCGACCGCCGCTACGAGGATTCGGCCCGCCCGCTCAACCACCAAACCGGCAACCTGCTTCGCCTGCAACTACAAGTAAATTATTGAGTTACTTGTTGCCCAGGTAGTCGAGCACCAGGTAACAAAACGAACGCACCCCAAGCAACAAACCGCTTTCGTCCACAAAAAAATCGGGCGTGTGGTGTGCCGCAGTGCTTTCCGGCTTTTGCCCTTTGGGCATGCCGCCCAGGAAAAAATAAAACGAGGGCACTTTTTCAGCGAAAAAACCAAAGTCCTCCGCACCGGTCATGGGCTTGCGCTCCTGCACTTTGTCGGCGCCGGCGGCTTCGCGCAGGCTGGGCAACATGCGCGCCGTGAGGGCCGGGTCGTTGTAGGTAATGGGTGTTTTTTTATCGATGCGGACTTCGGCCCGTGCGCCGGCGCTTTCCGCAATTTTTTCTGCGGTCCGGATCAGGCGCTGGTGAATGTTGCGCCGCATGCCGGCATCGAGCGTGCGGATGGTGCCTACCATTTCGGCTTTTTCCGGGATAATATTAGCCCGCACCCCGGCATCGAATTTCCCGACGGTGATGACCGCCGGCTGCTCGGTCAGGTCGGTTTGGCGACTAACGATGGTTTGCAGGCCCTGGATAATTTGGGTCGATACCACAATGGGGTCGATACCGCCCCAGGGCGCCGCCCCGTGGGTTTGTTTGCCCGTCACAGAAATATAAAACCAATCGGAAGCCGCCATGATGCCGCCACTGCGGTATTTGATAGTACCCACTTCTGTTTGCGCATTGATGTGCAGGCCAAACAGGGCTTCAATTTTCGGGTTATCCAGTACGCCTTCTTTGGCCATCAATTCGGCGCCGCCTTCTTCGCCTTCCGGCGGCCCTTCCTCGGCCGGTTGAAAAATAAACACGATGGTGCCGGCCAAGTCTTTGCGCAGTTGCGACAACACCTCTGCCGTGCCCAGTAAAATAGCCACATGCGTATCGTGCCCGCAGGCGTGCATGACGCCTACCTCTTCGCCGTTGTAGGTGGATTTTACCTGTGATTTAAACGGTATATCGACGCGCTCAACGACCGGCAAGCCGTCCATATCGGCCCGCAGGCCCACTACAGGGCCCGGTTTGCCGCCTTTTAAAATACCCACCACCCCGGTGTGGGCAATGCCGGTGCGCACCTCCAGGCCGAGAGATTTCAGGTGTGCGGCTACCTTTTCTGCGGTCCGAAACTCGCGGTTGCTGAGTTCGGGGTGTTCGTGCAAATCGCGGCGCCAGTCGATCACTTTGGGCTCCACCTGAGCGGCCAGCCGGTCGGCTTGTGGCTTGAGCGTGGGTTGGGCACGGAGGGTGCCGGACAGGAGAAGAAAAATCAGGAGTACGTTGCGAGCCATATGTTTTTGGTGGCTAAGATACACGGCCCGCGTTATTTCTACGGCTAATCCGTTGCCGAAGCCCCGATCACGGTGATCTCCTGGCGCTGGGTGTCGTACACCGTCCAGAAAAAGGCGCCCCACCATTCTTTGCCGCTGTCGAAATAGTTGGACCAGTCGTCCGACCACTGGTGAATGACCAAATGCCCGGTGTCGGACAGGTTTTCCAACAGCAGTATTTCCCGGAGGTAGGTGTGCAGGATGTCCAGCAGCGCTTGGTTCAGGCGCTCCACGTACAAAGCGGAGCCCATTTCGGCCTGGATGGAAAGTGCCAGGTCGTGCGGCGGATCGAGCAGGGCTTTGGCAAAACCCTCCGTCACCTCATGCACGAGAGTATGGCGTTCGGGCAGAAAGTTGAACAGGGCCAGCCGGTCTTCAGCGATGTGGTAGCCGGGGCCGATAAATTCTTCGAACGAAATTTGCTGGCCGCTCGGCTCGGTGTCGGTTGAGATGTTGATGACAAAAACATCTTCCGGGCTTTCGTACGGATTGGTTTTGGCCACCCAGGCGGCAAAACGGTCGGCAAAAATTTGCATGCCGCAAAGAGCCGCCAGTTTGGACAATTTGTAATGGTCATTCGTCAGGAAATCCGGTTGGAGGATTGCCGTTTCGGCGACGATTTGCAGGCGGGAGTACTCGTCCAGCAGTTGCTGCTGGCGTTCGGAATACTCCAGTTCGGAGAAGGTAATTTGCATGGGTTCAAGGTCCTGCTTTTTCTCCGTTTCCGCCCAGGTTTTTTGAATTAGCGCAACAAAACCAGTTTCCCAGTTCCTGCCGGCTGCCCCTTGTCAAATACCTGGAAAAAATACACGCCGGCGCCGGTTTTTCCAGCATTCAGCGATACCTGATTGGCCGAAATGGGCAAGCGGGCAATAGCCCGGCCGGTCAAGTCGCGCAGTTCAAAAATACCCGCTTCGATGGCTTGTCCTTCCAGTATCAGCGTGCTGCCGGAAACCGTCGGATTGGGGAAAACGGACAGGCGGGGCTGGCCGGCCGGCTTTTCGTTGCGGTCTGCCAGCGCCTGTTTTTGTTGCGGCTCGGTACCCGGCGGGCAGAAAAACGTATTGAGGTGGGTTTCGTAGTAGGCGCCCGATTCCAGCCGAACGGCGGCGTGGATGTACTCGACGCTCGCTTGCTGCGGCAACACATAGCGAAACACATCCGATTCGCCGCCGATCAGGCCCGTTGCCAGTGGTTTGAACCGCAAGGAATAAAACGGCGAAAAATTCGGATTCCGCAGCTCATAATTCCGGCCATTGGCCGTCGTGTACAGGTTGCCACCGGCCGGCTCCAACGCGGGTAAGCCGTCCGGGATTTGCAACCAGGCATAGCGCAGGGCCGACGTACATTGGTTGGTAACCCGGACGTAGTAGACCCAGTTTTTAGCCGCGTCGCGGTTTATCTTGAGCAATTCAAACCGCAGGCAGCCGCTGTTTTTCTCGTCGCAGCCGCTTTCTTCTTCCACGGTGACCGTAAAACAACAGGTTCGGGCGTTGCCGCAGGCATCCTCGCCCCGGTAGCACACCGTGCTGAGGCCCAAGGGAAATTGCTCGCCGCTGGCTTTGCCGGATTGCAAACTCGCGGTGTTGCCCGGGCATGGGCAGTCGGACAATACCATGGCCAGGCCATACGAGACTGCGGCGCTCGGGGTGCCGCCTGGTACGGTGACCACCTGATTGGCCGGGCAAGTGATCTGGACGGTATTGGGCTGGTTGTTGGTTTTAAATTCCAGGGTGTAGGAGGCGATGGTGTCGCAGCCGCCGGCGCTGGCGGGCAGCGCGAGCGTCACGGTGCCGGGCTGGCTGTAACTATTGCCGCCGAGGCTTACGGATTCGCCGGGACACAGCAGGATGGTTTGTTGGAGGG
>JADLDL010000368.1 GCA_020846655.1 Saprospiraceae bacterium | reverse complement strand
TGTTTCAGGTTGATTTCCTGCGGGCAAGCCAGGCCCTGTGCCAGAGGCACCGATACGTTGTCGATCGAGAAGGTTTCCAGGTCGCTATTGATCAGGCCGCAGACCCGGATGCGCAAGGTGCTGCCCGACAGGCCGCTCACATTCACCGTCGTGGAACCGTTCAGGTCATTGCCCGAGCCGTTCACATAACTGATCGTGTGGCCCGTAAGGCCGCCGCCCACCTGGTTGGATACCCGTTGCCAGGCTCCGCCGTTGAGGCTGTATTCCACATCCAGGTGGTCGCCGATGTTGTCCGCCGGAGATGAGCCCGCGGGTTCCTGGTCGAAACTGACCCAACTCAGCGCCACGGAAAAACCGACGCCGGCGCCCGGCGGGTTAATATCCAGCTCCGGGCTTTCCCAGCACACGATCTGGTCCATGTCCAGCGCCTGCAATACGCCACCTGTGGTTTTGAAATAATCGCCGATATCCACACCCGTCAGGTTGCTGAGGCCGTAGATCGTCCAGTTCACGCCGGTGAAGTTGTTGTTGGTGCAAGTCGTGCCGCTGGCGCCGCTGCAGGTGGAGCCGTCGAGAATGCCTTTGCCCGCAATCGAGAAGCTCTCCGAGTACGCCCCCGGCGCTGCTACGCTGATGGTAGCGCTGGTCGTGGCAACACAACCGGCATTGTCGGTCACCGTAACGAAATAGGTCCCCGGCGCCAGGTCCGTTTGGTCCTGCGGGTCGCCGCCGCCCGGCAGGTTGTCCCAACTGTAGGTGTAGGGCGCTACGCCGTTGGACACCGTCAGGTCAATTTCGCCGTCGTCGACGCTGTTGCAACTAGCCGGCAGCACCTGGGTGCTCAGCGACATGGCCGTGGCCGTGCCCACGGTGGCTGTGGTGGTGGCCGAACAACTGGCCGCGTCCGTCACCGTGATGCTGTAGGTACCAGCCGCCAGCGGCGAAATGGTGTAACTGCCGTTTGAAGCGGCGATTTCAGTGCCGCCGGGGTTGCCGCTGCTGGGGCCGCTCCAGGCCACGTTGTAGCCCGGCGTACCGCCACTAGCCGTCACCTGAATGGAGCCGCTCGTGGGGTTGCAACTACCCGTTGGGAAAGCCGTCCGGCTCAAGGTGGGCGCCGTACAGCCTGTGGTCACACCGGTTTGCGGCACGGATACGTTGTCGAAGAAAATTTGCTCACCGCCGCCGTTGGTCAAGGCGCAGATTCGGATCACCAGGGTGCTGCCTGTCAGGCCGCTGACCGACAGGGTTGTAGCGGCAAAGGCGCCGGTTTGGTTGCCAAATTGTACAAATGAGCCGCCATTGAGGCTGTATTCGGCTTTGATGTAATCGCTGGATTCCAGGCCTCCCGTTTGGGAAACAGCGACCGAAATGGATACCGCGCCGGCAGCGCCGATATTGAGCGTCGGGCTCAGCCAGCAAAGTTCATTGTCGGTATCATCGATCTGCATTTGGTCACCGACCACGCCAAAGTCGTCCGGGCTGGTAAATTCAAAGCCAAAGCCACTCAGGTCCGTGAAGTAATTTACCGCCGGGCCTTTGACAATCGACCAGTTCACGCCCGTGAAACTAACCGGCACAGTCGTGCAGGTGGACGTATTGTCTGTAGCATTGACCGTGCAGGCACTCCCGCAGTTGGAGATATTGGTGGTGCCCGCCGGGCAAATGGCGTCGACCAGGCCTTTGCCGTTTTGGCCGGTAAAGGTTTCGGAGTATTGGGCTTGCGCCAGCCCGGCGCAGCATAGGAATAACAGGACAAGATTAATTTTACGCATGGCAAAAATTAAAGTTGAAAGGTGAGCGCCGGACGGGGTGTCCGCGTCATCCGTGTGGTGACCAAATAATTCGATTGGCTGAAAAGCGTCCCAGGCTGGGACTTATTAGGAGGAAGGAAGCCCAAAGATAACAGAGTCGCCCGGACATTTGGAACAGGCTACACAAAATTTACCCGACAACTTCTTGCCGGGTAAATTTTGTAGTCGGCACCGTTCCAAACGGGTACCGAGGCGCCTAAGGCCGTTTGCTGTTGCTGAATACACAAGCGTACGGCCACGAAGGGTGTTCTTATTCAATTTAGCGCAGCATCACCATTTTTCGGGTCAATATGCCAAACGGCGTGATGCATTCGCAATACAAAATACCGGCAGCACAGCCGTCGATCTGCAACACTGCGCTGTTCCGGCCGGCCGGACAATCGCGGATGCTGCGCAACCATTCGCGGCCGTCGACATCCAAAACGCGGAGTTGCACCGCAGCCGCAGCCGGCAGTTCAAACTCAATCGTGGTAGCACTACCCGCCCGAAACGGGTTGGGCCGGTTGGGCAACAACCGGAAACCAGCCAGCCCGGCAGCCGGGTCATGGGTGCCGGTAGCCTCGCCAAACGCCAGTTCTACCCCCGATTCTTCCAGTTGGGTAGTGTACGACAGACCTGCCAGTACCGTATCGTTGAGGCGCAGCACCTCGCTCAGCCGCTGGCCGCTTTGCAACGCGGTAAAATACACGCGAAACAGTGGGCTTGCCGGCTCCACTTGTACGCCCTTGGCTTGGGCCCAAGCCGCGCGGAGTTCGCCTTCGGCAGCCAGTTGTGTTCCAAAGTGTTCCATTTCCAGCGGCAAACCCGCCAAGGGTTCCACCTTTTCCAACTGCAGGACAGCGGGGTCAAACGACAAGGCAAACTGGAAAGCCGCCAGATCGGGCTGCGCAGCCGCCGTAAATTCAACCGCCAGGCCCTCTCCGGCTTGCAACAAGCGGTCCGTCGTCTGCAACACCAGCCCTGGGGCCTCCGGGGCGCCGAAATTGGACGGATTCGCAAAAAACACTGGTCACGTCGCCAATTTTCATACCGATAAAATCCTGATTGGGCGGAATGGAGGAGACTGCCGTGTAACTCCGCTGTTCCGGGAAACCCCAGGGCGGCGATGCCATGGTATGCGAACTGGGAACAAAGCGCCAGGAGCTGCTGAATTGCGCATTCGCCACCGGGTTGCCCAAAATAGTTTGGTTGATGATCGAGGCATCCAGGGTGCTGATCGAGTTGCTTTTGTTCACGTCGGCGCATACCATTTTATACGGATCAGTGATCAGTGTGATGGCAGCCACGTGTTGTTGAATGGCGGTAGCATCCCCCACCGTCACCCCGTTCAATTTGTTGACATTTTTCACCGGTTTCAGCACAAAACTTCCACTGCCGGCCGGCAGGGAAATGGAAAAATTGCCATTGACGTCGGTCCCGTCGCTGCCGGTACCCGAGCCTGTGAGGTTGACCGTGGCATTGTTCACCCCGCTGATGTCATCGTGTTCCCAAATGATTTTTCCGCTGAAATCAAGCCCGCAGGCAGCGCTCGCTGACACAGTCACCACCGCCGTGCAGGTGGCGGGGTTGCTATAGTCATCCTGTACGGTAAGGACAACCACATTGGCGCCGAGGTTGGCACAGGTGAAGGTGTTGGGCGCCACGGATTGCTGGAAAACGCTACCGCAATTGTCGGTGCCGCTGAGAAAAACATCGGCCGTTGTGATACTGGCTGTTCCGCCGGCGCTCAGGGTGATGTTGGCCGGCTGGCAGTTCAGCGTCGGCGCCGTCACATCGGCCACGGTTACGGTCGCCGCGCAAGTAGAGGCATTCCCGGCGGCGTCGGTCACCGTCAGCACGCTCGTGTTGGCGCCAATGTTGGCGCAGGTGTACACCGTGCTGGACGGCGACAGGGTCAGCGCAGCCGGACAGTTGTCGGTCGAACCGTTGTTGAGTTGCGCGGCGGTTACGGTAACGGAGTTGCCAAGCAGGTTCGCGGTCACCGCCTGACACAGAGCCAGCGGTGCGGTAACATCCTTAGCGGTCAGGGTAACCATGCAGGAAGTGGCATTGCTGGCATTGATCGTTACGCTGATCGTTGCATTGTGTGAAGAAGACAACACTGTACTCGCAGTTGGGCTCTGGGTAAAGGTCAGGGTGCCGCAATTGCTGCTCAGGCCCGTCACCAAATCCGGAATCGTGACGCTGCACGCGGTGTTCAGGGGTACATCCTGGGCTGCGGGGCAGAGGAATGACTCTGCACAAGAAGTAGTGAACACCAGCAGCGGACAGCCGGTCGCATCGCCGCAGGCGTTGTAGGGCGTGACCGTATAGCCATAGGTATGGTTGGCCAACAGGTTTCCTGCTCCTAAGGGATCATAACTGGTCACATTGCCCAGGTCAAGGCCACTGACGGTATTGTTGTAGGCCGGCGCGTTGTCGCCAAACGTAATTCGATACCCCGTCGCGCCTGCTACGGCGCTCCAAGTCAGCAAGGCGGCGCCACTCACGCCCGACTGCAAGTTGGCTGGGTTAAACGTGGCCGGGCAACCCGGCGCCGCATTGACCGTCACCTGGGCAGTCCCGGAATTGACGCAGCCAAGTGCCGTCGTAACCGTCACCGAATAGGTAAGCGGGCCGGCAAGCGTTGGGCTGGCTGTAGTTGTGTTGGCGCTGGTGTTGTTGACGCCGTTGCCAACCCAGGCGTAGGTCGCGCCCGAGCCTGCGCTGGGTACCGAGAGGTTCAGGACGCTGTTTTGGCACACCGGATCGGGCAAGGCGCTGATCGTTGCAGAGGGGATTGGATGGCTACCCACCGTCACGGCTGTAGCGCCGCTGGTGCAGTTGTTGGCGTCTTTCACCACCACCTGGTAGGTACCGGGCGCCAGACCGGCAAACGTAGCGCCCAACTGGTAGCTGGCGCCGTTGTCTTTCGAATATTGGTAAGGAGCCGTGCCACCCGACACGCCGCTCACCACGATTTGGCCATTCGTGGTACTCGTACAGGTAGCCGTGGGGGTGCCTGTAAAGGTGATGGCCGGGCAAATGCCTGTGCCGTTCAGCGTGAGGGTGTATGGATTTTCGTTGCTGTCGCTGTTGCCGATGGAAAGGGTGCAGGAGCGCGCGCCCAGGCCGCCGGGCGTGAAAACCACTGTGAAGGTGGTGCTGTTGTCGCCGGTAATGGTGCCGGTCACAGGCTGTGTAATCGCGAAATCGCCGGGATTGGTGCCGCCTTTCACCACATAGTTGGGCGGGGTGCCCGTCAGGGTAAGGGTAAAACTGCCCGTATTTTCGATGGTAAACACCTTGCTGTTGTTGCTCCCCAGGTTCACGCTGCCGTAGTTGTAGGAGCCGCCGCTGGGAATATTGGTAGCGCTTTGTTTCAGGTTGATTTCCTGCGGGCAAGCCAGGCCCTGTGCCAGAGGCACCGATACGTTGTCGATCGAGAAGGTTTCCA
>JADLDL010000367.1 GCA_020846655.1 Saprospiraceae bacterium | reverse complement strand
TATCCAACATCGAAAAAACTTATCAAAAGCCAATTGGAATAACAATTTTGGTGCCCCGACGGTCAATAACTACATTCGGCAAGGATTTGGCCTCAGCCTGCTCAGTTCTACTCCAGCAACGCATCCGGAAACAAAATTCAATATCTCTCCAAATCCAAGCGCTACCGGTGTGTTTTATCTGGATCATCCTGACAACGTTTTTACAGCATTTCGAGTAATGGATGGCCAAGGGAACTTGCTGCTGAGCAGATCCGAAATACAAGGAACCAGAACCCGAATTGACCTGTCGAATCAAACTTCCGGGTGGTATTGGATTACAGGAATTGGTAAAAACAAGCCATACGCCATGCCGGTACTCAAGCTGTAAATTGCCTCATCCGCCCCGCTCGGAGTTCCCGCTCGTGTGCTGTTTTCTCCGCAGGTAAATACCCACCCCGTAGGCAATCAGCAAGGGAATCACCAGCACCGAGGCGATCAGGGTGAGGAAAAAAAGCACCAGGTAGGCGCCGTCGTGCGCCGAAGGTTCGTGTAGCCCGCCCATCGTGTCGAAAACCACGCGGTGCAGGTTGAGGGCCGTCAGCGCGGCAATGATCCCGCACACCGGCAGCAGGGTAAGGGTCACAATGTCAAAGAAGCGCAGCCGGGTAAACACCCGAAGAAAATACAGCAGCAGCGCCAGCCGCCACAGGGCCACAACGGCCAAAAACCACACGTTCATTTCGATGGCCACCTTCATCGGCACAAATCGCTCCACCGGAATGGCGTACAGCGCCGCAGGGAAGGAGGTCAGGCTCACAAACGTGAGCACGCGGTCGTAGCGCCAACCTTCCACCCGGAAGGGCAACACCATCAGCCAGATCAGGGCTGAAAGCGCAAAAATATAGATGACCGAGCCCAGGCCCAGGTGTTGGAGCAGGGAGGCGCCGGGATCGTCCCAGTAGCGGCCCATGCCGACGATCCAGGTGCCGAGCAAGCCGGCCAGGAAGTGGCGCGGGGTGAATCCGAGCATGGCGTCCCGGTCGAGCCGGAACCGCAAGAGCTGAGTGATAGTTGGCAACAACGTCATAGGGATAGGTTTTTTCGCAAAATTTGTTTGAACATCCGTTTGCGCTGGCGCACGTTGTCGGCCGAGTACACCCGGGTCATGAGTTGCCGGAAGGCTTGTTCCAGTTCTTCCACCGTGAAATTTTTCGGTACGAAATTCACGTCGAACAAGGTACATTTTTCCCAGAAATGATCCTGCAACAGCCGGTTTTGTTGGTGCAAGGTGGCATACAGGTCGGTGCCCGGAAAGGGCGTCAGCAGCGTGATTTGGACTTCGGAGAGCTGGCTGGCGGCAATAAATTGCTCCGTTTCGGCAAAGGTCTCCGGGGTGTCGGTATCGAACCCTAGGATAAAACAGCCGTTCACCGAGATCCCGTACGACTGTATCCGCTCAATCGCTTTGAGGTAATGGTCAAACTGGCGGTATTTCCAGTTGGACCGGTCGAGCCCCCGCAAACCCTGCAACTGCGCCGTTTCGAAGCCGATCAGCACCTGCGCGCAATTGGAGCGGGCGAGGAGTTCGAGCAACTCTTCGTCGTAGGCCACCGAAATGTCCGTTTCGGTAAACCATTTCATCCGGTACTCGCCAAACATCCGGAGCAATTCCTTCGACCAGGTTTTGTCTACAAAGGTGTTGTCGTCGGCCAGTTCGATAAACGGCCGGTCCCAGATCGAAAAAATAGCCTCCAGTTCGCGGCGGACCAGCGGCACCGGTTTTTTCTTGTAGGCGCTGATCGTGCGCGAGGCCGCGCAAAAACTGCAATGCAGCGGGCAGCCCCGGGTGGTTTGGATGGTCAGGCGGTTGTATTTGGAAATATCCAACAGCTCGTAGCGCGGGATTTTAGACTCCGTGAGGTGGAAGCGGTATTGCTGGTCGCGCAGCGAACTGTACAGGCCTTTCAAACAGCCATTTTCCACATCCTGCAGGAGCCGCTCCCAGATCCGCTCCCCTTCGCCCTGCACCACTGCATCGGCATGCAGCAGGGCTTCTTCCGGCAAGGCAGAAACATGGAGCCCGCCGATGGCGACCGGAATACCCGCCTGCCGGAAACGGGCCGCCAGGGCGTAGGTTTCGTTGATGCGGGGGGTAAGTGCTGAAAAGGCCACGAGATCGGGCCGGTGGCTGAATATTTCGTCGATGTCCGGCTCGGACCAGGCATCCAGTTCGCGGTACAGCACCTGCCAGTGCGGTGGCGTGTGGGCCGCCAGGGTGAGCAGGCCCAGGCTGGGCAGGCTGGCAATGACCTGGCTGCGTTCGACGAAGCCGGGGAGCGTCAGGCCGAGTTCGAGGAGTTGGGTATCGTAGACCCGGACCCCACTCATGGAGACCAGTACGACGGTGTAGGTTTTCATAGCGCATATATTTATGGGTCAAAACTACCGGGCCCTGCAACAGCGCTGTTCAGCATTTTCCGGATTGCCTGTTTAATTTTTCCATATTTTGTGGAAAAATTACCACTCCGTATGCTTCCGACGGATACCCGCGACCTGCAATGCCGGTTGTTGCAACACATTGCCCGCCTGTGCGGCGAAAAAAACGTAGCCGCCATATTGGGCGAGTTGTTGTCGCTGAACAAGAGCTCGGTCTACAACCGGCTCAACGGCGATAAATTGTTGTCGCTGGACGAACTCCTCCTATTGGCCCAGCAGTTCCAACTTTCGCTCGACGAGTGGCTTCTGCCGCCCGACGGCCAGGTCCGCTTCCGTTTTGGCGCGCTCCAGGCGCCGGTGCGCAACGGCCGGGAATACCTGGAAGACATGGCGGCCCATTTCAAACGCTTTGCAGAAACTCAGCACCTGCGCGTGTGGTTTTCCACCAGCACCCTGCCGTTTTTTTACCACCTCAATTTCCGCGAACTGGCCTTGTTCAAACTGTTTGCATACGCCCGCATCAGTTGGCAGTTGCCCTACACCGAATCGCTGCGCTTCGACCCCGATACCTTTCCCGAACGGGATCTCTACGAGCGCCTGATGCGGCCCATGCTGGAGTACTACACGCGCTTGCCCTCGGTGGAGTTTTGGTCGGACGACCTCTTCGACAATACCCTGAAACAAATCGAATATTTCGCCGCCGCCGGCCAATTGGCCAGCCCAAAGGTGGCCGATGTGCTGCTCGAACAATTGCAAATGCTGTGCAGCCAGCAGTACGAGATGGCGCGCCAGGGCCTGAAATGGACGGCCGGCAGCCGCGGCCCGGCGCCCGGCGCCGGCGCACTCGAATTGTTTTACAACAAAATTGCGCCGCTGAACATCACCCTGCTGGCCGAAAGCCCACAGGTGAAAGGCGTATTTACGGTGTTCAACGACCCGAATTTTATGTTCAGCACCGACGAGCCCCTGTACGCCTACACCCTGGCCTGGCTGCACAAACTGAAGGAAAAATGCGTGCGCATCAGCCAGGACGGCGAGCAATACCGGCGGGCGTATTTCAACGGCTTGCAGGACGGCTTGAAAGGGCCGCTCGGGTCCATTATTTGATTTTCCGTTTTTTAAACAACAAACAACGTCTCGCAAGCCCTGCATTTTTACCAGCCCCATCAAAAATTAACCACCTGCGGTTATGCTCCCGGAACACGCTCCCCGCACCCCAAAACCCGAAACACAAAACACGCACCCCGAAACACGAAACACGAAACACGCTTTTTTCCCCTGGGCCATCGCCCTGCTCCTGGCCCTCCGCCTTTGGCACCTGGGCCCGGCCATTGATGCTCCGCACGACTGGCGGCAATGCGATACGGCCTACTACATCCGCGATTTTTACCAAAACGGCATCGACCTGCTCCACCCGGCCGTCTGCTGGATGGGCGCTGCAGATACCCTGGCCCTGGAGTTTCCGCTGCCGGAGGCCCTCGTGGCCTTGTCCTACCACCTGGGCGGCGAATCCATTCCCTTGGCGCGACTCCTGTTCCTGTGTTTTTTTGGCGGGGCGCTCTACTATTTCTACCGATCCGTCGACCTGTTGTTCGGAGGCACCACCGCGCAGTG
>JADLDL010000366.1 GCA_020846655.1 Saprospiraceae bacterium | reverse complement strand
AGCAGCGTCTGCCCCCGGGCAAATTCATTTTTGGGCACAGCCGGCCGGTATGTTTTGGCAAATGCAAAGGCATTTTGCTCGGTTTCTTTGTACTCAATAGCCAAATGCAAGGCGGCCGGGTCCACGGAAGCGGGGTCCGTGACCACCACTTTGTAGGGCAAAACATCGCCCGGCTTGTAAAAACTGCGGTTTTTATTGCCCAAATCCCAGCGGACCGGCGACTTGGCCTCAGTCTCTGCAATGGGGGCGGACTTGCCGTCGCCCCGTACAAAATCAATGCGGCTCAGGCAGGCATCCGGATTTGTGGAATACCATTCCGTGCCGTATTCCAACACCCAAAGAGAGCCTTTTTTATCGATGATCATGTCGATAGGGCGCGATACGCGGAGGTTGTCGGCCAGCGGGTCCATCGACACATAATTGCCCAGCGAATCGAGGGTGACGGCCCGAATCCAGTTGCGCATCCAATCGTAAATAATGAGTTTGCCATTGAATTCATCCGGGAAGCGCGTTTCGGCGGGGTACTGGTCGCAGTAGTAGGTCGGGCCAGCCATGGCGCAGCGAGTGCCGTTGGCCAGGAGCGGGAATTCTGTTGAACTGCTGAACGGATACCAAATCAGCGGTTTTCGGGTAGCCGGCAAGTAAGGCGTACCGGTGTTGTTCAGGGAGAAATTGACGGGGTGCAGGGGGTCAAAATACTCGCCGGGTGTATCCGTAAAGTGGTCATAATCGCGGTAGGCTTTGTTCGGCCCCACAAAATACGGCCAGCCGTAAAAACCAGCCGTGCGCGCGGCATTGACCTCGTCGTAGCCTTCGGGGCCCCAGTTGGGGTCGGCCACACCAGCATCGGGGCCTGGCTCGCCCCAATAGAGCGTGCGGCGGCGGCTGTCGAAGGAAATCCGATAGGGATTGCGTACCCCCATCACAAAAATCTCCGGTAGCCCTGCGCCAACTTTGGCATTCGTGAGAAAAGGAAACGCACGAGCGGCGGTGCTGTCGGTGTCGAAGGTTCCTGGAGGCAGGCTACCGTTTTCCAGGGCAAGGGTATTCAGGCGCTGCTGAACAAAGTCTTTTAGCAGGGGGTCGTTCAGAAAAGGCTGCGCCTCAAAGGAGGCCACCTGCGCCTGGGTGGTGTACATATTTCCGGCAGGGCACAAGTAGGAGCCGTCGGGGAGGGGTTTGATGCGCAGGATTTTGCCGCGCAGGTCCATCGAGTTGGAGGAGGCCTTCTGCGAATCAAAGGCTTGTTCTTCGGGTCGTTCGTCGAGCGAAGAATAGCCGTCGCGGTGCGCTGAATTGTCGCCCATCGCCAGGTAGAGGAAACCCTGGTCGTCAAATTCGATGCTGCCGGCTGCGTGGTAGTGGCGCGGGTCGCGCAGGGTGGGGATTTTAAGCAGGATTTTTTCGGACGAACGTACCAGCGCGTCATTGAAAAATTCAAACCGCGACAAGCGGATGGCCTCGTCGTCGTCTTCCGGGGTATAAAACAGGTAAATCCAGTGGTTTTTCGCCCAATTTGGATCGAGCGAGAGCCCCAACAAACCTTCTTCGTGTTCGATAAAAACAGCCAGTTCATCCACCACTTTGGTGGCGCCGGTGCCGGGGTCGTATACCTTTAGCGCGCCCCGGCGCTCGATAAACAGGATTTTTCCGTCGGGGAACATCGCAAACTCCATCGGCTCGTACAAATCGCACACCACGCTGGTTTTCACAAAACCCGTACCGCCGGTCGTGGCAGCCGGCGCCGTTGCTGCGCGGGGTTTGGTGTAGTCGAGCGGCTGGTTGTTGCCGATGGCATATTTCAGGGCGCCGAGCAGGTGCTGCAAAAAGACGGGGTCTTCGTAGCTGCTTTTGCTGTGCCCCATCGTGGTCACAAAGGAACGGCCCCCGTCGTAGTCGTGGTACCAGGAAACGGGATGGAAAGCCCCCATAGTGCCGCCGGGGTAACTGTTTTCGTCGACGGTGAGCAGCACATTGACCTCGGAGCTGATGTTTTTGAGGTTGAGCCACTCGTCGCGGCGCGACCAGTTGGGTTCCAGGTTTTGGGTAGTCGGGTGCTGGTCGTCCTGCACCACCAGCGAGGCCTTTTGCTCCGACGACTGGCCGTCAAACATAGCCCCGACCAGGTTCCCGAACCATTTCCAGTTGTGTTCGGTATCGACGGCTGTGTGGAGTCCCACAAAACTGCCACCTGCCTGGATGTAGCGCTCAAATTCGGCTTCCTGCTTGTAGTTGAGCACATCGCCGGCGGTATTCAGAAAAATGATGGCGGCGTACTGTTGCAGGTTTTCCTGGGTAAAATATTCGCCTTCCTCGGTGATATCGACCCGATAGTTATTTTCCTGACAAAGTTTTTCCAAAGCAGCCGTACCGGCGGCGGTGCTTTCATGAAAAACAAATTCCGTTTTGTTAAAGATCAGGATGCGTGGGGAATGGTCGTCTTTCGAACAACTTTGGCACACCCAGATCAGCACTAAAATAGCGATTACAGTTACGATTTGGTGTATTGGACGCTGCATAGTATGTGTTTTGGGACTGCTATGCGAAAAGTGTACCGTTTTTATAGTACCCGCAAATTTTCTATAAATTGAAGCGAACCCAATCCACGGCAGTCACCAATTGCGACGGATTTTTTTCATTTTTTACCACAAAATACAAATCGTGAAAGGAGCCGTCTTTCGGCCAAAGGGCCTGGTCGACGGGGAGTGTTACTTCCGAAAACACCATGCCTTTCGGGTGGTTGGCAGCAGGCACCACGATGCTACGCGCCAACGGACCGCCGGGCCCGTCGAGGTGCAGTTCGATCCTGCCCCCTTCAAAATGGTAGTTTTTGTCGCCCGAGCCGGTCCCAATGGCCACGGAGTAAATACCGTGCAGGTCCACCTGTTTCAGGACAAAAAAACTGCGGTGTTTGAACTCGTTCAGCACCACGGTATCGCCGGCGCCGGGCCGGTACTGCCGGATACCGCTCGATACGCTGTCAGCCAGTTCGGCCTGCTGGAACGCCGGCCGCAGGGCAATCGTCTGGCCACTTTCGAGCGGCGACTGGGCCTGACTTCCCCGGTCGCGGTAGGTGGCTTTAAAAATGTAGGTGCCGGGCGGTGTTTTTTTCCCTGTTTCGGCAGTGCCCAGCGCATAATTACCCTGCACGGGCAAGGATTGTTTGGGCTTGGGTGGTTCGCCCAAGGACAGAATCCAGCGCACCATTTCACCTGCATCGGCTTCGGTCACTTGGGGGTGGGCACTCATGACCGTTTGCCCCCAGTTGCCAGCGCCGCCTTTGATGATTTTCTGCGACAGGTTGCGCACCGCAAACTCGTTTTTGCGGTAGCGCGCAGCTACCGCCTGGAAAGAGGGGCCGTTGATTTGCCGGTCCACAGCATGGCAAGCATTGCAGTCCGATCGATCGACCAGGATTTTCCCCCGCGAATATTCCGCCTGTTGCATGGCCGCCTGGTGCCCCTGCGCAATCTGGGTAATGTCAAAGCCTGTTTCGAGGTAATCAATGGAGGTGGCTACCGCCGTTGCCGGAATGCGGCCATTTTCCAGGCTGCCGTCTTCCAGGTCAACTACCCGCACGGAATAGGCCAGGTTGGTACCCGGTTCATAAAAACTGCGGTTTTTGCCCTTAAAATCCCACTGCACCAGCGGCGGTTCGTTGCCCACGCTTATTTTTTGTTTGGCTGTGGCTGTGGCCCCTTCGGGGTCCGTCACGGTGAGGGTCACTTCAAAGGTGCCGGGACGCTCGTACCGGTGCAGCACACTATCGGCCGGATGGGGTCGGATGGACTTAGGAGGAGCCACGCCGGCATGCGTTACGACCAATTTGTTGTTATCAACCGTAAGCGCCGGACTGCCGTCGCCAAAATCAAATTTAAACTGAAGCCGGTCGCCGTCGTAATCTTTGGATTGACCCGCAGAAAAATACACGCTGCAGGGCGCTGACCCGGCCATTTTGTCGGCTTGCAACACGGGTATGGGTGGCCGGTTACCCCGCACATAATCGATGCGGCTGAGCCGCGCATCGGGGTTCGACGAAAACCATTGCGTCCCGTATTCCAGGACCCAAATGGAGCCGTTTTTGTCCACCAGCATATCCATGGGTCGCGACAAGGGGATGGAATCGGCAAATTGCTCCATGCGGCTGAAATTGCCGAGCGAGTCCAGGGTTACGGCCATCATCCAGCCGCGCATCCAGTCGTAGGTAATTAATTTGCCGTTGTAGTAGTCGGGCAGCCGGGTTGCTGCCGGGTATTGGTCGGTGTAGTAGACCGGGCCGGCCATCGCGTTTCGGCCGCCGTTGCCGACCAGCGGAAACTCGGGCGAGCCACCGTATGGATACCAGATCATGGCCGGTTGTGCGGGGGGCAGTTCGCGTGCGCCGGTATTGTTGGGGGAGTCGTTGATGGGGTGCTGGGGGTCGAAAGAGGGGCCGGAGCGCTGGGCGCTGAAGTTAAAATCGCGGTAGGGTTTGTTGTTGCCCACAAAATAGGGCCATCCGAAAAAGCCGGCTTGGCGGGCGCGGTTCACCTCGTCGTGCCCGGCCGGGCCGCGCGCGGTGTCGGGTTCGCCGGCATCGGGGCCCACTTCGCCCCAGAACAGCAGGTCCCGGCGGCTATCGATGGAGAGCCGGAAGGGGTTGCGGCAGCCCATGACATAAATTTCGGGCGCTCCCCAGGTGCCACTGCGCTCAACGCGGGGGATGTCGCCGGCTGCCGATAGCACCCGGGCGCGCATAGGCGGTTGGTGGATGTCGGTTTGGGTGAACAAATTGCCCGCCGGGCAAATATAGGAGCCATCGGGCTGAGGCATGATCCGGAGAATTTTGCCGCGTAAATCCATCGTATTGCCCGACGACTTTTGGGCATCCCAGGCACTGCGGCCGGGGCGTTCGTCGATGGGATCGTAGCCTTCTGAGGCAAAAGGATTGGTATTGTCGCCGGTGGAAAGGTACAAATGGCCATCGGCGTCAAACTCGATACACCCGGCGGCATGGCAGCACTCTTCGCGCTGCACCGCCACTTCGAGCATGACCACTTCGGAAGCCCGGTCGAGGGTGTCGCCGACAAAAACAAAACGCGAGAGGTAGTTCACCGCTTTGTTGCCGACAGGCGAGTAGTAGAGGTAAATCCAATGGTTTTTTTCCCAATTGGGGTCTATGGCCAGGCCCATGAGCCCGTCTTCGTGCACGTCATGCACCGGCAATTTGTAGGCAATGTTCACCAAACCGGTTTGCTGGTCAAATAATTTGATCGTACCGCGGCGTTCGATAAAAATGATTTTCCCGTCGGGAAACATATCAAACTCCATTGGCTCGGTCAGGTCGTTGGCCAATACGGTTTTGATAAACCGCGAGCCGTCGGGCAGTTCGGGCGTCCGGCAAGCATGGTAGTCCAGCCGGCGATTTTTGCCAACGGCATACTGAATGCCGCCGAGCAGGTGCTGCAAAAACTCCGGTTCGGTGAAGGATTCGGCGGTATGCCCCAGGGCGGTGTAAAAAGCGCGGCCGCCGTCGTATTCGTGGTACCAGGACATAGGGTGTTCGCTGCCGTTGGTGCCGCCCGAATAGGTGGTTTCGTCGATCTTGAGCAACACCTTGGTTTTCGGGTTCAGCTCGCGGAAATTGTACCACTCGTCTTTGCGCTGCCAGGCGGCGCCCAGATGTTTGGTGGCCGGGTGCTGGTGGTCTTCCACCCGGAGCGTAGCGGTGTGCAGGCCCGGCGGGTGACCGTTGAAATATCCGCCCACGAGGCCGCCAAACCAGGTCCAGCCATACTCGGTATCGGAAGCGGCGTGTACGCCCACAAATCCGCCGCCGGCCTGGATATATCGCTCAAATTCGGCCTCCTGCACGGGGTTCAGCACATCGCCCGTAGTGCTCAGGAACACAACCGCCGCGTAGCGTTTCAGATTTTTTGTATTGAAATCGCTGGCCTCCTCGGTGGTATCCATCACCATGTTGTTTTCGCGGCACAATTTCCGGATGGCGGCCACGCCTACCGGGATGCTTTCGTGGCGGTATCCTTCGGTTTTGGAAAAAACAAGGATGCGCGGCGGCTCGTTGTGCGAACATGCCTGAAACAGGCAAGCCAACAACAGCATCCAGAAGAGTGTTTGGGCAGACCGGCACAGCACCGGAGTGGAGGAGACAGGCGTAGCGAGCATGATTTTGTTTTTATTTTAAAACAGTTGCGAAAATAGATACACCTTTTTCGTTTTTCCGCTTTGTCAAAATATTAATAGGTAAAATTGTAGAATAAATACCAATCGGTCCGTTGCCTATGCCAGCCAGCTTCCTTTGGTTTTCCCTTTGCATCGCACTCCGTCCCTCGGCGCCGGCGCCTGAATTTCCGGAAATGCTGCTCATCGGAGGCGGCATTTTCCCCATGGGCGATGCCCGTGGCGATGCCGACGAAAAGCCGGTCCGGAGCGTTTTTGTTCCCAGTTTTTACCTGGGCAAAACGGAGATCACCCTGGCGCAATTTGGCGCTTTTGTGCACGCCAGCGGATACCGCAGCGAGGCCGAACGCGGCGATGGGAGTTATGTATGGACGGATCTGGGCTGGGCCAAAAAAGCCGGGGTGGACTGGCGCTGCGATGAAAAAGGACAAATACGGCCCGCAACGGAGCAGGCGTTTCCTGTCGTGCATGTCAGTTGGAACGATGCTGCGCAGTATTGCAACTGGCTGAGCGCTGCGCAAAAACGAACGCCGGTGTACCGTTTCGATCAGGATACTGTTTGGGTGGATAGCACGGCCAATGGATATCGATTGCCCGGCGAAGCCGAATGGGAATATGCGGCCGGTGGTGGAGCCGGCGCGGCCAGGGTGCACTTTGCGGGTAGCCAGCAGATTGCGGAAGTGGCCTGGTATGCCGGCAATTCGAAGAAAAGTGCGCATCCGGTGGGCCTAAAAAAACCAAATGCACTGGGCTTGTATGATTGTACAGGCAATGTTTGGGAATGGTGCCAGCGAGAAAAGGATGTGTGCAGCATCCGGGGTGGATCCTGGAGCAACAACCCGGCACACTGCCGGATCAGCAACCGGAGCCGGCGGTTTGCCGATATGCGCGACTGCAACCTGGGCTTCCGGGTGGCCTGTTCTGAAACCCGAAGCGGCAAAAAATAAGGGGCAAGCCACTCTGTTGCGGCTTGCCCCTTGTTGTTACAAAAAAGTAATCCTTACGGATTTTGTACGCAGGCTTTGTTTACAGCCAGCTCACCAGAAGGAATCGGCCAAATATAGTCCGACACATCCGGTGTGATCGCAGCTACGTTGCTTTTGCCAGGCAAGGCTGCCAGCAAACGCTGGCAATCCAGTGCGCGGAAACCTTCGCCCAGCATTTCAACGCGGCGCTCCAACAGGAGGGCATCAGTGAGGGCATTGGCATCAGCAAAATCAGTGGTTGCGAAGCTCACGCCGGCGTTCGAACGGCCGTGTACGGCATTGAGCATATCCACAGCGCGCTGGTTGACGCCGCCTGTGCGGGCTTCGGCTTCGGCCAGGTTGAGCAACACTTCGGCATACCGGATCACCGGCACATAATCCAGGTGCTCAGGACCGGTCGGGAATTTGTTCAGGTACGGCTTGTTGTTGGTGTGGATGAGTACAAATTGCCGGCGGGCATCGGTGCCGGGGAAATGTACCGAATCGCCGATGATACCGGCGGGGTTCAGCGAGAAATCGCCAATACCCCGCGGTCCCGGGTTGTAGTAGCTGCCCAGGCCGTTTTGAACACCCGGCAGGTCGGCGGTGGTAAACGGCATCGAGAAGATGCTTTCCGTCGTCGTATACGGGGTGGTAAACACGTTTTTCACGTTGGCTTGCAGCTCATGAGCCACACCGCTGGCGGCTTTGTACGGAGCGGCAGCCGGCACGAGTTTGTTGGCTTCCGTGATCACATCGTTGTAGCGCTGCATCGCCAGGTAGACACGGGTTTTGAGCGCAATAGCGGCGTTTTTGTGCGCGCGGGTCACGTTCAGCAAGCCCGTGCCGTTGGTGGCAGCCAGGTTGGCTTCTGCAAAGTTGAGATCTTCAAGGATCTGGGCATACACGTCGGCCACCGAGCTGCGGGCCAGGTCGTTGTTGCCCGGGCCGATTTCAGCCCGAACGCGGAGCGGAACGCCCGGTTGGGAGCCGTTGCCGTCGGCATACGGGCGGCAGTACATGCGCAGCAAGCTGTGGTAGCACAAAGCCCGGACGAAGCGGGCTTCGCCAATGTATTGGTTGGCCAGGGCCTCGTTGTTCAGCACGGCGCGGTTGGCATCGGCACCTTCGATGAAGATGTTGCAGCTGTTGATAGCGGTATAAGCGGCATTCCAGAGGTTGTTCACTTCGTTGGCGGATTCGCCTACGGTGTGGTTCCAGGTCTGGAGGCCGGTTACGCCGTTGCCCGTTTCATTCAGAAACTCTTCGGCGCGGATGTCGCCATACACCACAAAACGGCCGCCATAAAACTGGCCGTTTTTAACCTGGTCGTAAATGCCGTTGATCAGGCTGAGAAAACGGTCGGGGGTGGCAAAGATCGTGGCGTCCGACAAGTTGTTTTTCGGAACCGGGTCCAGCAGATCTTTCTGGCAGGCGTTGGGAACCAACAAACCTATGAGTGCCAGTAGCAGTACAATGGACTTTTTATGTAATTGCATGATATTTTTCATAAAAATTGGGCGAATAGAGTGATTTAGAAACCGAGGTTGAGGCCTACAATAAAGGTGCGCGCCATCGGTACGGTGTTGCGGTCAACACCCGGCGTGGCGTTGGTATTCCCGTTGGTGGAAACCTCGGGGTCGGTGCCGGTGTAGCCCGTAAACAGGAATGGGTTGTTGGCGTTGGCGTAGATGCGCAGGCTGGCGATGTTGGCCCGGTTGAGCAGGCTCGAAGGCAGGCGATAGCCAAGGGTAATGTTGCGGATGCGCAGGAAATCACCTTTCTCCACGTTTTCCGAAATCGGCAGGGCCGAGCCGTTGGACACGTTGTCGCCAAATACGACGCGCGGAATCGTGCCGTCGGTATTGCTTTCGGACCAGCGGTCGAGCACGTCGGTGTGGTTGTTCCAGAAACGCTGGTCGCGGAGGCCGGCTTTGCTGCCGTTGTAGATATAGTTGCCACCGGCATAGTTGACTTGTACGTTCAGGTCAATATCACCATAGGTAAAGGTATTGCTCCAGCCACCAAACCATTTCGGGATAGCCGGGCCGTATACTTTGCCATCGGCAATGAGCGAAGCAGCCGAAGCAGTAGCGCCGTCGAGGGTGGTCCAGCGCGATTGGCCGGTAGGTACCACGTGGTTGTACTGCACTACGGTGCCGTCGGCTTTTACAAACAGGCGCCGGCCATTGGCCGAGTTGACGCCCTGCGTTTCAACCGCATACAGGCTGCCAAGCGATTCGCCCACCCGGATGATGTTGGTGGACTCGAGGCCTGCGGTTGCCGAGAAGATATCGCTGTTTTCGTACAGTTCGGTTACCACGTTTTTCATGAACGTTATGTTGGCGCTGGACTGCCAGGAAAACTTGCCGCGACGCAATACAGTAGCGGACAAGCCAAATTCGTGGCCGGTGTTTTCCATGGCGCCGATGTTGATGGCGATGGTGTTGCCCGGGATACCTTTGGAAGGCGCCTGCGGGGCATTTTGTACGAGGCCGTCGATTTCGTTTTTGAAATAGGTGTACTCACCCTGCAAGCGGTCGTTGAACAAACCAAACACCACACCGATATCCGTCTTTTTGCTGGTTTCCCACGACAAATCGGGGTTGCCGGCTTGCGAGTAGGTGATCGTGGGCACTGCCGCATACAAGCCCGAGCCATACAGGCTTTGCGAAGCGAAATCGCCAATACCGTTGTTGTTGCCCACGGTGCCGTAGCTGCCGCGGAGTTTGAAGAAGTTGACGGTTTTGCCGATCGAGTTTTGCCAGAAGGCTTCTTCGGAGATCGTCCAACCTGCGGAGGCGCCCCAGAACGTACCTTTCTTTTTGCCCTTGGCAAATGCCGAATATTCGTCCTGGCGAAGGTTGAAGGTCAGGTAGTAGCGTTTGTTGAATTCATAGTTCAAACGGCCAAAATACGAGAGCAGGTAATTTTCGCCCTGGAAGTTGCCGGAGGGTACGATAGTGGTAAAGTTGCCCTGGTAGGTCGTGAAGAAGGGGTCGGCGATCACCGTGCGTTGTGCGCCCCAGCCTTCGGTGGTGGTGCGCTGCTGTTCGTTACCCACCAGCATACCCAACACGTGTTTGTCGGCCAGGGTAACATCGTAGCTCAGCAGGTTTTGCCAGTTCCAGCGGCGGTAGTCGATGTTGGTGTTGGCGGCCAGGCCGCTTTGGCCAAAGCCGTCGCCGTGGATTGGCGTCCAGAACGTAACGTTTTCTACCCGGATGTTATCGATACCATACTGCGTTTTAAGGTTCAGGCCTTTCAGTAGTTCCAATTGACCATACACGGTCGTTTGGATTTGATTGGCTTCGGAGGTGTGCTCGTTCAGGTCAAGGATCGGAACCGGGTTAACAAAGCCGGTTTGTTGTTTGTTTTTGCCCCGGCCGGGTTGGTTGTTGGAGGCACTGTTGTAGCCGGCAGTACCCGGTAGGCGTACGCCGTTCGCATCGTACAGGTAGGGGTCGATGATAGGCGCCGTTACGAATGCCAAACGACCGCCACCGGAGGTGTTGAAGGCCTGGCCGGGCAGCGAGCCGGAGTTCGGGCCCAGGTTTTCGTTGTTGGAATACCCAATCGAGCCGCCGATTTTGATCCGTTTGCTCAATTTATGGTCGAGGTTGAGGCGGCTGGAGAGGCGTTTGAAATCGTTGCCGACCAGCATCCCTTCCTGCTCGGTGTAGCCTAGGGACAGGTAGTAGGTGGTCTGGTCCGTGCCGCCGGAGAAGCTCAGGCCGTGGTTGTGCGAAAAGCCCGTGCGGTAAATATAATCGGCCCAGCGGGTATCGATCAGGTTGCCGTTGATGGAATCCAGGAAAAACTGCGGTCCGGCAAGGCCGGCGTTGGCAGCAGCTTCATTTTTAACTTCCACGTATTGTTGTGCGTTGAGCACATCGGGAACCCGGGTAGGGCTGGTCCAGCCGGCCCAAGCGTCGTAGCTAACCTTTGTTTTGCCCTTTTGGCCGCGTTTGGTCGTGATGAGCACCACACCGGCGCTCGCCCGCGAGCCATAGATAGCCGTAGCGGAGGCATCTTTCAGAATGTCGATACTTTCGATATCATTCGGATTAATGTTGGACAGTACGTTGTTGGCGGCGGAGTTGCCCAGGTCGCCGGTAAACGTAGGCACACCATCGATCACTACCAGCGGGAAGGAGCTCAGGTTGATCGAGTTGATGCCCCGTACCCGGAACACGGGCGGGTTGTTCAGTACGCCGTTGGGCAAACTTACGTTGACACCCGCAGCACGTCCCTGAAGGAGTTGGTCAAAGCTCTGCCCCGGCAAGGATGCGATTTCTGCGCCTTTTACGGAAGAAATAGTACCGGTAATAGCGCGTTTTTGTTGCGTGCCATAGCCTACGACGACCACTTCCTGCAGTGCGTTGTCGTTGACCTGGAGAATAACATCGTACACGTTGGCGGCGCTGAGGGGCACCTCCTGCGTGGTGAATCCGGTATAGGAAAATCGGAGTGCCGCGGCATTATCCGGCACACTGAGCCGGTAGGCGCCATCTACATCTGTTTTGGCTCCGGCGTTCGTGCCGGGTGCGGTGACGGTAACACCGATCAAGGCTTCGCCCTGATCGCTGGTTACCTTTCCGGACACCGCCCGTTGCCCAAAAGCAAGGGTGGCGCTCAAGCATAGCAATGCCATGCCTAGTAGAGAATTCTTCATAAAATTGAAAGTTTGATTGGTTAAAAAATGATTAAAATAAGCCGAACAAATTAAAACCATTCCCCCCTTACCCTGCACGAAACGGAGCAGGATTTTTTTGTTTAAATTTGCTAAAAAACAAATGAGTAGAGTTTTTAGTTGGGGAATTATCGGCCTGGGTAAAATTGCGCGCAAGTTTGCAGAGGATTTGCAGCGGCTGCCCAATGCCCGCTTGCATGCAGTAGCCTCCACCTCTGCCGACCGTGCCGCTGCGTTCGCCGGCGAGTTTGGCGCAGCACACGCCTTCGGCAGTTATGAGGAACTGGCGCGTTGCCCGGGGCTCGACGTCGTATATATCGCTACCCCGCACGTCCTGCACTACGAAAATACCATGTTGTGTCTGGAACATAACTTGCCGGTATTGTGCGAAAAACCGTTTGCCATGAGCCGCCAGCAAGCCGCGCACATGGTCCATACCGCCCGGCGCCACCGGGTCTTTTTGATGGAGGCGCTCTGGACCCGTTTTATTCCCGGTGTGGATTACGCGCTGGCCCTGGCCGAACAAAACGAAATCGGGCGGATCCATACCGTTAAGTCCGATTTCGGGTTTCACATGCCCTTCGATCCCAATTCCCGGGTGTTCAACAAGGCACTGGGGGGCGGCTCCTTGCTGGATATTGGTATTTACCCGGCCTTACTGGCCCTGTTTGTTCTGGGCAAACCCCTTCCGGAAGATATTCAGGCGGCAGCAACGTTTACGGCCACCGATGTAGATGAATCCTGCGCGTTTCATTTTCGCTACCCCGACAATCGCCTCGCCCTGTGCCATTCAACGATAGCCGCCAATACTCCCGTAGAAGCCTGGCTCCTTGGCTCGGAAGGCAGTATTTACCTGCACCCCCGCTGGCACCACACCCAAAAAGTAAGGGTCTCGCACTACGAAGGCCGAACGGAACACCGCTATGAAAAGGAGTTTCCATACGAGGGTTGGGGCTATCATTTTGAAGCGGCACACGTCATGGAATGCCTCGAGGCCGGTTTGCTGGAAAGTGATAAAATACCGCTTGATTTCACCCTCGAACTGGCAGAAACGCTGGATACCCTGCGCGAACTCATCGGGCTGGAATATTAAGCAGCCGTTCCAAAACCTCCTTGCGCCACCCAAACCTGCTTGGTGATCGCGCAAGGAGATTTTCGAACAGTCTACACCCCTCCGTTATTGCCGGATCACCAAGTGCTGCCCGAGCAACCAACGGTCGCTGCGCCGCCGTGCCGTAAGCAAGTATACGCCAGTGGGCACTTCTTTCAGGCCAATTTCGATAGCCTGCCCGCTGGCTTCGCCGGTCTGCGACAGCACCTGACGGCCCAGCATATCGTTTAAAAGATATTCGACCACGCCGTCGGTTTCTTCTAGATCCAAATGCACCATAAGTTGATCGCTATGTACCGGGTTGGGATATACCTGCATGGCGCCAGAACGAATACCCGAGGACACGGCAACCATACCCAGTATGGTTTCAGCGCCATCAAAATCGGTTTGCCGAAGGCGATAATACGCCAGGCCGGGCAATGGATTTTTGTCCAAAAACTCATATGCGCGAAGGGAGGTAGAATTCGCGCTACCCGCTACTTCGGTCAATATCGAAAATTGAAACGCATCCGAAGAGCGGTCCAGCGTAAAATGATGGTTGTTCCACTCTGTGGCAGTGGCCCAAGTCAACAACACGCCCTTTTCCTCCGGGTGCCCCTCAAAACGAACCAGCTCCACGGGCAACGAAATCGTGCAAACGCCGGCGTTGTTGCAGGTGGCAGGCAGCGCGATCGTAAGGCAGGCCGGCGCGCTGAGCAGACTCATCGGGTCGGGGCCACATGGGTTGGGGGTTTGGCCCAACACGTAGTTGGCGCCGGCTAATTCATTGGCATTGAGGCTGCGTTTGATTTGGTTGTTTGAAATGGAGCGGTGCATGACGGCGCTGGCATCAATGATATGGCTCAATTGGTGACCATGCCCCAACTCATGGAAAACGACCGATTGAAAGTCGAAACTGGTAAACGGAATACTCCCTGGCGCATCACAGAAATACCAGCTAGTTGCCTGGTCGAGGTTCAGGTCAACTTCCTCCACGTACCAGTGAAAATCGCCGCCAGAAAAACAACCGATGTACCGGCTGGTCGCCCGGCCAAGAATACCGCCGGTGAGCGGCGTGCTCACATCGAAGGTAATCATGTTAATATTGTCTTCGGCAATCGCAGTACTACTGCTGGCGCTGGTCGCGAATGTCCAATTGACCCCAGAGACACAACGCCATTCCCGCAGCGCGCGCCCAATCGCATTGGTAGCATCCTGGTTGGCGCCGCACAAAGAAGTACTCAAGGTATACGTCATGCCGCCGGCGTTATTCATGTCGACCAGCCGGATGGGGTATTTTGGGGTGCTGGATATGTTCGTGTGGGCAAACTGTACCGTCAGGGCACTGCTACTCGTAGCTACTTCACCGCCAGCAGTTTGTATCTGGACGGTGCCGGTGCCGGCTGTTCCGCCGATACTCGATGTAGAGGGCACCGTCACCACTATCTGCGTATTGCTCCAGGATACAATATCCGAGGCATCGATATTAAAAACAGAACCTGTATTGGAATTTAAAAACCGGACAATGCCGGTTGAGGCCCCAAAATCGTTGCCATTGATGGTCAGCAAACTATTAGTGCCCGCCGTAATAGTGGTGGGTGAAAAAGACAAAATAGTGGGCACCAGCCGGTCTTTGATGGGCAAACGAATGTCCTTGCCGGCCACCTGGATGACGGGCTCGTGCGTGCGTTTCCGGACGGCCGTTTCCAACTGGGAAATGGCGGAAAAAGAATGAAATGGGTGCTGGACGGTATTGGTGTACAAGTCGTATTCAAAAAAACCATGCGGCGAACCGTAGTTTTCCCAAACCGGGCTTATCGGGAGATCCAATACACAAGGCATCAGGCAAAATACGCCTACCTGGCCAATCCGGTATTGCACCGATTCGGAGACCACATCCATTCGGTTATCCACCGTCCCGCCATAGGTGATCACCTCAAGCGTTGCCGGCACCGCCGCTCCGCCTTTAAAAATTCTGGAAACCTCGACCGTATTGGAGGTGTAAATGTTATGGTGCGCATTGTCCCAAAAGGATTGGCGGGCGATCACCCGGCCTTCCACCACAAGGCTGGAGTGATCGACAACTTCGTTGAGGGAAATTTCAATGAGTTGGGCATGCAGCTGGCATGCGCTTAAAAGCCAGAACAGCGCTGGGAAGACGGAAAAACGTGACATGTTTTGAAGCGTTGATTATTGATGAGTAAAAAACAAAGATACTTACCAGATAACGTCTTTCGCTGTCCGATTAGGGTATTTAGTCTGCCGGCACTCAGGATTTTGGGGCATTGCTTTACTTTTGGTGGTCTCTAAAATAGATCGATTTATGCGTCATGTCCTTTTTCTGCTGCTTGCTCTTTCTGGAATTTTGTGTACTTCCAAACAAGCAAATCCGCCGGCAACCCCCGCTCCTTTCCAGGAAGTGCTTGAAAAATACTACCGCGATTGGCTCCGCTTTAACCCGATGGATGCCACCCAGCAAGGTGTGGACGGCTACAATGACCAATTGGTCATCACGGTCGGAGAAGCCTACCGGCAACAGTTGCGTGACTTTTATACCCAAACCAAAGCCACACTCGCCCAATACGACCCGGCCACGCTAAATGCCAAAGACCGAATCAGCTACGAAATTCTACAGTGGGAATGCGACATCCGGCTCGAAGACCTTCGTTTCCCCGACAACTACATGGCCATCAACCAATTCTGGAGCTTGCCGCTTACGTTTGGCCAGTATGGCTCGGGCAGCGGCTCGCAGCCCTTCAAAACCGTGCAGGACTACGACAACTGGCTGAAACGGATGGCTATCTTCCCGGTTTGGTGCGATTCGGCGCTGGTCTACACCCGTCTGGGCATGGAAAAAGGATATGTGCTGCCCAAAGCCCTGATCCTGAAAATCATCCCGCAATTCAAAGAATTGGTCACCGCCGATCCTGCTCAAAGCCTGTACTACGGCCCGATAAAAACCATGCCCGACAGTTTCCCGGCTGCCGAGCGCAGCCGCCTGACCGCCGCCTACACCAAAGCCATTGGCGAACAACTGGTGCCCGCGTTTCAAAAACTGGCCGATTTTTTTGAAAAAGAATACCTGCCCAAGGGGCGCGAAACTTCCGGCATTTCGGCCATTCCCGGCGGCCGCGAACGGTATAATTTTTTAATCAAATACTGGACAACCACCTCGCTCGGCGCCGATGAAATTTTTGAACTGGGCCAACGCGAAGTGGCCCGCATCCGGAGCGAAATGGAAAAGGTAAAAGAGCAAGTCGGTTTCAAAGGCGATTTGCGCGCGTTCTTCGACCATGTGCGCACCGCGCCTCAATTTATGCCGTTCAAAACGGCCGATCAGGTGGTGAACTGGTATGCCGGACTCGAAAAAACCATGCAGCCACAACTGAAATCCATGTTCGACCTCGTGCCCAAATCGCGTTTTGAGGTGCGCCGCACCGAAGCCTTCCGCGAGGCCTCCGCCAGCGCCGAATATATTCAGGGCACCCCCGACGGTAGCCGCCCCGGCGTTTTTTACGTGCCCGTACCCAACGCCAGCCAATACAACGTAGTGGGTGGCGAAGCACTTTTTTTACACGAAGCCATTCCGGGGCACCATTACCAGGTGTCGCTCCAGCAAGAAGATACCACCCTCCCCACGTTCCGGCGCTTTCTCTGGTACGGCGCCTACGGCGAAGGATGGGCGCTCTACACCGAGAGCCTGGGCCGCGAGTTGGGCTTGTACACCGATCCCTACCAGTACTTCGGCATGTTGAGCAGCGAAATGCACCGCGCCATCCGGCTAGTGGTCGACGTAGGCCTCCACACCAAAGGCTGGAGCCGCGAGCAGGCGATTGAATATTCCAAAGCCAACGAAGCCGAACCCGAAGAAAGCATCGTAGCCGAAATCGAGCGCTACATGGCTATTCCGGGTCAGGCCCTGTCGTACAAAATCGGACAATTGAAGATCCTCGAACTGCGCGCCAAAGCGCAACAAAAAATGGGCGCCCGCTTCGATATCCGGCGGTTCCACAACCAGGTACTCGACGCCGGCTGTTTGCCGATTCGGGTGCTCGAAGAAAAAATTGACCGTTGGATTGCCGGAGGGTAGTTTTTTAATGGCTTGATAATCATTGCGTTTGAAAATAATTTAAAAAAAACGAGGGTGGCGCTTCAGGGTAAACCCACGGGCACTGTGTCCTTTTGGTACATGACACGCGTCTAACCCGTTTTTTTACACAACTACTTTCATTCAGCTATGAACAAGCAACTGCAAAACCTGCCGACCCTGCTCCTGATGGGCCTTCTTTTCTGGACACTTTCCTCTTGCGAGGACGTATTGGGCACCCGAGGCAAAGGGGATATCGTAACCGAAGTACGCAACGTCAAAAACTTCCACGCCCTGGATATCGCTACCTCCGGCGAAGTGGAATTGCGCGTCGACTCGGTGTTTCACGTCGAGGTCTCCTGTGAAGAAAATATCATTGACTACCTCGAAACCGTGGAAGACGATGGGGTGCTCAAAATCCATTTCGACCGGGATGTGTACGACGTCGATCACCTCAAAATCACCGTTTCCGCCCCTTCCTGGGATGCGATCGAGATCAGTGGCTCGGTGCATGTGGACGTACCCGATGCCATTTCCGGTGATGCCCTCGACCTGAGCATCTCGGGCAGTGGCGATATCAAAGTGTTTGAGGCCGACTTCGCTACCGTAGATGCCCGGATCACGGGCTCCGGCGATATTTCCCTGAGTGGAAAGGCCGATGATCTTGACTGCACCATCACCGGTAGCGGCAGTTTTGACGCACTCCAATGCCCCGTGCTCAATGCCACCGTGCATATTTCCGGAAGCGGCGATGCCCGGCTGAACGTGACCGAATCCCTGAATGTGACCATCAGCGGCAGCGGCGACGTGGAGTACAAAGGATCGCCGGATGTAACAACGAGCATTTCCGGGTCCGGAAAAGTCCGGAAGATCTAGGCGCTGCCGAGGTCAAAATTGAACCAGACATACAAAACCGGAGGTTTTCAGATGAAAGCCTCCGGTTTTGCATGTTATGCAAAGCATCTTTTACCGAACGATCAGCACCGGAATTTCTACGGCATGCCGCACCGCATCTACGGTTTCGCCAAAAATCAGGTCCTTAAACGTGCGGTGTCCGTGCGCACCCATCACCAGGATATCGGTCGGGTGCTGTGCGATAAACTTGGGAATGGCTTGCTTGGCCCGCCCATACCCAATCGCCGATTCGCAGGTGTATCCCATTTCGCGGAGGTGTTCGGCATATTGTTCCATATTTTGACGATCGAGTCCGGTTTCCTGGTCCTGAATTTCGGCACCCATTACCCAGGCGCCAGCGCTTTCGACGGCGTGAAACAACACATACTGGGCCTGTTTTCCACCCAGGTGCAAGGCATGTTGCAAGGCTTTCGCATCGGCGTCAGAAAAATCGAGGGCAATGGTGATCCGCTGATAATTTGGTGTCGGCACTTCAGCCAAGCCTTCGAATACCCCGTGCGGGAGCCGGGCGGCTTTTCGTTCGGCAGCCTGAAGGAGTATAGGTTTCAAGGTAATGTAGGCCAGCATACCTGCTGCAGCCAGCAACAGGGGGATCACTACGAATTGAATCAACCAAACCTGATCGCCAGCGCTGTCCAGCCAAGTGCCCACCTGCTGGGTGACCAGCCGGATATTGAGCGCAACAATGATACTGGCGCTGAGCCAGCCCCCAAATTTTGCCCAAAAACCAATGGCAAACTCGCCCATCCGCGTCCGGTCGCTGACATAGTGCAACAAAGGAATGACGGCAAAGCCCAATTGCATACTGAGGATCACCTGGCTCAGCACCAGCATATCGCCGGTAGCCCGCTCGCCCAGGTAACTGATGGCCAAAATGGCCGGCACCACGGCCAACAAGCGGGTAATAATTCGGCGCACCCAGGGCGCAATCCGGAGGTGCAAATAGCCCTCCATCACGATCTGGCCGGCCAAAGTACCCGTCACCGTACTGCTCTGGCCGGCGGCAATGAGCGCCACGGCAAACAGTACCGGGGCATAACTCTTGCCGAGCAAGGGCTCCAGCAAGCGGTGTGCGTCCTGGATCTCGGATACGCCCTGGTAGCCGTTGCGGTGAAATACAGCTGCGGCGAGGATCAGGATGGCAGCGTTCACAAACAGCGCCAGGTTGAGGGCAATGGCCGAGTCGATCACATTGAACCGGATGGCGCGCCGCAGGCCGGTAGGCGAGGGGTCAATTTTCCGGGTTTGGACCAGGGCCGAGTGCAGGTACAGGTTGTGGGGCATGACGGTGGCGCCAATGATGCCGATGGCGATGAAAAGGGCCTCGTCGGTCGGGATGGATGGAATAAAACCGCCGGCGATGGCTACCATGTCGGGCTTGGCCAGGATCATTTGGACCAAAAAGGTGCCGCCGATGATCAGCACGAGGCTCAGGATAAATGCCTCGAGTTTGCGGATGCCCAGGTTCATCAGAAACAAGAGCAGGAAGGTATCGAGCACACTGATGCCCACGCCCCAGATCAGCGGCAAGCCAAACAACAACTGGAGGCCAATGGCCATGCCCAGCACCTCGGCGAGGTCGCAGGCCGCGATGGCAATCTCCGCCAGAATATAATTGAAAATATTGGCGACCGGGTGGTACAATTCCCGGGAGGCCTGGGCCAGGTCGCGGCGTGCCACTACGCCCAACCGGGCGCTGAGGCTTTGCAGCAGCAAGGCAATCAGGTTGGACATAAGCAATACCCACAGCAGCGAATAGCCGAAGCGGCTGCCGCCGGCAAGGTCGGTAGCCCAGTTGCCGGGGTCCATGTATCCAACACTGACGAGGTAGGCGGGCCCTAAAAAGGCAAATAATTTCCGCCAGAATCCACCTTTCACGTCCGTCTCTACGGAGTTGTGGACTTCAGAAAGCGAGAGTTCAGGATGTTTTTTCATCGTTCCGTTTGGAGGGTTCAGGGTGAAGGGTCAACTAATTTTGACAAATAAATTTTGGCCCACCTTTTCGCTCAGCACCAGCTCGCGGCCATCGGGGGTGCGCACCCGGAGCGACTGGTCGTAGGGAAACCGTTCGAGCAATTCGAGGCCGGCGCCCAAGGTGAGCCCCAATTGGTCGAGGTATTGCAAAAAGGCGGGGCTGTGGTCGTCCACGCCGGTCACTGCAGCGCGTTCGCCGGGCTTGAGGGTAGAGAGCAGGACCTGCTGTCGGAACGACCAGCGTCCCTCGGCATCCGGAATGGGGTCGCCGTGCGGATCAAATTTGGGATGTCCCAAAAACGTATCGAGCCGGTCGATCAGGTTGTTGCCCTGTACGTGTTCGAGTTGTTCGGCCAGGTCGTGCACTTCATCCCAGGAAAAACCGAGTTTGTCCACCAAAAATACTTCCCACAAGCGGTGTTTCCGGATCAGGGCCGTCGCTACCTGGCTGCCCTCAGTGGTGAGCTGGACGCCGCGGTATTTTTCATAGTCAATGAGGTTTTTTTCGGCCAGCCGCTTGAGCATATCGGTCACCGATGCGGCTGTGGTTTGCATTTCGGCTGCTATCGCATTCGTGCTGGCCGCTTTCGCTTCCTTTTCTGAAATTTTAAAAATGGCTTTCAGGTAATTTTCCTCTGCGTGCGAGATCATTTTGGCAAACTGCTGTTTGTTCTAAAAATATTTTTCAACAAACATAGTATTAATTTTTAGACAAACCTAAATTTTATAAAAAAATTATACCTCCCTCTCTGCTCCGGCGCAGAGGGGCATAAAAAAACCGGACCGCAAGAGGGTAGCGATCCGGTTCAGCAGTTATATTGAACTGGCTGATAAAGAACTCAGAGTATGTTTTTCAAAGCAGCGCCTCGATAATATTCTCCTCGGAGATGCCTTCTGCTTCGGCTTTGAAATTTCGTACGATCCGGTGGCGCAACACGAGGTTGGCGATGGTTTTTACGTCTTCGATATCGGGCGAATACTTGCCCCGGATAGCGGCGTGGCATTTGGCGCCCAGCGCCAGGTATTGGCTGGCGCGCGGGCCAGCGCCCCAGGTCAGGTAATTGTTGGCCTCCTTGGCTGCCCGGGCTGTGTTGGGGCGGGTTTTGCTGGCCAGGCCGACGCAATACTCCAGCACGTTGTCGGCCACCGGAATTTTGCGAATCAGTTGTTGAAACTCCTGAATTTCGGCGGCATTCAGCACGTGTTTGAGCGTGACGTTGCGGGAGGTGGTGGTATTTTTCACCACCTCTACCTCATGCTCGTAGGAAGGGTAGGTCAGTGGAATATTAAACATAAAACGGTCCAACTGGGCTTCCGGCAAAGGGTAGGTGCCTTCCTGCTCGATGGGGTTTTGGGTAGCGAGTACAAAAAACGGAGCGGGCAGGTTGTGCCGCGAGCCGCCCACCGTCACCACCCGCTCTTGCATGGCTTCGAGCAGGGCAGCCTGGGTTTTGGGGGGCGTCCGGTTGATCTCGTCGGCCAAAACGATATTGGCAAACACCGGGCCGCGCAGGAAGCGGAAGTGCCGGTCTTCGTCGAGAATTTCGGAGCCGGTGATGTCGGAAGGCATCAGGTCGGGGGTAAACTGGATGCGCTTGAATTCCAGGTCGAGCACTTCGGATATGGTACTGACGAGCAGGGTTTTGGCAAGACCGGGCACGCCGACGAGCAGCGAGTGGCCGTTGGAAAACAGTGAAATAATAACGGCGCGCACGACATCATCCTGCCCGACGATGATCTTGCCGATTTCTTGCGAAAGGTCTTTGTAGGCTTGCGCTAATGCGTCAACGGCCTCAACATCTGACTTAAACTGCGACATAACTTTACTTTGGCGGTGCTTGTGCTATTGTCCGGGTTAAAATACAAGGGTGCAAACGTGCAAAAAAACGCCGGAATGCCGGCAATGTTTCGTCGAAAGAGCGCTAAAGGTAGTAAATGACCGTTTTTTCACGACATTTATCCATGCATCTCCCCGACATTCGGGGTATTAAGGTCAGGGACTCACAGTTTTTCCTTCAGAAACTGGCCGGTATAGCTGCTTTTTTCCTTGACCAACTCTTCGGGCCGGCCTTCAAACACCAAATTGCCACCTTCTTTCCCGCCCTCGGGGCCCAGGTCAATCACCCAGTCGGCGCTTTTGATCACCTCCACATTGTGCTCCACCACCAACACAGTATGTCCTTTCTCTACCAGCGCATTGATGGCGGTGAGTAATTTGCCGATATCGTGAAAGTGCAGGCCTGTGGTGGGCTCGTCGAAGATAAAAAAGATTTGGCCACCTGAGTTTTCGCGGATCAGGAACGAGGCTAGTTTGACCCGCTGGGCTTCTCCGCCCGAAAGGGTACTGCTGGACTGGCCGAGT
>JADLDL010000365.1 GCA_020846655.1 Saprospiraceae bacterium | reverse complement strand
TGGGTGTCGACAAGGTGCGGCTGACCGGTGGCGAACCCTTCGTGCGCCGCGATATGATGCCGTTTATTGAAAGAATTGCTGCGCTGGCCGGCATTAAAAAAATTGCCCTGACCACCAACGGCACCCTCACCGCTCCGTTGGTGCGTCATTTCAAAAGCCTGAAAATTTCCTCCGTCAACCTCAGCCTCGACAGCCTGGACCCCCAGCGTTTTTTTGAAGTAACCCGCCGCGACGAATTTCACGAAGTAATGCGGACCCTCGACGAATTGCTGCTGCACGGCATCGACACTAAAATCAATGCCGTGGTGATCCAGGGCCGCAACGAGCAGGATATTCTGCCCCTGGTTGAATTCACGCGGCGACACCCGGTCAGCGTCCGGTTTATCGAAGAAATGCCGTTCAACGGCACCGGCCAACACTACCAGGAATGGGTGTGGGACCACCGCCGCATCATCGACCACATTCGGGAACAATACCCGAGCCTGACTAAAATACCCGATCCGCCCAATTCTACGGCCTACAACTACACTATTGAGGGCCACCAGGGTACTGTGGGGGTGATTGCAGCCTACAGCCGCACCTTCTGCGGCACTTGCAACCGGATTCGCATCACGCCGCAGGGCTTGTTGAAAACCTGCCTCTACGACTCGGGCGTGTTCAACATCCGCGACCTGATGCGCGCTGGCGCCAGCGACGAAGACTTGCGCGTCGCTCTTTGTGAAGCCATCAGCCACCGCGCCAAAGACGGCTACGAAGCCGAGCAGCAGCGTTTCCGGGGCGCGCCGGTGACCGAAAGCATGACTACGATCGGGGGCTAAGGGTGGGCGGCCACCCACACGGCCCCGTCTTCAAACACTTCTTTTTTCCAGATCGGCACGGTTTGCTTCAGGGTGTCGATGCAGTATTGGCAGGCCGCAAAGGCCGCGCCACGGTGTGCCGCTCCGACAGCAATGACGACCGGTATTTCGCCGATGTCCAGCACGCCCAAGCGGTGGTGGATGGCTATTTTCAACACCGGATAAGTGTCGAGCGCTTGCTGCGCAATTTTTTTCATTTCAGAAAGCGCCATCGGCTCATAGGATTCAAACTCCAGCCGCAGGACGCGTTTTTGCTGGGTTTGATCCCGCACGGTGCCGGTGAAGGTCACAATGCCGCCGACCCCCGGCGCCGAAACGAAGGCGTTGCCCAGCGCAGGATCGAGGGGGTCGGCGGAAAGTAACAGGTCAATGTTGTCCATAGGAAATCAGACGAGGTTGCCCAGATCTACCGGAAGGTTCCGAATGCGTTTCCCGGTAGCCAGAAAGACCGCGTTGAACAGCGCCGGCGTAAACGGCGGAAGCCCTGGCTCGCCAACGCCGCCGGGCGCTTCGGTGCTTTCCATAATGTGGACCTCTACATCGGGCATTTCGCGGATGGTCGGGAGTTGGTATTGGTGAAAATTGGTTTCCTGCGCTTCGCCTTCGGCAAACGTGATGGCCGGTTTGGTAGCAGCCGAGAGGGCCATAGCGGCATTGCCTTCGGTTTGGGCTTTGACGTTGTCGGGGTTCACGGTGAGGCCACAGTCGATGACGCACAGCACACGTTCGATGCTGACGCCTTTGCCGGCCGGCGCCACGGTGATGGCATAGGCCGCCGTGCTGCCGAAGGAATTGGCAATGGCTATGCCCACGGCTTTGCCGGCTGCCCGGGCGCGGCGGTAGTCGGACAGCGTTTCCAGGCGGCGCAAAAGAGCCGTCCAGCGGGGTTCGTCTTTCAGCATTTCCAGCCGGAAATCGAGCGGGTCTTTGCCGGCAGCGTGGGCCATTTCATCCATAAAACACTCGTGGCCAAACACGTTGGTGGAGGCATACACCGAGCGCCACCAGACGATAGGGATGTCGGTAGGCTGGTGCACAAACGCCTGGCGCCGGTTGGGGATGGCGTAGGGGCTCATTTCCTGGCTGATGGCATCGTCGGACCAGCCGTCGGGTTTGTTGCTCAAATTGTCGCCAAAGGCTTGTGCCGCGATGGAGGCGCCGGCCACTTTGTGTTCCCAGGCGATCAATTTGCCGTTGGCATCCAGGGCGCCCTTCATCGCACTCACCATGCCGGGGCGGTAGGGCCCGTTGCTGAAATCGTCTTCGCGGGTCCAGATCAACTGTACCGGCGCCTGGGCTTGTTGAGAGATGTGGACGGCTTCCAACACAAAGTCGTTGTAGCCTTTGCGGCCAAAGGAACCGCCCATGAACAGCACGTTGACTTTGACATTGTCTTTGGAAATATTCAGGTATTTGGCTACTTCCTCAATGATACCGGAGGAGGATTGTACGGGCGCCCAGATTTCCACTTGTTTGCCTTGTACCCAGGCGGTGGCCGTCATGGGTTCGATTTGGGCGTGGCTGGCAAACGGCGATTCGTAGTGGGCGTCGAGCACCTTGGCGCCGCTGGCAAACGCCGTTTTGACATTGCCTTTTTCGTCTTTGTAGGCATGGCCATCCTGGGTGCGTGCTTTTTCGTGGGTGGCCTTGAAATAGTCGGCAGTGGAAATGTTCTCGTAGCCGCTGTTGTCCCATTGGATATCGAGGGTCCGACGGGCTTTGAGGGCAGCCCAGAAACTGGTGGCCACTACGGCTACGGCCTCCACGGTTTTGTGGGGCAAGGGTCGTTCGGTTTTAAACACTTTTTTCACCCCTGGCATGG
>JADLDL010000364.1 GCA_020846655.1 Saprospiraceae bacterium | reverse complement strand
CTCTAAAAAGTACTGACCGATTCCGGCCTGGGCGCCGGCGCCGTAGATGCCCAAACCCTGAAGGCGATTGCCGCCATCATGACCGTGGAAGGCAGTTTCGGCGCGGTTTCGCCGGCCAATGACAAAGCCGCCAGCCTCGGCATTTTCCAATGGGCAACCACCAAAAACGCAGCGGTGACCAAAGACTCCTCGCTGAACAAATTTTTGGTCGACTTGCACGACCGCAGCGCCGCCGCCAAAACCAACACCGGCCTCGACAAAGTGTATAAAGACGCCTGGAAAGCCCTGAGCGACAAAGGCTTGAGCGTCAAAAATGGCTTGGTACAATTGAACAGCAAAACCCCCACCGGCCAGGAATTGGAAGACAGCCTGCACGGCACCATGGGCAGCAATACCAGCCTGAAAGCCTACCAGATCCTGCGCTCCGGCGAACAAATTGACCATTTGCTGGACATCACCGTTGCGCCCGGCCCCCTGGGCAGTGTTTTTTCCGACAAACTCGGCGCCACGCTCGACTCCAGCAGCGGCGGGGCCTTTACCCTGAAAAGTTCTAAAACCAACACCCACAAAATTACCTTTAAAAAACCCGGCACCGCGGCCGCCATCCGGGACACCGTCAGTTCGATGCGCGCCAAAACTTATATCTACAACCTCTACACCAACCGCCCCGCCTATGCGAGTATGGCGGTTTGGCGTGCATTCAGGGGCGGTGACTACAGCAGCCAGGTCCAAACGGCTATGGATACGCTGATTGCCTCCTGGACCCTCCACGAAACCACCACCAAAGTGAAGAAAAAAGCGACGCAATTCAGTGAAGATCAGGTGCGTGCCCTCAACGACCCCACTGCCAACGCCGCCCTCGACCAAATCAAAGCCATTCTTTGGGTCAACAAATCTACCGAAAGCCTGGCCGAAGAAACCCTGCTCGAAAATTTTGTAAAAGAAGGACTCGAAATATACGCCCGGCGCGATGCCAAAACAGATAGTTATGTAAAAGGCCGGCCCGCCCGCCTCGCCTCCACCGAAACCGGAGATTGGTAAAAAAACAGACTGCGCCCAAGCGAGTATTTTTGAAAATGCTCCTTTGATTATTGGCTGGGAAGAATTAGTTTCGCATCACCTATAAACGACCGGCTGCCCGAGCCCACCCCGCGCTGGCAACTCCGGAAAATCCAAATGCAATGCTTTCTCAAAACAATATCACCGACGACTTCAACGTCCTGCGCAACCGACTGAGAAAGCGCCATTGTGTGACCCTGATCGCAGAAGACGGCGAAACCGCCACGCAATTCCTCGACAAATTTCTCAACGACCTGCAAGCCAACGGCTTCAACGGCAAAGCCGGCTACAGCTGGTGCATGGCCTCCCTCCAGCCTGGCAACGACCCGCTCATGGACCTCGCCGAAGGGCTGGCCCAACGCGGTATTTTTTTTGAAAAACACGTGCGCCCCGATTTTTACCAACAACTCTATAGTTTGTTCCAGGAACGGCAGGACGGAATCATCCAGGTGTACAAACAGTCGGACTACGCCAAGCAATTCAACCTGCTGATCGTCGTAAAAAAACTACCCGAAGCCAACATCCTCGAAGCCACACAACGCGAGTATGTTCGCTTTTTTCAAACCCTTTTCCAGACCATTCTCAACCAATCCGTTTCGGTATACCTCCTCTTCGCTTTTTCCAAAAAGGCACAACCCATACTCGAGAGCTGGGAAGAAAAAAAACTACTCAGTTTCCCTTCCGATTTTTTTGACGGCAGTTTTATGCTGCACCAGGTCCTCACCCAAAGGGAACTGGAGGACATGTTTCATGAACTATCCAACAAAGTGGGCATCCAACCCGACCCCAAACTGGTAAAAGAAGCCCTCGACGAGGCCTATTTCGCGCCCGGCCAGGTAGAAGTTATCAAAAACTACGTTTCGAAAATGCGGAGTGGCTGGAAAGGCGACGATAGCCAGAAAATCAAAGTCGGCGAACAAGCCGCCCCGTCCCGCCCCGTGGTGATTCAAACCAAAACCGAAACACCGCCGCCGCCACCGCCACCGGTCAAAGAAGCCCCGTCCAGCGCCAACGACGGGATTTTAGCACAAAAAATCTACGAAACACTGGGCACCCGGTACCAGTCGAGCGTGTGCGAACGCCTGTTCAAAGTGCTGGTGTTCGATCATTTTGTGCGCGGAGAAGACACCAGCGCCAAAACGATCCAAACCCTCATGCAGTTTAGCGATCTCCCGCTGCGCGATATCCTCGCTGTGGCACGACCCTTCCTGGAGCAGGGCATTTTGCACGCCAACCACCCCGACCCCACAGAAACGACCACCCTCTCGCTCAACGGCAAACAACTGGTCATTACCTGGCCCCTGCTCCGCAAATGGATGAACGAAGAGCGCGAACTGATCGTCTTCCTCCGGGAATTGAGCAAAGACCTGGCTGCTACCAGCAACGAACCCCGGCGCCTGCTGACCGCTGAACAAATCGAGAACATCAACGACCGCATTGAATCCAATTTCCTGACCCTCTATTGGGCGAAACAATACCAGGTGGACCTGCCGCTCATTCAGCGAACCCTGTCGGAAGACACCCATTCTGCCGCCGCAGCCACCGAGCCGCCACCGCCGGCGTCCATGTTGGACACCCACTACACCCCCGAGCCGCCGCCGGTCGAAACCCGCTACACCCCTGAGCCGCCGCCGGTCGAAACCCACTACACCCCCGAGCCCCCGCCGGTCGAAACCCACTACACCCCCGAGCCGCCGCCGGTCGAAACCCACTACACCCCCGAGCCACCGCCGCCGG
>JADLDL010000363.1 GCA_020846655.1 Saprospiraceae bacterium | reverse complement strand
GGCGCAACGGTTTCACCGACAATACCGGCGGTTCCGTGTCTTCTACATATTGGAATGTCTGCGAGCAGGTGGAGGAGTTACCAGCGGCATCGAAGGCAACATAGGTACGAATGATCGTACGGATGCCGTCGTATGGGCAGTGCGACAAGCCATTGTCATAATCGCTCGATTCGAGTGCCGTTACACCGCAGTTGTCCGTCAGCGTACCGCCCGTGAAGGCGCCAGCGCTCAGCGGAGCGGGAAGAACTTCCAGGCACGTCAGGTTGGTGACGTTAGCCGGGCATACAATCGTCGGGTTTTCGTCATCTACCACCGTTACTACAAAATTGCAGTATACCGTGTAGCCGCTAAGCGACGTGTAGGAATACGAAACCGTCGTGTTGCCGATCGGGAATACCGAGCCAGAGGCCAAGCCACCGATCAGGGTACCCAAGTGGGCGCTACCGCAACCGTCGTTGAAGGTCGGCGGGTTGTACGTCACAACAGCACCGCAGATACCGGCGTCGGTACCTTTTTCGATGTCAGCCGGGCAGTATGCGTTGCCTGGGAGTTGCATGTCCTGTACCGTTACCATGGCTACACAAGTAGCCTCATTGGCAATCGGAGCAGAGCAGTCTTTCACGCGCATCGTAACAGCTACCGTTGTGCCTACATCAGCACAAGTCAGCGTAACGGTCGGGCCATAAGCCGAAGTAGCGCGTTTGATTTCTTTGGCACAGATGCCGCAGTTATCGCTGGTACCCGGAGCGTCGATATCAGCAACCGAAAGTTGCATTACGCCATCGGGTTCCATATTTACCGTGAACGGACCGGCGCACATAGCAACCGGTGCTTCCGGGTCGGTGATGTTTACAGTTACGGTGCAGGTGGCTTTGTTGCCACAGATGTCTTCTACCGTATAGTATACATAGGTGGTACCAACCGGGAACAGCGCGCAGTGGTCATCGCCGATCGTGTCGACCATAACAGTCGGGTTGCTCGTCGTAACCGTCAGCGTCGGAATCGGGCAGTAGCCGCTGCCTTCGCCCGAGTACGGGAATTGGCAGTTGTCATAGAACGTCGGCGGAGCCCAACACTTCATCTGGTAGCAGTCACCTGTTACCGTTTGTGCGTTGATCGGATCAGACGGGCAGTAGGTGAAGACTGGTGCTTCGTCATCCTTTACCGTGATGATGAAGTCGCAAGCAGCAGCATTGTTGCCGTGTTCGTCGCGAACGTAGTAGATAATTTTGTATTGGTCGTCAATTTGACCGGCGTTGCAGTACGGGCCTTTTTCAAAGAGGTAGGAGGCCTCAGCAACACCCAATACGTTTACGCGGTGGAATGGCGTCGGAGCACCGGTTTCCGGATTGATCGTCACGAAAACACCGTTGATCTCTTTCTGCACTTCCATTTCGTAGCAGTAGATGTCGCAGTTGTCGTCAACATCCGGGTGCGGCCAGGTAGCATTTACCGAGCAGTCGTATTCCGGGCGGTCGCTCATCATAAACGTCATGTCATCCGGGCAATCGATCGTCGGAACGGTGTTGTCGATCAGCGTAAGCGCCGTCGTGCAGAAACCCGAAGTGTTGCCGCAAGCATCCATCACGCGCAAGCGAATGGCGATGAGTTCCGTGTTGTTCGTGTTAGCCGCGCAGTTTTCAATGTTCGGGCGGATGTCGTCGCAATCAAACGTTTTGGTTTCCGTGTATGGGCCAAAAACAGCTTCGATTTCGTCCAGAGCAATGTCGCGGGCAAATTCATACGAAAGGGTGCCGCCACAGTTGTCGGCGCTTCCGTCGTTGAATTGCGAAGCATTGATCGTCACTTGACCGTCGGCGTTCAAGTAAGCCGTAACGCCTTTGCAATCTGCATTGGGCTCTACGTTATCCAGTACGGTGATCGTGTGGGTAACGGTGATCGAGTTGCCGGAGCAGTCTGTCACGCGGTACCGACGGGAGATAACCAGCGGGTTGCCCGGGCAGCCAGTGCCGCCGTTATTGGTGGTGGCGCCAGGCATATACATTACTTCAACCGTACCAGCCGGCGAGCAGCTGTCGGCTTCGTCCGTAACCACATTCGGGTTCGGATCCGGCACTTCACTCAGGCAGTTAACGTTGGACGGGGCCGGGTTGCTGGCCGTCGGGTTCGTATTGTCGGTGATCGTCAAACGAGCAGTTTTGATAGCCGTATTGCCGCAGGCATCTGAAGCAATAAAGGTTACCACAACCGTACCAGCAAGCGGAGCGCACGCGCCCAAAGCATCCAGGATGTTATCCCGGTTCATCGGATTGGTGGTGTAGGTTACGGCGCTGCATGCATCCGCAGCGGAGGTTCCACCGCGGGTGGCAAGCCAGAGGTCGATGGCAGCATTTTTGACCGCATTCGATTGCGTGCAGTTCAGGTTCAGATCATTCGGCGTGCCGGCCCAAACCGGAGCCGTACGGTCGCTGATCGTGATCATCTGCGTTACCGCGCGCGAATTCCCGGCGCAGTCGGTCAGGCTGTAGGTGCGGAGAAGAATGGTTTCGTCGCCCGGGCAGCCGTTGCCGTTAAAGATAGTGGTCGTGCCTACATGTGCAACCGTTACATTACTCAACGAGCAGTCATCCGCTTCGTCCGTAATGGCAGTTATATCGGGAAGCGGCACGTTACAGTCTACCGTAATATTGGCCGGAGCCGTGCCGGTCGGCGGATCGAAATCGCGCAGACGCACACGGGCAGTACGGGTGCTGGTGTTGCCGCAGCCGTCGGTAGCCGTAAAGGTTACGTTCGTGAAGCGGTAGGGCGTGTTGCCCGGGCACCAGGCCGGGATAGCAGCAATAATAGCCGCAACGGTTGGGTGGGTTACCGTCACACCATTGCAGTTGTCGGTCACGACGCCGTCGCCACCGTTCGAAGCCAGCCATGCAGCGATTTCAGTGCTCAGGTTGGCATCACACTCCAGTTCGAGGTTGTTCGGATCGTTGGTCCAGTTGGGATCGACGTTGTCGCGAACACGAATATTTTGTGTGAAAATACGGGAATTGCCGGCGCAGTCGGTTACGCGATAGCGGCGGGCAATGACATCCACGTTGAGGCCGGTATTGCAACCGTCCACCGTCATCGGAACATCTTCTACCCAAGCGATCACCAGATCTTCTTGGGGCGAGCAGTTGTCATCGACATACGGACGGATACCATCCGGGTTGGGGCCAGGCACCAGGTCGGCGCAGGTGTAAAAACCAAAAAGCGAGGGCAAGTTCGGAATAGCAAAAACAAAAGGCGCAAAACTCGGGTCTTCATCATCCCGCAGGATCACTTTCGCAACCCGGTAAGCTTGGTTGCCACATTCGTCTTTGGCAAAGAAGGCGACCTGCACTTCACGCGGGCCAGGCGAACACTCATCCGGGAACTGGTCCCAAACGGTGCTGCCAAATACAGGCGTAGAGCTCAGGCAACCCGCAATTGGGTCGAAGATCAAACAAGCCACCAGGTTATTACCCGGAATGAAAACGCCGCCGCAGTTGTCAGAGACAGCTGCACCGCCGGCATTGTTCAACCAGTTTTGAATTTGAAGTTGGATAGCCAACACTTCCAAGCCATACAGCGGGGAAGTGATATCCGGGCAATCCAAGGTAAGGTTGCTCGGATCTACAGTAAAGGTAGGCGCCACGTTGTCGGACACCGTAATCACTTGCGTACAGGAACTGGTATTACCACTGGGGTCAACAGCAGTAAACGTACGGGTTACCACAAATTTGTTCAGGCAAAGGAAGCTACTTACATTATCGGTGTAGCTCACTTCGGTAACAGCACAGTTGTCGCTGGCGACGCCACCCAAGGCCTGGTACTGAGCCAGGGTCATCGGAGTCGGCGGTGCCGGCAACAATTCAGCAGCACAAGTCAGGGTTTCTGGCGCCGGGCAGGTAATGCTCGGCGGTGTGCAATCTGCAACAAGAATCGTGAAGGGCAATGCCGCACTGCGGCCAGGGCCTCCGGGAGGAGGCAAGTTGACTTCACGCGTCACCCAAACACTAAAGGTACTGCCCACATCGCCGCAGTCCACTTCGTAATTGAGATCGGCTGCCGTCAGCGGGTTAGTCGCTGCAGCGTCCTCCCAGACCTTTACCACCGTACAACAAACACCGTTTGAAGTGGTAGTGTAAGGTCCCATGAGAGAAGGCGTGATCTCAGCCAAACCGTTTGCGTTCAAACAGAGGATAATTTCACCCGCGGGGAGAGGCGGTGCCGGGGGTACTACCGGTACAGGGGCATAGCCGATGGAACAGCTTACCCCACTACACGGCTGCGCGTAAGCAACTCCATGGCCAACAATAGACAAACAGAGCAACGTCAACATGCGAGGAAGCAAGGACATTGTTCTGTCTGAAAAAGAGTTGACCACATTGCTCAACGCACGGATACCTCCGGGCAATGAAGCCTTGTAGACTTTTTTCATGAGATTGAAAATTTTGTTAAAATATTACAGATGAATCAAAATAGTTCTTCGTCGAAAGGATTAAAAACCGAAAAGATGAATCAGTCTTGGGAAACGTTGTCAGACCATCTCTTGTCAAAAAAATGTTATACCACAAAAATGGTGCCTAAATAAATCGGAAACCGGAAGGAGATATTCCATCGCCTTTCACCTTGCGAAGGTAGCAGAATATTTCTGATTCAGCTCCCAGCAAAGCAACAATCGTCAGTTTTTTTCGATAAACGGTCAAGCTGGTTCCATTCCATTGCTTTTGCCCGGCGTACCACCCAGCAACTGCCCGGTATACACGTACATCTCCACTTCTTTCCGCCGCCGTTTGGCCACCGGAAGCGCGTGCTCCCCCACCAAAATGCTTTCAGAAAAAAGAGAAGATACGTGTGTTAAATTTACTAAATATTTCTTGTGAACCCGGATAAATGAGCTGTTGGGCAACTGCTGTTCCCAAAAACCCAGGTTGCGGGTAGTGGTGATTTTCTCCTGCTTGGGCAAACTCAGGTGCACCAACGTCACCTCCCCCCGGGCTTCCAAAAACAAAATATCTTTTGCCCGTACAACCACGCGACGCCCCTTGGTCAGGTGAAGTTCCAGGGTGTGCTCCTGAAACTTGGGAGGAAGGATTTGTTTTTCCCAGTAGAAACATTGCTCTACCCGTTTCAAGGCCTCTTGAAAGGACGTCAGAGAGAACGGCCGAAGCAAAAAAAATGAAGCGCTCATTTGCCAAGCCGGCAAGGCGTCTTCCGCTTCGGAAGACAAAAGAATAAACAGCCGCGAGCCCGTACCAGGAGCGGAAGATAGTTTGTTCAACAGGCTTGTGGGTATCAGCCACACATCTACGGAGACCTCTTCAAAGGCCGCCGGCACAAAATCTAATGCCAGATTTCTCTGCCGGAGCAACTCTGCAACTTCCACGGAGGAAAAAAATTCCAAGTCTTCCGGATGCGTGCTGACACATCCTAATTTGATCATTAGCGGTTTTTGTACTACCGCCCAAAGGTAGAACGGATTCCTTCTTTTTCAACTGCTCTGCGAGATTTTTAATCTCCCGAAGGGCAATTCATTGCAGGTAATAGGTAAGCGTCAGGCGCAACGAATTGGTCCGGATACGCGGACCGGCAGCCACAAAATCAATTTGTTTGTACAAATTGCGGGCCCCCAGGTAGACCCGGGCATTGGCCCGAAAACGCCCCTCCCCAGCTGAAATGCCAATGGCGGGACCAAAGTCAACACCCCCAAAAGCATCGTTGAGGTCAACCGCCCGGATGGCATGGTTGATGTTGTCGTAGTCCGCAACCATCAGTTCGCGCTGCGAACGGTTGAGGGTGTTGAAGTTGGCGCCAAAAAAACCACCGGCTTGCAAACGCAGCGGAAAATCTTTGGTCGGCTGGAAACCGGCAAACAAGCCTGTTTCAAACGTATTGTAGTGGTAAGCATAGGTTTGTTCGTCAGGGCGTTCTTCCGGACGAAAATACACCGCCCGTGCTTGCGCGCCTTTAAACCCCAAAATGATTTCCTGGTTGAGCTCCAGGTAGTCGCCCAAGCCCACCGCAAACGAGCACCCGATCACCGGCGCCAAACGCCCGGAAGAAGTCGTGAACAAGTCCGATTGCAGGGAAGAATAATTCACCCCGGCGGTAAAGCCCAATTGGTAGTTGCGAATTTGTGCAGTGCCGGCCGTCGAAAACGTGGCCAGGCACAGGAAGACAAGGACAGTCCTGATTCTCATTGGCGAAGATTGTGTTACAGTTTGGTCAAAAAGCGGAATCGGTACTCAGGACGCTGGCTGGTGCCGCTCGCGCAACACCTGCTCTACTGCCGACAACCGGATATCCTTGGCTGCCAGCAATACCAGCAAGTGGTACAACAAATCGGCCGATTCATTCAACAAGCGCTCGCGGTCGTTTCCCATCGCTTCTATCACGGTTTCCACTGCTTCTTCCCCTACTTTCTGGGCAATGCTGGAAACCGGCCCGGCCAGCAAGCCGGCGGTATACGAAGTGGCCGGATTCGCCCGGCGGCGCTGTTCAATGATCTGTTCCAGTTCGTTCAAAAATCCGGCCAACTTGTTCTCCTCCCCCCAGCAAGTATCAGCGCCTGTGTGACAAACCGGGCCTTTCGGCTCCGCTTTGATCAACAAGGCATCCCGGTCGCAGTCCAGCCGAATGCTCTGCACCTGAAGTACATGCCCCGAAGACTCACCTTTGGTCCACAAACGCTGCTTTGACCGGCTAAAGAAGGTAACCAGCCCCGACAACCGGGTCTGTGCCAGGGCTTCGGCATTCATGTAGCCCAGCATCAGTACTGTACCCGTCGCAGCATCTTGTACCACTGCCGGCACCAGTCCCCCGGGTAATTTTTCAAAATCGGGCATCCCGGTGTCCGCCGATTCAGGAAAGGTAGTCGCTTCGGATGCAAATGCCATGATCAAGCAGGTAGTGTTTGAGAGCAGGAATTTTGATTTCGCCAAAATGAAAAACACTGGCCGCCAGGGCAGCGTCGGCATGGCCTTCGGCAAAAACGGCTGCAAAATGTGCCATCGAGCCGCCCCCTCCGGAGGCAATCACCGGCACTGGTACCGCTTGGGCAATCCGGGCCGTAAGTTCCAAGGCAAAACCAGCCTTGGTCCCGTCGTGCGCCATAGACGTGAGCAGGATTTCACCGGCGCCCCGGTCAACCGCTTCCGCTGCCCACTCCTCCACCCGGCGCCCGGTAGCCATACGGCCGCCGTTCAGGTACACATACCAGGCGCTATCGTCATGCGGACACGCATCAATGGCCAGCACCACACACTGACTGCCAAATGCCGCAGCCAACGCATTGATCATGTCGGGCTGGCGCACCGCCGCTGAATTGATGCTGACCTTGTCGGCGCCCGCTTGCAGCAGGCACTCTACTTGTTGCACAGACCGGATGCCGCCGCCAACAGTAAACGGAATATCCAGAACCGCCGCAACGCGTTGGACCAGTCCCACAAAAGCTCCACGCCCTTCCTGGGTGGCAGTAATGTCCAGCAACACCAACTCATCCGCTCCTTGCCGGGCATACGCCTCCGCGAGCACTACCGGATCGCCGGCATGCCGCAATTGTTCAAACCGGATGCCTTTCACGGTTTGGCCGTCTTTTATATCCAGACAGGGGATAATGCGTTTGGCGAGAGACATAAATGTGCAGGGCAATTGTATTTATACCAATACAAAATCAAAGCAAATAGTTTTAATAGACTATTCTATTAAAATTTTATAAAAAATATTTAGCCTATAAATTTGATACAAAATCAAAATCGCTGTATTCAAAACATAGGTTCAAACAGATAACAATATTTGCATTAAAAAAATATAGTAAAAATCTATTTCTTTTATCACGTTTTCGAATACACCTTAAAATACTGTATTGGAATTTTCCCTTCAAAAAACGCTTTCCCAACAATAGCGCCGGCGCAACCCATTGCCTGCAATTCTTCCAGATCGGGCACATTGCTGATACCACCGCTGGCTACCAGTTGGATATCCGGAAACTGAGCCAGGATATCGAGGTATAGTTCAATGGCCGGGCCGGCCAGTTCGCCGTCGCGGGCAATATCCGTCACTGAAATCTGGGTGATTCCCAGCGCTGCCAGGCGGGCAATGAACTCAAAAATATCGAGGGTCGTCTGTTCTGTCCAGCCGTGTACGGCCACTTGCCGGTTGCGCACATCGGCGCCGATCAGGAAGCGGTCAGCGCCGAAACGCTCCACCCAGGCCCTGAATTCGTCGGGGGCCAACACTGCCACGCTACCCACCGAAAACATGGCCGCCCCGGCATCCCATACCTGCCGCAACGCGGGGATAGACCGCAAGCCGCCGCCGTAGTCAATTTCGAGCCGTGTATGTGCGGCAATTTGCTCCAGCACGCGCAGGTTGACCGGCCGGCCTTCGCGCGCGCCATCCAGGTCCACCATATGCAGGCGACGGATACCAGCGGCTTCCAGCTCGCGGGCCAGTTCCAGAGGATCGGCGGGGTACTCCGTTTTTTGTTCAAAATCGCCTTGCCGGAGGCGGACCAATCGGCCGTCAATCAAATCGAAAGATGGAATAATGTGCATAGGTCACAGGTTCAAAAAATTTTCTAAAATCCGCTGCCCAACCGGGCCAGACTTCTCAGGGTGAAATTGCAGCGCAAAATAGTGGTTGTGTTGGATTGCTGCACTAAAATGCTGGCCATAGTGTGTAAAAGCCGTCGTACCAACGCAAGGCTCCGCATAAAAACTGTGCACAAAATAGGCAGCACTCCCCTCTTTAACTCCCTCAAACAAAGGCCCTTGCATCTTGTGCAAGGTGTTCCAACCCATATGCGGCACCTTCAGACGGGTATCGGCAAAAGCCGGAAAACGCCGGACATCCGTATCAAACAAACCCAGACAAGTGGTATCGCCTTCTTCGGAATGCCGGCAAAACAACTGCAAGCCCAGGCAAATACCCAGCACCGGTTGTTCCAGTTGCCCGAGCAACACATCCAGGCCACGCTGCCGCAAATACTGCATGGCCGACGAAGCCTCGCCGACGCCCGGAAAAATGACTTTGTCGGCAGCCCTGAGCGCCGCCGGATCATCGGTACACACCGAAGACACGCCCAGCCGCTCCAGGGCAAATTGCACCGAACGAACGTTGCCCGCATTGTATTTAAAAATGGCTACCATCACAAAGTGTGTTTATTCAAAAAACTATTTTTTTATATCAAAAAACTATAAAAAACCTTTGGTTGAAGGCAACTGATCCTGTAGCGGATCCCGCCGCACTGCCTGCCGGACCGCCCGGGCAAAAGCCTTAAAAATTGCCTCAATTTTGTGGTGCTCATTTTGCCCCTCTACCCGGATGTGCAGGTTGCACCGCGCCGCATCACTGAAGGATTTAAAAAAATGAAAAAACATCTCCGTCGGCATATCACCGATCTTTTCCCGCCCGAACTCCGCCTGCCAGACCAGCCAGGCCCGCCCGACAAAATCGAGCGCCACGCTGGCCAGCGCCTCGTCCATCGGAATGGTTTGCGCTGCTGGCGCTTCCGGCTCAGGTGGTGGCCCTGTTTCGGTAGCCTGCCCATAGCGTTCGAGGCCGCGCTTGTCGTGCAAGGCCAGCGCAAAGGCCTCCCCCAGGGCAAGGGCCGTATCTTCGATGCTGTGGTGTTCGTCAATGTGCAGATCTCCGATGGTTTGGATATGTAAGTCGAGCATACCGTGCCGCCCCAATTGGTCG
>JADLDL010000362.1 GCA_020846655.1 Saprospiraceae bacterium | reverse complement strand
TCATGTTGCTCATAGAAACGCACGATACCGTGGTGGTCTGCGGGCGCCAGGGCTTTGAAGTTGCGGTACAGTTTCAGGCGATACGCGGGCAGGTACGGCATGCTGGTTGTACTTTTTTGGCAGAACAGGAGCAATTTACAAGCTCTGCCGTTTTCGGGCAACTGCATTTAGCAGATTTTCCGGAACCGGCAAAAGGTGGAGGCTGCGAGGGATTAAACCTATAAAAAACGGTGCCACAACCAGTCGTCGGAGACGTATTGTGGCACCGTTTTACCCAAAGTCCTGTGCCGGAAAAGTGGGCCGGCCGGCGAGGGCTTAATACCGCTGGAAGGCCACCGGCATATCGTCGTCGTAGGCGCCGGTCAGGACGGGCGTCTGCACATTGGCGGTGTATTCGCGCACCTTGCCGTACACGTAGTTGTACAGTTCACGGATCGTAACGATCTGGTCGCTGTTGGCATTGGCGGCGCCTTTGAGGCCGCGCAGCAGGTAGTAGGTAAACACGCCCTGGCGCAGGCCGTGGTCTTCGAGGGAGAGTTCTTCGGCTTTCGACGACATGAGCAGGGCTACGCCGCCGTCCGAATTTTCGAAGGCCTGATAGTATTTTTCTACCGACACGGGCGCGGGGCCCTTAGCCGCCAGGCCGTAGTTCAAGGTGCCGCTGTGGCAGGCGTCGGCGATGCACAGTTTGTGCTTGGCTTTGCTCTGCATCAGGATCTGTTTGATCTCGTCGTGGCGCAGTTTGTTGTTGAAGCCATCGAAATCGACGGGCAGAAAGCAGCCTTCGAGGCCGTGACCACTGAAGTAGAACAGCACGACGTCGTTGGCATCGGCTTTCAGGAAAAAGCGCCGCATGGTGCGCAGGATATTTTCGCGGCTGGCGTCGGCATCTACCATCACGGCAATTTGCTCGTCGGGCAGGGCGCCGCCTTCGGGGCTTTTCAGGAACGAATAGAAGCGGTAGGCGTCGTCGTCCGTGAATTTGAGCGAAGGCATGGAGGTGTAGGTGCTTACGCCAACGATGACGGCGTAGATTTTGACGTTTTTGCTGGCCACCACGCGCACGGGGTCGTTCGGGAGGTTTTCGTCGGAGTCAAGTTCGCGTACCGGCGAGCCATTGACCCACACAGCGCCGGTCACCCGGCCGTTGGTGGAATACAACACGCCTTCGCCGTTGGGAGCGCCTTTGAGCCAGTCGCCTTCGTAGCGGTCGCCGCTGGCGTAGTAGCAAATGCCCTGGCCGGCGGGCACGCCTTCCTTGAATTCGCCGACCCACATCGACCCGTCCTGGTAGTTGTAGTAGCCCTTGCCGCTGCGGCAGTAGGTGGAATTGCAATTGCGCAGGGCCGCCACGTCGGGTTTGCTGGCGGTGCTGCCGCTCGGCTTGGTGTTGGGTTTGCCGCTGGACTGGGCTACGGTGCCGGCGCTGTTGGCGCCCGTAAATTTGCCGTTGGCAAAAGTTCCATCCTGGTAGATGTCACCATTGGCGCGCACCAGTTTGCCCTTGCCGTTCTTTTGATTTTTTTTCCAGCCGCCGGTGTAGTAGGCGCCATCGGGGTAGTACATGGTGCCGGTGCCCTCGAATTTTCCATATTGGAAATCGCCTTCATAGCGCTCTTTGGAGGAGAAGTAGTATTTTCCTTTCCCGTGCGGCTGGCTGTTGAGCCAGTTGCCGGCGTATTTGTCGCCGTTGGTGAAGCGGAATACGCCATAGCCGTTGCGGCAGTTGCCTTCCAGGCATTGGGATTGGGCGGAGAGTTGGGAGAAATGAGTGGCCAATAAAATGGCCGGCAAAACGAAGCAAAAAATGAGACCCTTCATAGGAATCGGTAGTTTGATTGTTTGAACGAAAGCGGATATAAAAGAAGGGTGCAAATACTGTTAAAGATTGATTAAAGTTGAAGGAGGGTACTCCGGGAATCGGTCCGGCCCGGGCTACCGGGCGATTCCAAGAACACCATTGCCAACCGAATATTGTGCCAGACATATTAACTTCAACTCAGATTTGTAAATTTGCACCGAAAACTAAGTCAGTAATATTTTGATTGTCAACAAATTGAAAAAAAACTAACGTCATGTTAAAAAAAATCTGCCTGTATTTCGGCACCGCCATCGTATTGGCCGCCTGCGGTACCAACTCCAACAATGCGGCCCTGGCACAAGGCGCCAGCGACGGCAAACATTTCGGCGCCCTGATCAACGCTGACAATGCGATCTCCTACGACGCGCTGTTGCCAAAAATGGCGACCACCGATTCGTTGGCCACCAAGGTAACCGGCACGGTACACGAAGTTTGTCAGAAAAAAGGCTGCTGGATGACCCTGGTATCCGACCAGCCCGGCCAGCCGGAAATGCGGGTGACCTTCAAAGACTACGCGTTCTTCATGCCGAAAGACTTGTCCGGCAAACGCGTCGTGATCGATGGTTTTGCTTTTGTGGATGTCACCTCCGTGGCCGATCTGCGCCACTACGCCGAAGATGGCGGCAAATCCAAAGAAGAAATTGCTGCCATTACCCAGCCCAAACGCGAAGTAGCCTTCGAAGCCGCCGGCGTGTTGATCCTGAATTAAATGTGGCCAATTACTTAATGTGGCCAATGTGGTCAATAAGGCCAATGTGATGAAATTTAAAAAATTATTTAATTCACCACATTGGTCTCATTGGCCACATTGATCACATTCAATAATTGACCACATTCATTTAGTAATTTTTTAGGCCGGTGACGTAGTACATGTCCATGGAGCCTTTGTTTTTGGCGGCGATTTTGCCGCGGCTGTGCCACTCAAAATCGTATTTGGCGAGCCAGTAGGTGTCTTCGCTGACGTTGACGCGGCCGGGCTCGCAGGTTTCTTCCATGCGGGCGGCGGTGTTGACGGTGTCGCCCCAGATGTCGTACGCAAATTTTTTCTCGCCCACCACGCCGGCTACTACGGGGCCGGTATGAATGCCTACCCGGGCTTCGAAATAGGGCATGTTCTGGCTGAGGTGCTGGGCTTTCAGGAACTGTAGGAAGTCCTGGATTTCGAGCGCGGCTTTGATCATATCGGGTACCTGGGCTCTCTTGTCCGACAAGCCGCAGGCGCAGATGTAGGCGTCGCCCACGGTCTTGATTTTTTCCAGTTTGTATTTCGTGATGATGTGGTCGAAGTTGGTGAAACAGTAGTCCAACTCAGCGACCAGGCTTTCGGGCGTGAGCAATTCGGCTATTTTGGTGAAGCCGGTGAAGTCGACAAACATGACCGTGGCCTGGTCGTATTGCTGGGCTGCGACCTTGTTTTTGGTTTTTAATTCCTGCGCGATGGCCGGCGGCAGGATATTCAGGAGCAGGGTGTCGCTTTTTTTCTGTTCTTCCTCAATGATCTTGTTTTTGATCGACAGGTCGTTGGCGGTCCGGCGTTTGGCGCGGTAGCGCAGGAAAAACAGCACGGCGATGATCAGCACAAAACCCACCAGCAGCAGCAGTACGTTGCGGGCTGCTTCGGATTGCTGTTGGGCCAGTTTGGCCTCCGCCAGGGCCGTTTTTTGGGTCTCGATCTGCAATTTTTGCTCGGAGCGGACGATGGAATCGACCATCTGGGCGGCGGTGAGGGTTTCGAGCAGCCGGGCTTTGGTTTTGACCAGCGAGTCGGACTTGGATTTTTCCTGCGAGATTTGGGTGATGGTTTCTTCGCGTTTGCTGAGTTCCTGCTGGGTTTTGGATTGTACCTCCTGAAGTTGTTGCTCGTAGGTGCTGGCCAGGTTTTGGCTTTGGCCGCTGGCGTTGGCCAGTTGTTCTTTCAGGAGCCGGTTTTCGGTTTCCAGCGCGGTCAGTTTCGTTTCCAGGCGCCGGAGGGCATCGCCGCTGCTGCTCGAGCGGCCGGTATTGCCTTTCAGGTAGTTGTTGGTTTCCTGGCTCCATTTGAGCGCTTCGCGCAGGTCGTTTTGTTTCAGGCCGATGTCCTGGAGGCGGTCCATCGAGCTGAGTGCCAGGTCGTAGAGGCCGTAGTTGCGGGCGGCTTGCCAGGAGTTGTTGTACCGGGCGGCGGCTTCTTTGTAGCTGCGGCGGCGGTAGAGTCCTTCAGCGCTGAGGTACAGGGCCTCGGCTTCCCGGCGCTTGTCGCCCACTTCATTGGCCAGTTCGCTGGCAATGCTGGCATACTCGGTCGTTTCGGTCGGGCTGGAATTCAGTTGTTTCTCCGCAATCTGGTAACTCAGGTTCATGCGCTCCGTTTTGGAGTTGGAGCGTTTGAACCGGGCTTTTAATTCGGTTACCGATTGGGCCTGGAGCACGCCCGTGAGCAAAAAGACGCTGATGAAAAGGGCAAAGGCGGAATATCGTTTCATATTAGTTCGATAGCGCGCGTGTTCGGTGGTTGTGGTGCTACGCACGGTAAGCGGTTGGCAAAATAATCGCCAAATTTGGAAATTTATTGACTGCGGGCCGGAAAAAATTCCAGTCGTGTACGCTGGCATGCTCAAATATTGTTTGGCAGCCGGCCGGAGAAGGCCCGGCCGGCCAAAGCATTTTTGGAAAACCGGGCGGATTGCCGCTACATTTACCCCGCCTTAACCGTCCCCTATGCAGATCAAACCGTTCCGGGTCGTGTACCCGCAACCCCAGCGAATTCCTTTCCCCGATGCGTATTGCGCCGAAGCCAAAAATCGCTTTTTGGACTACCAGCGCGAGCAATTGCTGGCGCAAGCGCCGGAAAAAGCCCTGTATGTTTATCAAATCGAAGAGGGGCATCGCCGGCACACCGGCCTGGTGGCCCTCAATGCAGTGGGCGATTTTTTGTCCGAAAAAATTAAAAAACACGAAAAAACACTCTCTGCGCGCGAAAAACAACACACCGAACTGCTGCTGAACTGGCAAGCCATGCTCAAACCGGTTTTGCTGACCTACCCCTCCGTGCCCGAAATTGCCGGCTGGCTTCAGGCCTTCACGCAGGCCAATCAGCCTTTTCTGGAACTGCATTTCAAAGACGACCATCAGACGCACCGCGTGTGGCAGGCTACCGCTCCTACTGATGTCCAACACCTCCAGACCCTTTTCGCCCGCCACGTCAACGGCGTGTACATCGCCGATGGGCACCACCGCAGCACTACGATGGCGCTCCTGCACGAGCACCATCAGCACCGCTACCCCCAACTGGATTTCGACCACCTGTTTTGCGCTTTTTTCGCCACCGACCAATTGGATATCCTCGACTACAACCGCGTGGTAGAGGGCCTGAACGGGCACAGCCCGGCGGTTTTTTTGGAAAAACTGGCCCGCGTGTTTGTGCTCGAACGCATCGAGAATCCGCGCAAACCCCGCCGGAAGTTCGAACTCAAGATGTTTTTTCAGGAACAATGGTACCGCCTTCACTGGAAGCCGGAAGTGCTGAGCGCTGTCCGCCCCGAGGCCCACGCGTTGCCCGTGCTGCTCGATGTGAGCCTGCTCAACGAACTGGTCCTGCACGAGTTGCTGGGCATCGGCGATGTCCGCACCAACGCCCGGATCAACTACGTGGAAGGCACCAAGGGCCTGAAAGGCGTGCGCAAAGCCGTGCGCGCCGGGGCCGCTCGCGTAGGTTTTGTGCTGCACCCTGTTCGTTTTGACGACATGATGCACATTGCCGATGCCGGGGAGAGCCTGCCCCCGAAAAGCACCTTTTTTGCGCCCCGGCTGAAGAGTGGGGTGCTGGTGCAATTGCTGGGGAAGGAGTAGGGGTGAAAAATAAAGTAGTCTATTTCTGGAGTACAGGTTAGGGTTTATCACTGCGTTCCCTGCCGTTCGTCGGGGGCGGGTATGATTTTATAGAAATATTTAGTTTATAGAATAAACTACTTTACATTTGCAGTAAATTTTATAAAATAAACCAATCTGCAAAATGGAACAACAAGAAAAAGTACTGAACCCCGAAGAAAGCCTGCGCGTCATCCGCGAGTCCATCGACCTGGCCAAAAACAAGCTGCGTGAAAACGGGTTTCAGTTTTTACTCTGGGGCTGGCTGGTGGTGCTGGCCTCCGGTGTCGACTATTACCTCGACGTGGTGCTGCAACACCCCAAACACTCCATGGCTTGGCTGCTCATGGTAGTGGTGGGCATGCCCGTATCAGTGATCTACGAATGGCGGCGCGACAAACGCGAGCCAGGCGCCCGCAACATTATTCAGGACTGGTACGGCCGGGTATGGCTGGCCTTTGGTGTTTCCCTGTTTCTGGTCATTGCCCTCACGGCGCCGGCACACCAGTCGCCCGTGCCTTTTATCCTCGTGTTGGTGGGCTTTGCAACCTTTGTGTCGGGTACGATGCTGCGGTTTCCTCCGCTGCAATACGGCGCGGTGGCGATGTGGGCCGGCGCTGGAGCCTGCCTGGCGCTGGGGCCGCAGGAGCATTTGCTGGTGCAGGCTGCGGCAACCGTGTTGGGGTACCTGATCCCCGGGTATTTGTTAAACGCCAAAGTCCGTCAGCGCCATGTTTAAAGAACTGGATCCCTTGCTGTTGTCGCAGCTGCGCCTGGCGATCATGTCGCACCTGATTGTGGTGCGCGAAGCGGAGTTTGGCGCCCTCCGGGAACAAACCGGCGCCCCCGCTGGCAACCTGAGCGCCCAGATCAGCAAGTTGCAGGAGGCAGGCTATCTGGAGGTGGAGAAGACCTACAAAAACAACTATCCACTCACCCTGTGTCGGCTCACCCCTGTGGGCATCGCCGCTTTCGAGGCGTTTTACACCGATTTAAAATCCTATTTCGATCAAAACGGCGGGGTTTAGTTGTTTTTTTTGCGGTGGTAGTAGGCTTTTGCCTTGGTCTGACTGCCGCAGGTTTGCATGTTGCACCACCGGCGCGCGCCGTTTTTGCTGGTGTCGAGAAACAGCCAGCCGCAATTGTCGCAGGCTTTCACCCGGGGCAGCCGGTCGCTCAGGAGGAGCGTTTCGGCCGACAGGGCAATAAACCAAAGCGGTTTTTCCGGGTGCGGCCCGGGATCGATGCCCCGGCGCAGGCCGTCGGCTGTGCTGCGCAGCCGCGTATGTGGGTATACTTCGTGTAAAAAACTATTGAACACGTCCAGGTCTTTCGGATGAATACTGCCGGTTCGGATCAGGTGTTCGAACAAGGCGTACAAGGCCTCCCGGAGGGTCCGCACCTCATCAATATTGCCGGCCGGCAGTAGGCTCCAGGCGATCCATTCCGGCTCGGGCAGCACGCCGGCACGCCGCACCCAATGGATAAAATCGGTCCAGGTATTCAGGTACTCGTTGCCCATGCCGGGTATTCGCCCGGATACCGTGTTGATAAAATCCAGGCACAGCCAGCCGCCATCGAGCGCAATTATGTCGAGCGGATGTTTCATGTAATTTTTTTACCGCTAAAATTTGCTTTGTTGGTAATAAACCAAGTAGTTTTACCGCCTAAATTATTTTTACTGGTAAAGATACGGCTAAAACAACAAGGCTATGAAAACAAATGTATCGTACTTCTGCCAGCAGTTTCGCCATACCTACGAGGGAGAGCCCTGGTATGGCGATTCACTGCGGCACAAACTGGAACCCGTCAGCGCCAGCGAGGCCTTTGCCTTGCCGGCTCCGGGTGTACACAGCGTTGCTCAGCTGGTAGCGCACATGCTGGCCTGGCGCCAGTTGTTGGTGGAGCGGCTCAAGGGCAACGGCGACTTCCGGATCGAATCGGACTCTGTCCTCGACTGGCCTCCCACGGCCACCCTGCAAACCAAAGGATGGGCCAATTTGCTCGCCGAATTTGAAGAAAATCAGGCGGAATTGCTTCGCCTGCTGGAAGCAGAAACGGATGAACTTTTAGAGCGAGATTTGCCGGATGGCAGACCCTCGTTTCGCCTGCTATTGGACGGCATGGTGCAACACGATGTGTACCATATTGGTCAAATGGGGGTAGTGCTATCTCTTCTGCGTGCGGCTGCGCCCGCATAAACCCTTCCTGTCATGTCGCACACATCTACTCCTCCCAGGAGCCTTGTCCTGGCTGCTTTTGCCGCCATTTACCTGATTTGGGGTTCTACTTACCTGGCCATACTGGTCGCCTTAAAATCCATACCACCCTTTGTGCTTTCCGGGATTCGGTTTTCGGTGGCCGGGGCTATTTTGTTGGTTTGGAGCCTTTGGCAGGGAGAACGGGCCTCCCGTTCGGCTTTTGCGCAGCACGGGTTTGCGGGAGTATTGATGTTATTCTGCGGCACAGGGGCTGTTGTTTGGGTGGAACAATACATTTCTTCCGGCCTGGCCGCCATTATCGTCGCCAGCATGCCTTTTTGGTTTGTGCTGTTGGACTACAAGCAATGGTCGTTTAATTTTTCAAACGGCCTTATCCTCAGCGGCGTATTGGTCGGCTTCGCCGGAATTTTATATTTATTTGGGGCAGGCGAGGGGGCCAGCCCCGGATCTTCCAGCCCTTTGTTTGCCATGACCGTTTTGCTGGCGGGTTGTATTTGCTGGGCCGGCGGGTCCTTGTACCTTAAATACAGATCAGTGCCCATGTCTACGACCCTGGGGGCTGGCACGCAAATGTTGGCAGCAGGGGTATTTAGCCTGCTGTTTGCCGGTCAGCAAGGCGAGTGGCAGGGTTTTTTCCCAGGGGCGGTGCGGGCTGAATCCTGGGCAGGGTTGGCCTATTTGATTGTGCTGGGTTCGCTGGTCGGGGACCTATCGTATGTATGGTTGTTGCGGATTCGGCCGGCGGTGCAGGTGGGTACGTATGCATACGTCAATCCGGTGGTAGCAGTTTTGCTTGGCTGGATGTTTGCTGCTGAGCCCTTTGCCTGGATGCAGCTCGTGGCGCTGGGCGTTATTTTGGCGGGCGTTTTATTGATCAATTTGCCAAAATACAAAGGCTTGTTCCGGATGGCGGGGTAGGCTGGATCTTGTTTTGGCGCTGTTCACGGCTCCTGGGGCTTGTTTGCCAATTGGTTTTTCCGGGCGGCATATTGCCGGACCAACCAGCGGAGCCAGTAGGAAAAAGCCAGGACGATGCCTAATTCAAGGAGCAGCAGCCAGCCCGTGCCCAAAAAATGCAGGGCGACCACACTGAGAATGATCAGTAGGTTGAGGCTCAGTAGTACTGCGGTGGCCTGCATATGCGAAAATCCGGCGTCGAGCAGGAGGTGGTGGATATGGCTTCGGTCAGGGTGAAACGGTGAGCGGCCGTTGGCCAACCGGTGCGTAAAAATCCGGAGTGTATCGAAGATCGGCAAAATCACCACGGCAATTGCAATGGCCGGCGCGGCTTTTAAATGATAGGCTGCCCCTGGCGGCACTACCAGGTTGAGTTCCACAAATTTTATCGTCAGCACGGCGCATACCGTGCCGATAAACATAGCGCCGGTATCCCCCATAAATATCCTGGCGGGCGTGTGGTTGTATTTTAAAAAAGCGACGAGGGCGCCGGCCAGTGCAAAGGCCACTACAGCATATTCCACATGTTGCGAAATAAAAAACCAGGCGCCCAAGGACAGGCAGGCGAGTAGTCCGGCGCCGCCCGCAAGGCCATTAATGCCATCAATCAGGTTGAAGGCGTTTACAATGCCTACGATGACTAGCACCGACAAGCCAAAACTGAACAGATCCGGCAGGGCGTTTAAGCCAAAAACGCCATAAAAACTGGTTATTTTAACATGCGATTTGTACACCAGGATCAAGGCCGCCAGGATTTGGCCCAGGAGTTTTTTGGTTGGCGACAACGGCATCAGATCGTCTTTTATGCCGATCAGAAAAATGATCACCAACGCTGCCAACACGTACTGTAACATGCCGAAGGATTGGACGGGAGTCCACAAGATGATACCGCAGATGGTGCCGGCAAAAATCGCAACCCCGCCCAAAGAGGGGGTCGGCTCTTCGTGTGCGCTGCGCTCATTGGGTTTGTCGTACAACTTCTTCTCTTTTGCTACCCGGATTATGGCCGGAATAGCAAGATAAGTGAGTGTAAACGCAGTTATAAAGCCCAATAATATGGCAAACATGGGAGGAGGAGTCCGGTTAAGGACAGCAAAAGTAGAGCTTTCTGCATCGCCCCGGCACACCTGAAAAAACAGTTACTTTTGAGGGCTTGTACGTCCGAAAAACACTTGCGCCGGCATACCTGTTTCGCTTTTCAAATCGTTTCCTTATCCGTGAAAATCTCGCTTTTTATCGTTCTATTGTGCACCGCAACGGCCGTTGTTCAGGCTCAACAAATTCCGCCGACACCGGACACCTCTGCGCCGCAGCGCGCCTGGGCTCGTTTGGAAATCGAAAATGGCGACTCCACCTTTGTCATGGCCCTGCGCCTGGTCAAGATTGCCGCCAAGCGCCAGTTTAAGGACTTTGCCGAACAACGTCAGTATTTCCTGTACATGCGGGCCGCCCGAAAAGTCTACCCTTACGCGTTACAGGCGATTGACTTGTATGAAGATATCCAGGGTGAAACCCAGGATATGAACAAGCGGCAACGCCGCCGGTACCTTCGCCACGAACACACCGAATTAAAAGATGATTTTAAGGACCAAATGAAAAACCTCTCCCGCACCGAAGGGCGGGTGTTGATCAAAATGATTGAAAAAGAGGTTGGCCGACCGTTTTATGATGTAATTCGGGAAACCCGGGGGAGTATGACCGCCGCATACTGGCATAATCTAGGCAAAATTTGGGGATACGACTTGAAACAGGGCTATCAGACCGGATCGGATCCATTGCTGGATGAGGTGTTCCTCGACTATGACTTCGGCCGCCCGGTGTGGTGGAATTAACAAAAAACAATTCCTGATTTTTGTTTTAGGCCCGATTTTTGCTGCTGCCTATTAGTCTTGGGAGCCTCTAAAAGAGGGGGCAGTAAGCAAACGCGTCTCGAAAAGCATGCTTAACAATACATTTTGGACAAATATTTTTTTATTCAAAGTGAATTATTCGTTTTACTTTAGCGGCTGAGTTTAGATTTTTTAATCCATTATGTTCTCGATTTTGGAACAAGTAATTCTCTCGTGATAAAGTTTTTTCAGTTTTGTGCCATTTTACAGACGTATTCAAATAGTGATCGCTGATGCTATATGCCGGCGGCCACTATTTTTTTTATGCCCTTGCAAAAACTGATACGATCTAAGTATATAATTTATTGAGTTCTGTGTTTCATTTGTTAACTTATAACCAATTTTTTTAACATGAAAAATGCAATAGCAAAAGGTGGGCTCCGGGTATTCGGGATGAGTCTGTTCCTGTTTGGAGTAATGTTGCTGACAACGGGAAGCGTTACAGCACAGACTTTGAACTGGAAGCAGTCGGACGAAGCCAAGGCTGCGTTGCTGACGGCGATCGACGGTTTCAAAGCCGATCTGAACCAGCCGGCCGGCCCGGTATTGAACAATGCCAAAGCCCACGTTTATTACTACAAAACGATCTACAGCAAGATCGACAGTGGTTTGACGACGGAAGAGGCCGTAAACTCTGGTTTTGACTTTTTGACCAGCAGCCAGACTGCCTTGAACGGCCCTTCGAACCTGGACGTAACGGTGGACAAAGCCATGCGCGATTTGCTGCGTGATGACGCAGTAATTTTGCTGACGCACTAAACGTCTGGCACGTAATCAAGTCTCGTTCTTTTATCAAAATTTGAACACAACTTTTATCTCATGAAAAAAAGAAATTTTACACTTTGGGCAATGGTGTTGCTGGGAAGCTTGTGCGGTGCACGGGCCTTCGCTCAGACGACGGTAACCATGCCCTATAACACGGGGGTGTTCAGCACCTTCCAGATAGCCAACCCGGCGGCTTGTCAGTTTTTCACCTTTGTGGACAACGGCGGCGCAGCAGCGGCTTATTCCAGCAGCTCCAACCCGACTTTGTCGGTTGTGACCTTTGCCCCGACCATCGCGGGCAACAAAATTCGCGCTTCTTTCTCGGCATTCGCTACGGAGAATACCTTCGACGCCTTATATATATATGACGGCACGCTGGCTTCGGTACCGAACATCACGAACGCTGCCGTAAATACGGTGCTTCCTGGCCAGTTTTCGAGCGGTAGCGCTCAGGCCAGCACGTTCCGCGCTGGTGGCTGGCAAGGCACCAACTCCCCCGGCACGATCCAAGCTACGGCTGGCAACGCCACGGGCGCGCTGACCTTCCAGTTTGACTCGGACGTAGTTGTAACGGCGGCCGGTTGGAATGCTACGATCGTAGAATTGGCTACGGCTGCCTGCACGGTCACGCCGGCTGCAAACCAAACGATCAGCACAGGTACTCTGGATTGCTCTGCTACGGCCACGACGGCCCTGCCGACGTTCAATCCGGGCGGTTGCTCGGATGCGTTCACGCTTCAGTACCGTGTGAACGGTGGTGCGGCTACGGTTATTCCGGCTCCGTTCCCTGCAACGATATCGATTCCGAACCTTCCGAAAGCCACGAACACGATTC
>JADLDL010000361.1 GCA_020846655.1 Saprospiraceae bacterium | reverse complement strand
CGAAACACGAAACACGCCCCCCGAAACACGAAACACGCCCCCCGAAACACGAAACACGCACCCCGAAACACGAAACACGCACCCCGAAACACGAAACACGCCCCCCGCACCATGCCTGTATTTGCCCAATTTTCGCCCCGCCAACGCCTGATCGGACTTGGCGTAGCGGCTGCTCTGCTCTCGCTGGCTGCCTGGCAATTTAGTTTCAGCCGGACCCTGGACATGTACCGGACAGCCCGGGCAAATACCCGGCAACTGGCGCAGGCACAAAATGCGGAATCGCTGCTATCTACGTTCCGGACCCGGCTCAACCAACTGGAGCACGTCGGCACAGCCAAGCCCTACGACCGGGAAATCTTGTTCGAAGAGATCAATACGTTTTGTCGCTCCCACCAACTTCAAATTCTCCGGTTGAGCCCGGAAAACCGCAAGGCCGAACAGAATATTGATCTGGTAACCAACCAACTGGAGGTACAGGGTTCGTTCAACGATATGGTTCAACTGGGCTGGTTTATCGAACGCGAGCAACAATTGGGCAAGGTTGTTTCTGCCACCTACGCGGTTTCGGAAGACAAACGCACCCATACCAGCCGCCTGATCGCTACGTTTATCCTTCAACATATTGTACCACATGACCCGAACTAAGCCTTTGTTTACCGCTATTTTGCAGGGCGCCTTTTGGCTGTCCGCTATTTTGTTGGGCAACCAATGCCTGGATGTTGTTGTGCCGGATATCAGTGCGGAGCAAGTTGTATTGGTGGCGCCTGCGGATAGCCTGGTCACCACAGGGCGCACCCATACATTTTTTTGGGAGACGATGGCTGATGCCGAGTCGTACAACCTGCGTATTGTCAGGCCTTCGTTTGACTCCGTGGTGGCGGTAGTGCTGGATACAACCATCAGCGCCCATCAGTTTGTATTTACCCTGCCCTTTGGCGTGTACGAATGGAATGTGGTGGCCTCAAATTCAGCCTATGCATCGGCATGCTGCAACACCTTCCGCTTGCTGATTCGCAACGACAGTTCGAGCAATCTGTCCGACCAAACGGTGGTGCTGACGGCCCCGACACAACAATTCGCTACCCGCGAAACGGCGGTGGATTTTTCCTGGCAAGCCCTGGCCGGCGCGGAGAAGTATCGCTTTCAGGTGGGCACTGCCGGCTTTGGCACCTTGCTGGTCGACAAAGAGATGAGCGCCACTTCCACGGCGGCAACGCTGGCGACGGATGGCGATTATTTTTGGCGGGTGCGGGCCATCAACGAATCCAGCCTGACTATGACTGCCTGGACGACCCGCTCGTTCAGCCTCGACCGGGTTCCGCCGCCAGCCCCAGCCCTCGTGTTTCCGGTAGATGGCGACACCCTGACACTCAAGGCCCAATCGCCGGATGCGTACTGGACCCGTGCGACGGGGGTGTTGCGCGACACGCTTTTTGTGTACAACAACCAGCAAAAAGATATTTTGCTCCTCCAGCAAGCACTCGACCTTCCGGAAACAAATTGGGACGGCACGGTCATCGACGGCCTGCCCGAAGATTTTTTCTGGCAAGTACTCTCGGTAGACAAGGCCGGCAATGCCTCCGCCAAAAGCGCCCTGCGCCGGTTTTACATTCAATAGCCCTGCCGGATGGAAAAGCAAAACAAAACGGTACAAATCGCCTTGGTGGCGGCCGTAGTGCTGGTTTGGGCACTGGTAGTGTATCGGTTCCGTCAAATGCAATCGGGCCAGGTGCCAGCCGATTCCCAATTGGAGTACACGGTGCCTCCCAGCCAAACTGCCGACCAGGCGGTCGATTCCTTGTTTGTGCGGGCCGATTACCCCGATCCGTTTTTTCCGGGTCGGACGGTGTCCAGGGCCGGCTACGGCGCTACCGGCCGAGCCGCCGAGCGACCGGCAGCCAGGCCAGCGCCGGCGCCTGTTTTTGTGCCCGACACCCGTTCAGTGCAATACCTGGGTTTTTCACAAGATCAAAAAAACATGCGCAGGGCTCGAATTACAATGGGTAATCAGCGGTTTACGGTGCAGGAGGGGCAAGAAGTGCAGGGCTTGAAGGTGCTGGCAGTGTACCGGGATTCAGTGCGTATTTTTTGGCAGGGTACAACACGGATACTACTCCGGCAAAGAGACGGACAATAGGGGAGGCTGGGGTTTTGTTGTTTGCCGAAGGCAAAATAAGACCGGGTTCAGCCGCCAAAATTGGTGACCAGTTTGAAAATGGGCAGGTACATGGCGACCAACACAAAACCCACCACCAGCGCCAGAAAAACGATCAACACGGGTTCGATCAGGCTGCCCAGCGATTTGATCCGGTGCTCCGCTTCCGAATTGTATTGGTCGGACAAACGCTCAAACATTTGGTCGAGTCGGTTCACTTCTTCGCCTACTTTGATCAGCGCGATCAGGCGTTTGGGGAAAATGGGGAAGCGTTCCATGCTTTTGTGCAGCGATTTTCCTGTCAAAATATCCATTCGAATGGCCTCCAGGGCCACTTCGAGGGGATGAAAGCGGATCATTTTTTGGGTAAGATCCAAGCCATCCAGGACGGGAACTTTCGCGCTGCTCAGAAAAGACATAGCCGAGCAAAAGCGGTTGAGGTATAGCAAATGCAGGAGGGAGCCGACGACGGGTATGCGCAACAAAACCCAGGCGCTGCTGCGCCGAAACCAGCTGCTCTCCCGTTGGTAAAAGAAAAAGGTCGATACGGCAGCGATGCTCAGGATGATCCAGCGAAAGGACGCAGTAAACCAGGCGGACATTTGTACGACCATCTGGGTGATGGCGGGCAGGTCCTGGTGGAGCCGTTTGTACACGTCGCCGAACATCGGTACCAGAAAATTCAACAAAAATGACAGCGATAAAACGGCAGTAAAAATGACCACCGCCGGATAAGACAAGGCGCTCACTACCATGCGGCGGTGTTGCATGCTTTGTCCGTAAAACGCGGCCAACTGCGATAGCACCGATTCCATCATGCCGCTTTCTTCAGCAATCCGGACGCTGTAGACGTCGTAGGCCGAAAATTTGCCGCTGGCTTCCAGGGCTTCGGAGAGGCCGGCGCCCTGCACCACGGCGCGAATGACCGGCTCGAAAATTTTCTCCTGGTCCTTTTTACTCATTCCTTCGACAACCAATTCCAGTGCCGTTTTGAAGTCTAGGCCTGCTTTCAGCAAAATACCAAACTCCAAAAAGAAGGCTTCTTTTTTGCGAAGGCTGAGTCCTTGCCCGAACAATTGAATATCCCGGTTCAACCAGGATGCCCGTTGTGTGGGCTCCTGTCGGGCGGGCGGATCGGGTTTTCGCGCGGGTTGGAATTGTTTCAGGTCAATGCTCATGTTGTTGGTCGTAGGCAATCCGGTCGGCGGCGCTGTAAAATTTAGAAACGATGAAGGTATGGGCTTCGCCATACGGCCGGACCAGAAAATGATTGGATTCGATGAGGCCTTTCTGGACAGGTTTTTTGTCCATGACCATTTCAGTAGGTCTTGCGAACAGATGGAGCGTGTCGGCAAAAACAGGTTCTGGTGCTTCCTGCGTCCGGATCACCAGCGAATCGACAAAACGGTAGGCCACCCGGCTCTCGCCCATGGTACACAGGATCGTTGAATCACTCATCTTTTCGACCCACTGGGCGGTGCTGAAATCATGCCAGAGCAGGGCCTCGAAATGACTGTGGCTCAGGGCAATGTCTGAGTTTTTGCGGAACAGGCTGAATTGCTGGTTTACCAGTTGGAGGCCATAGAATCCGATACTAACCACCAAAGCGGCAATTGCCATACCGACCATCATTTCCAATATGGTGAATGCGCTAAGGCGAGAAAATGAATTCTGCATAGGTGGTAATCGTTTGTTGGTTCTGGTTGAGTGCACGCAGGCGCAGCAGAAAAAAATGAGAGGTTCCCGGCAGGGCTTCCACTTTTCGTTCGATAGTCCATTGATCCATTTCAAAAGTATCGTCCACATACTGTTTCTCCTGTTTGGTCTGCCAGGCGGCCTTTCGGAGCGCGTAGTCAGCCTGGATTTTGAGGGGCATTGGATTGGATTGGAGCACCCATTCGAGGGTCATGAACGTGGCTGCTCCGGCTATCGCCAGGATGGTGACGGCGGTCAGGGATTCCACGATCGTAAAGGCTCGAAACGTAGTTTTTTTGGACATAATGCAAGATTTAGTTGGTTCAGGAGTATGCCTTGCATGGTTTATTTCACCCATTTGACCACCTTGCGCCCGTAGTCATTCAGGGGGTAGATCATGGGTCCGGCAAAGGATTTCGGCAATTTCCGGGCGTCGATGGTGGCATCCAAAATATAATTATCGTAGATCGAAGCACTGGTTTCCAGGGTGAAATTCCGGCAGCTTGCGTTGCCATATATGGTGCCCGATAGTTGTAGCCAGCCATCCACATAGGCCTGTCCGACAAGCCGTGCATTGGCGGCTAACAAAAAGCGGGGGGCGGTATCCGGGCGATAGGGTAGTGGCCCCCGGCAAAAGATCAGGCCTTCGATGAGGCTGTTTTCGCCCAGGCTACCGCGTAATGTTGTGGTGCTGGGTTCCGGCGACCACAAGGCAAGCACGGAGGGGTAATTCAGGCGGACATTTTTTCCAACAAGCAATGTCCTGGTGGCAATTGCCTGGAGTGTGCCGTTAAACCCGCTGTCGATCTGAATCACTGGTGCAGTTAAAATAACATCTTCCAATTGGGCGCCTGGCCCTACCCAAAGGAGGCTGTCGGCCACGAGCATGATGTTGCCACGAAGCGTCTGGCTTTGAAGTTGCAATACCCGTTGGTGAATGACCAGTGTTTGAGAGTCAAAAGATATTTCGGAGGAGTCGGGGATGCTGGCGCTGGCATTTGGGGGCAGGGTTGCTAATTTTTCTTGTAGGGAAAGGAAACGCTTTTCATCCAGGCGGGGCATATCGGGGCTGCTGAATTTTTGTTGGCCATCCAGCAGGTTGGCGCCGGTAAAACCGGTCATGTTGACATAACCTGGCCGCAGGCCGGCCCGTGGCAAATAGGCCGAACCGTGCAGGGCGGTGTTGCCAGCCAGGGCGAGTGGTTTTGAGTTGTCGGACAAATACAGTGCCGCGCGACCGACGGAATCGGGTAAACGGCCTGCGAGAGCAAAGCGGTTTTGTTGTTCGAGTCGCCAATCGGTCTGGTGCCAGGCTTTGGCCACCAGCAAATCGAAAAACCCCCAACATCGCCGTTCCAGGAAAAGCGTATCTCCTTGATACATATTGCATTGCCAAATGGCTTTGTCAAATGGGAGGTCCTGGTTATACAACAACACCTCTGTACCCCCGGTCACTTGTTGGTTCAAACGGGTGTGGAGTTGATCGCGTTGAAACAGCATCTGTTGCGAGGCCGATAGTGAAATCAGAGCCATGGACGTAGCGGCCAGGACGACCACTACCAGTAAGGCGTACAGCAAGGTGCCGGCACGAAAGCGTTGGAAAAGCCTGTGCGTGGCTTGCTCAACGTTTTCAGTACGCTTGAGTCCGTGCTCCTTCATCCCTTTTTTCGTTTGAAGGTCAGGGTGAAACGGCGGCTTTGGTTTTTTATTTGAAGTTTGCCCTTTTGGTACCGTTCGCTCTGTTTGGGCTGTCCATCGGCGAAGGTTTGTACACGGCCATGCAAAGTGCCTTTCTGGTAGCGGCCTTTTCGGGAAAGGGTCCCGTCTTCGTTGTACTCCCGAAACGAGCCATGCAGCCGTCCGTTGGTCCAGCGTTCTTGCCGCTGCAGCTGTCCGTTGGTGTGCCAGTAGCGCCAGGCGCCTGTTTTCAGGCCTTTGGCAAATGCGCCTTGGCAATACAGCCGGTTGTCCACTTTAAAAAATGACTCAAATGGCCCATCGAGCAACAGGCCTGCCGATCCGGAAAAGGATTCGTGGATCGTTTCCTGGAAGTAGTAAAAATAGGGTGTGTCGGCTCGGTACTTGATTGCGGAGTGGGTATTTTGGATATGTGCTTTGGTGAGGAACAGGCTGTCGTGCAGCACCACCAAGTGATGCGTTGGTATTTCCTGGGCCGCACATGGGCCTGAGCCGGCGAGGGAGATCAAAAGAGCTATTGTTGTGGTGTAATACCTAGTTGTATGCATTTGGGTGTTATGTTGTGGAGTTGCAAAGATTCTGAAAACCACGAACAAAGGGCAAGTGCCGCTGCCTTTTTTTGAATCGCACCATAAAATCAGGAATTCTGATAGTTTAACACAAGCCAATCGTTCAGGTAAGTTCTTGGTTTTTAACTAGTTTTGAGAGACAGGTCAAAAATCAGCCTGGAAAATGACAGTACCCCTATTTGAAATTAATTTGATTTTCAGATATTTGCACTTTATTCTGATCTTCATCCATAGTTCCTACCCCGAGGAATATAACCTGAACCAAAAATTCCTTTAATCCCAGTCAAAAAACCTTTTCCGGTCTGATTCTGTATTCTGCGCATCTGTCTTGCTGAAGCAAGCATATGTGTTTTATTATTTGTTTTCTATCGAACTGTCGATGCGAAAGCCTGGTATCCGTTTGTTTTGCCCGATACTGGTTTAATAACCCGGATAGAATCTGCATTGTGTTTTCACAATGCCCTGTATTCTATTGCCTATAGCATTGAATATAACTTTTCAGACCAACTGTTTGCTCCCATGCGTATTTTCAGCCTCCTCCTGTTGTTGAATGTTTCGGTACAAATTGCCTTGCACAGCCAGATCATCGGCGGCCGGGGCAATGGTCAAATGGCCCCGGCCGAAGTAAAACCCTCCGAAATCAATGCCGGCGGATTTTCCGGCGACGTCAGTTTGTTCACCGGAACCTACAACTCCCAATACAAATTGGGTTCGGTGACAGACCCTTCGGGCCTTAGTTTCACGG
>JADLDL010000360.1 GCA_020846655.1 Saprospiraceae bacterium | reverse complement strand
TCCACCTTGGGCAACTCGGCACTGTCGCCGTAGGTGCTCGACGAAAACGCCAGCACCACCCGGCCCACTCCGGCTTCCCGGGCGGCACGCAGGATGTTGACCGTGCCGCCTACGTTGACCTCATTGGTCCGCGACGGATTTTCGATGGAGCGCGGCACCGAGCCGAGGGCAGCCTGGTGGGTCACCTTGTGAATGCCCAACATGGCCTGCTGGCACACCGAGAAATCGCAGATATCTCCCTTGAGAAATTCAAACTTGGGATGCCCCACAAACTCCTCGATGTTTTCGTAGTACCCGTTGGAAAGGTCATCTACCACCCGCACCAGCGCAATGCGCTCGTCATTGAGGTATTTTTCTACCAAATTGGAGCCGATAAATCCGGCGCCGCCTGTGATTAATAACTTGATTTCCATGATGGATCTTGGATTGATGCATTGTTCTTTTGATACCGGTTTACGATAAAATCGTAGTAGTACCGGGTCACGTTGACTTTGGTTTCAAGGAATGCCTTGGCGCGGTCGCGGTACACCTGCCGGTCGGTGTTGAGTACCTCGTCCACCATGTTGAATACCTTGCCGGACTCGGAGGTATTGAACACCAGGCCAAAGCCTTCCATTTCCTGGCAGTTGGGGTCTACAAACGTGCTGATGTACACACAAGGCGTGCCCAAAATACCGGCCTCTGTGGCCGTCGTGGTGCCTTCACTGATCACCAGCGAAGCGTAATTCAGCACATGGTGGAATTTGTCCGGCGGCATTTGCAGGCAGAAGGGTTTCAATTCTTCCGACACGCCGCGCTCAGAAGTGATGAACACTTTCATCCTTTTGGAGAGTTTTTTCACCAATTCCACCTTGTCCTCCCGCGAGAGCCCCTTGTGCCCCACATCGTGGCTGGCATCCCAGGAAATAAAGCGAATGATCGCGTATTCCTCGTCTTCCGCCACGCCGAGCCATTGGCGGATCGAGGGGTCGGGGGTGAAAAATTCGGGGTGCAGGTAGGCGATTTCGTGGTACCCGTTGTAGCGTACCTGCTTGGGGCCCAGGTCTTTGGGCAGCACTTCCGGCGTCAGGATAATGTCCGTAAACGGGCGGTACAGCACCACTTGTTCCATGTTGCCGGTGTCCTCGATGGAGAGGTATTTGGCGCCGAGGAAAGGCGCTGCGTGGGCCGCATACAGGGTGCCGTGGCTGACCAGCAGATCCGGTTTGAAGCGCAGGCCGGTCAGCAGCATTTGAATATCGTAGCGCAGCAGGCCCCAGATTTTGCCGGGCAGGCTTCGGTAGTGTTTGCCAAAACAGATGTACGGGAAACCCTCTGCTTTCAGAAGATCCAGTTCAAATTCCTTGTCGCGGGCCGTAAACAACACTTCGGCGCCGTCTTTCATCAACAGGCGCGCCAGGTGTTTGAACAAATGCACGTGCGCAGGGTGGCCGATGTCAAATATGATTCTCATTATCGTATGGTTTGATACACTTTAAGTCCAAGTTTGCCCACTTTGTACAAGGAGCGGTTCAGCACCATTTCATAGCGGCCGTAGCACACCTGCTCGCCACCGAAACGGGCTTTGAATTCCCGCACGCCGTAGTCCTCTTCCGGCTTGCCGGCGCCCATGAAATCGAAATGGTCGTAGCCGTTTTTGACGCCGTATTCGATCGGCGCCCAAGAGGCCAGCACACTGGGGTGTAAGCCACTAATCGTGCCATTTTCGCCGCAGATGTACCATTGGTACAAGACTTTGTTGCGAAAAACAGGACCGATACTGCCCCCGACGACCTGGCCTTCGTATTTGACCAAAAACACCTTGGCGTGCTCCGATTTCCACATGTTGACAAACAGATCCGGGCCGGGCAGCGGCTTTTTCACCTTCTCTTTGTATAGTTTTTTCAAAATTTCATACAACGCCACTACGTCTTCCTCCGATTCGGGTTCGGTCACAATAGCGCCCGCTGCCAAACTGGTTTTGATCTGGCGGCGCCGGTTGCTGCTCATGCGGCCTTTCACGGCGGCGTCATCATCCGTCTTGACTAAATAATTGAGGTGGGGCCGAAACTGGAATCCGCTGGCTTCAAAACTGGCGTTCAGATCGCTGCAATCGAAGAAATTGCGGAATTCGATGAATATGGCGTTCCCCTTGGCGTGTTTCTTCAAGGCTTTCAGCAATTTTCTTGCCACTTCCTGCCGGTCCTCCCCGCTTTCAGCCGCCAACACCGGGCCACCCCACACAATGAGGCGCCGCGAAAACCAGGCCTTCAGGCCGCCGCCGTCCGATTGGATCACGCCCATCAGCGAGCCGGCTACCCGGCCATCGTCAGACAAGGCCAACAGCACAAACGGCCGGTAGCCTTTCACGGTGGCGATAAAGCGGAAAAATTCGATACTCTGAAAATAATTCGCGTTGGGGGCATGTTCCAGATACTCCTGAAAACCAGCGAAATGCGGGCTATTTTCAAAGGATTCCGGTTGGGTATAAAGTTGAATCTGCATATGGGTAATTTTCTACGGATGGGTGAATGGGAAATGGCTCAGGCCAATATGGCCAATACTGTTTCAGGGATGTCTAAGGCATGAAATAAGATCAGGGTGGGCAATTGTCGCAACACTTTGGCAGGTGCCTTGCGCGGCGCATCGCTTACGGCTTCCACCTGGCGGTATTGCTCGCGTTTGCCCAACCAACTCAACAAAAGGGTCCATACCCCGCTGGCCTTTACACTGACCGCGTCCAGGCTGTCCGGATCGTCGATACTCAGGCGTTTGAGGCGATACAAATCGCTGTGGATGGTGTTAAATCCGTAGTCTACGGTGATGCCGCAGGCGTAGCCGGCTTCCTTGAGGAGTTCGATATCGCGCTCAGAATAGTCGCCGTTGGGGTACGCCAGGGCATTGATGCGGAGCTTAAACTCCTGTTCGAGCACCTGTTTCGATTGCACAATTTCTACCCGCGCTTCCTCGTCGTAGCATTTGGGTAGGCAGGGATGAAAATGCGTGTGCCCCTGGAAATTGACATAGGGTTGCATCTCCCGGATTTGCTCGCGGCGCAAGGCCTGCGGTTCTGGAAACTCCGTCTCCGGGGTAAACCCCGCTTTGGCCAGCAATTCGAGTTTTTGCCGGTTGGTCATTTGTTTCAACGCCGGTTTGAGCAGGTTCGGGTGCCTGAATTTGAACCAGTAGTGCCGGTTGGTGTCGATAATGCCGGAGCACAAAAAGATCGTCACCGGAATCAGCTGTTTCCGGATCAGCGGCAACAACTCGTAGTTGCGGATGTGGCCGTCGTCCAGCGTGATAATCAGGGCTTTGGGCGGCAATTGGCTGGCGTCGCCCCGGCGGCAGGCGTCGAGGTATGTATCGAGGCTGATGAGGTTGTAGCGTTTGGCCAGGTAACCAAACGAACGCTCGGCAACCGCCGGCTCCAGGTCGTGAAACATCACGATCGATACCTTGCGGCGCTGCCCGATTTCCCGAAACAAAAAAGGCAGGCCCGAATAGCGCAAGGCTTTGAATATCAGGTTTCGTACAGTGCTCATTTGCCGTCGATAAATTGGTTGTACCATTTTTCCAGGTGAATCCATTTCCAAATCTCGCGCGAGTAGTTGCCCTCGCGGTTGAGGTGTTTTTGGTAAATGCCCTGCACTTTTTTCACATCCATCGTGCCGCGCGAAACAAACGGCTCCGAGTAGATCAGGTCTTTGATGTATTTTTGAAAAATAGGCGTCCGGAACCATTCCGCTTCCGGCGTCTCAAAACCCACTTTGTCGCGGCGCATCCGGATGGGTTCCGGCAGCGTGCCTTTCATGGCTTCGCGCAAAATGGACTTGGTCATGCCTTTGTGGATAATCAGTTCGTCAGGAATCGACAAGGTGCGTTCCACCAGCCGGTAATCCAGAAACGGCACGCGGGCTTCCAGCGAAAACCACATCGAATTGCGGTCTTCCCACTTGAGCAAATGCTCCAGTTTATATTCAAAATGGTTGATCAGGGCTTCCTGCAGGGAATTGGAGCCGTACAATTCGCCGGTGATCAAATTAGTGTCGGTGTTGTTGGCCTGGAAAAAATCAGGGTCCAGGTAGCCTTTTTCCATCACCCGCACGCGGGTGCGCAAAAAGGCCGGCAGCAGGAAAAAAGCCATGCTTTTGATGCCGTACAGCGAGTGGTGCTTGCCGTAGTAATGCCCCATTTCAGAGGCCAAGGTGCCCAGTTTGCCCCGGCGCAGCAGGTTTTTGAAATGAAACCCGAAAAAATAATGGTAGCCCGCCAGGGCCTCGTCGGCGCCCTGCCCGTCGAGTGTCACCACCACGTGTTGCTGGGCCAGTTTCATCACCCGGTACTGGGCGTAGGTGCTGGTGCTGGGCACCGGCTCGTATTGCGCCAGGGCCAGGTCGTCGAGGTCGGCCAGCAGGCTGTGCTCGTCGGGCTGGGTGAAATACATATTTTCCAACTGCCCCCGGTACAGGTCGATGAACGACGACTCATCGCCGTTGCGGCCGCTGCCATACACCGCCGAAAAGGTATTCAGGTCTTTTTTCTGAAAATCCTGGAGCAGCACCGACACGATGCTCGAGGAGTCAAGACCGCCGCTCAGGCACACGCCCACCGGCACGTCGCTGCGCAGGCGCAAGCCCACAGCCGAGGCAAACATCTCGCGGTACTCGGCCGCATTTTTAAACGGCTCCTTGATTTCTTTGCGGATATCGTACCATTTGCGCGGTTGCAGCGCCTTGGCGCCCGCCGGCACGCCCGCTCCAATGCGGAGATTGAAACAATGGCCGTGGTCCAGTTTTTTAACTTCCTGCAAAAATGTGCCGTCGTTTTGGTCGGTCCGGTTGAAGGCCAGAAAATTGAACAGGGCGTCCTGGTCGGGCGTCGGCTTGCGGCCTAACACGGCTGTGATGGACCGGATGTCGGAGCCAAACAGAATCCGCGAGCCGTCGAGGCAATAGAAAAACGGCTTGACACCATAGCGGTCGCGCGCGCCGAAAACGGTTTTTTCCTGCCGGTCGTAGATCACCAGGGCCCACATGCCGTTGAACCGGTGCAACATTTGCTCGCCCCATTCGCGGTAGGCCACCAGGATAACTTCCGTGTCGGTTTTGGTCCGAAACGTGTGGCCCTTGGCCATCAGTTCTTCGCGCAGTTCGATGTAGTTGTAAATCTCGCCATTGAAAATCATGACGTAGCGCTCGTCGCTCGAAAACATCGGCTGGTGGCCGGCGGCGCTCAGGTCGATGATGCTCAGCCGCACAAAGCCCAGGCCCATGCCGCCCTCCCGGAAGGTGCCGTTGTCGTTGGGGCCGCGGTGTTTCATGGCCGTTATCATGGCCGACAAGTGCTGTTCAGGCACCGCTGCACCGTCAAGGTGTATTATTCCGGATATTCCGCACATTTGGTTTGAGTTAAAAAACTTCGGTTTTGTATTGCTTTTGTTCGATTATTGCTTCACTAAGCCCCAGGGCGCGCCGGTACACCGACTCGATTTTGCGGGCCACCGCCTCGGCATCCAAACCCAGTTCGAGCATCCGCTCCCGTCCGCGCGTCCGGCCACTGCCGGCGGCAAAATCCAGGGCCAGTTGCAGTTTTTGGGCAAAATCAGCGGGCTCGTAGCCGGCTACAAAGCAGCCGGGCGTATTTTCCACCACCCAGGCGGCGTCGCCGGCCGGCGTCACCACCATCGGGCAATTGCAGCACATGGCTTCCTTGACCACATTCGGCGAACCCTCGCCAAAGGAACACAGGACGAAAACATCCGCTGAGTTCAGATATTGCACCACCTGATCGTGGGTCACGGGGTAGGGGTTCAACACCTGTACGTCGGGCCGATTCAATAACTGTGCCGCGGATTGCACCAGGGCGATATTCTTGTTGCTATCGGTCGGATTTCCCAAAAAAAGCACGTATTTTTTTTGTTTTTCCAGTCCCAGCGCCTCCCGGCAACCGCCCGGGTAGAGTTTGAACTGCTCCAGCCGCACGCCGTTGGGGATGATGTGTGCAATGCTTTTCCGCCAAACGGGGCCCATGAGGTTGGCCGATTTGGAAATGATTGCCCGCACAAAGGGTTGCAGCAGGCGGGTCAGCAGGATCAGGTAGCGGCTTTTGAAATTCACTTTGTTGTTGCCGGAAAAAGTGCCCTGCGCATCGTCGCCCATCAGCGATACCACCACCGGCAAACGCCCCAGCGTAGCCAGCACGGCCACCCAGCCGCACAGCGAATAGTGCGCGTGGATCAGGTCGTAGCGATGCGCCTTCAAATGTTGGCGCAATGGACCCACATTTTTCAGGTAGTTCAGCCCGCCTTTCCCCACAATCGGGAAATAATCGACCTCAATGCCCCGGTCGCGCAGCGAATCGGCTTGCGATTTGGTGAACGGCGAAATCGGGAATTGTTTGGAGTTGCCGCTGAAAACGAATAGAACTTTCACGCGTGTATTGCTGGTTGGTGTTCGTGAAGGATTTGGATAAAATGCTCCAGCCGGAGCAGGAAGGATTCGTACCGGTTGAAATCGCCGGCTTCGAATTGCCACTGGCCATTGACTTGAATGTAGCGGCCGGGCACCCCGTCGACCAGCATCTGGTAGGGGTCCGATTGGCCGAAAATGCACTGCATCTCGTTGACCAGGTAGCGCCCGTCGGGGGTTTCGAAAATATCGACCGATTGCGACAGGAAGTGCCGCTTGTCGGTGGCTTCTTTTACAAAATCAAGGAGTTGCATCGGCGGGTTTTCATAGCCTTTCAGCAGGCTGCCGCTGGCTTTGTCGCCTTTAACCAGTTTTTTATGCGCAAAAAACGAATCGCCGATCCGCACGCAGCGCCATTCGAACGTATGCGGCACATGCTCTTGCAGGATGACAAAATCTTTTTGGATTTCGCTGCGCAGGTACTTGTACTGTTGCAATTTGGCCTTGAAATCCTGCGGGCGCAGCAGTTTTTTGAACACCCGGCCGATAAAGCCTTTTTTGCGCCAGTTGGGGCCGACGTTCAAGGCGGCGCCTTTACCGGAAAAGGTGTTGCTCACGTACGATTCCGCCTCGGCCAGGGTTTTCAGGATATGCACGCCGCTGCCCGAGCCGCCCATGCTGGTTTTGCCCACCAGGGGCAGCGCCGCCGTTTTCAGAAAGTCCAGGGCCTCGTCCTGGTAATAAAACACCCAGGTTTTCGGGTGCGGCACGTAGTTGGCCGCCAGCCAGTACGACAGGTATTTTTTGTTCTCGTAAATCTGGATCTCCTCCAGCGAAGGATACATCGGAATATCGGTGGCCGATTGCAGGATGCTGACGCGCTCGTCGAACAGGGTCTTGAACGGCGTGGACCAGCCCGGCGGCGAAGCCAGCAAGCCGTCGTAGCGCTTCCGCCGGATTTGTTCCAACCAATCTGCACGGGTGAGGTCGACCACGTCCACGTCGACGAGGTCCCGGAGTTCCCGGCAGGCGTCCAGCCAAAGCAGGTGATCTTCTGCCACCTCATTTTTGAGGATGGCCAATTGTAGTTTGTTCATGCCTTTGCGCGTTGGGTTAACCGTTTGATTTTATCCCGGTAGAAATCGTACATCTTGGGATTGTCCCGCACGACTTGTATCGCTTTGGTTTTCAGGATGAACCCGAGGTTGAGCGGGTTCGAAATAAAAATCCGGTCGAGTTGGTGTTCCGTATTGGCCACGGTGTACTTGTAGGGCTCGTCGCCGTCGCCAAAATCCAATACCCGCATCTGCTGTTCCTGCATCCAACTGGCCATAAAATGGATCAGCGCTTTGCCGGGACTGTGTTTCCAGTAGTCGGGGTGAAATGTAGTGGAGTGGTGAATCAGGGAGTTTTCTTCCAGCAGTCCGACCACAAAACCGACCCGGCCGCGGGCCACTTTTACCGAAAAACGCCGCAGGATACCGTCGGCACTCCAGGCGCGCAGGCAGCCTTTCAAAAAGGCGCAACGGGCCGGATCGCGGTACGAGGAAGGAGTGGGCGTGTCGGCCCAGCGCAGTACGTGGGCCTGGCAAAATTCATCGACCCAATGGTCCAGGTCGGTATCGTCGGTGAACACCTCAAACTCGGCGTTTTCCTGGTTTTTCAATTTGTTGACCCGGTAGCGGAGTTCGCGTGAGCCGTTGATCCGCTGAAACAAGGCTTCCGGTGTGGCTTCTTCCACGATCGGGCAAACGGAGTAGCGGATGTGCTGCCAGTACAACCCGCTGGCCTTTCCGGCGGCTTCAAACTGCTCCATGTAACTGGCCCAGGCGGGTTGGTTGTTGAGCATAAGGGCCCATTTTTCTGTTTTCACAATGTGCAAAAACTGCTGGAAAAAGGACTGGATATCGTCGGGTGTGCAGGCGCGGTGGAGGATGAAAAAGTTGGCGTCCGTTTTCATGTCGCTCAAAAAGGAGTAGACGCCGTTTTGCTTGCGCAAAATGGCTACAGCCCGTAGTTCGCCGGCGCTGTGCCCTTGTACGATCGCCAGTTCGCCCGGCGCCCGCCCGGCAAAATATTCCAGGATGTGCGGTGACTGGAACGGCGAGCGCCCCTGGCTGTTTTGCCAAAGCCGGCTGTAACTGGCCCAAAAGGCCGCATCCGGGTTGGTGTAGGTAAAGACTGCGTTCATGCTCTTGGATTTAGTTTGGTTTCAGGGAAAAAGATTCAGATAAGGTCGGGGCAGGCGTGCTGGCCGAAGTCCAGCCGGCTGCCAGGGAGTAGTATTTGATGCGGGTTTCCAAATCGACCTCCTGCCGACTGGGGTCGAGCCAGGCATCCAGGCCCGTTTCGGCGAGCGCGGCAGCGGCGTCGTGCAGCATGTCCCGCTGCAGCGTTTCGCGGTTGCCCAGGAAAAACGCGTCGACGGCGTTGGAGTCCGGTTCGTCCTGCTGCATGAGTTTGTGCCAGGCCACGCGCCCGAGCAACAGGGGCAGGCGCCAGGGTTCCAGCACGTCGGCCGGGCTGTAGCCCTTGTTGGTCGGCTGCCGGTAGAGTTCGGGGTCGCTGCGCCGCAAAAACGAGGCGTAAAAGACCTGCCCTTTAAGGCGCTTGTTTTTTTGTTTTTCAAACAAATTGGAATGTACCCCCGACCAGATCGTATCGTTCAGGGCGCGGAAAAAACGCAGCGACAGGAAAGGCGTCCGGTTGTTCAGGAAATGGCTTTGCATGACCAGTTCCGGCCCAAAATAGCTGCGGAAAATCTCGTTGAACACAAAATGATAAAACTTGTGGTTGGGCGGCCAATCGGCCATAGGAGCCAGATAAGCCTCCAGATCGACGATCAGTTCCTCCAGTTCGGTTGCAAAAGCCGGTGGGCATTGCCCGCGCAACACCGCTTTCCAGGAATCATCCGTCGCGCTGAACACCTGGATCAAGGCTTCGGTCATCATCACGCCGGGCTGGTGCAGGGCGCGAAACATTTCGCTGCCGAAATTGCCGGTCAGGAGGTAGTCCACTTTTTCGGACAGCCGTTGGGCGGCAAAATGATAGTGCGGACGGCCAAAATTGCCGTTGTACTCCGTCAGTTGCATAAAACCGCGCGCCGAGTCCAGCGCGTGCCGGTCCAGATAGTCCTGGTCGAGGAGGATGGGCTCGTACGGAATGCCAAGTGCTCTGGCCTGCGCTTCCGGAAAACTCACATCCGTAGCGCCGGGCCGGCCAAAACTATAGCTCAGGAAATCTGTTCGGCCGGCATTTCGGGCGGCCGCCAGCAGCGTGCGGCCGTCAAATCCGCCGGTAAATGAAATGCCAAAGTGCGCCGTATCCGGCAAAAACAGCCGGCATTCCTGGGCAAACAGGTCGTTGATCGCGTGCAGGTCGGCTGCGGTGTTTTTTTGTCCGGTACCAAAAAAGCGGCTGATCTCGAAGTCGCCGCGTTGTTCCATGCCCTGCGCGTCCACATGCAGGTGCCGGTGCGCAGCGAGGCGCCGGATGCCGGTCCACCAGGTGGAGTTGAAAAACGGGTAGTTGAACAGCAGGCGTTCGAGCAGGTTGCGTCGGTCGGGCGCGCCGGTGTCGACCTGGCCGGCCAGGAACAGCGAACTGGAACTGAGCCATACGCCCTCGGGGCTGCTGTGGGTGTACACCGGAAAGATGGCGCCGAAGGACGTGCCGCAGTCGATGCTGTCGGGGCGCAGCAAAAACCAGTAGTAATGCCCCCGGATCTCGTCGTACAGCACGGCTTCGTCGACGTGCCCGTCGGCCGATACGATCCGGCTGCCGGGCGAAGCGCCGGCTTCGAAGACCGGGTCGCCCAGCAAAATCAATTTCCCGCCCGGCGTATCCATTGATACCCGGCGCTGCCGCCCGCTGTGCAGGTACAGCGTGTTGGGCTGGCTCAGGGCGGCCTCGCCGGCTTCGGGCAAGGCTTGTTCGCTGAGCGCCGCGCCGCGCGAAAAGGAATAGTGCAGGTAGAAAAACATGATTAGCTGCGTTGCAGGAGTTTATTTTTGAATTCGTTGGCCAGCCAGAAGCTGTAGTAGGGCTGTTTGTGGTAGTGGCTCGAAATTTTGTAGTGAAATTTCTGGCGGTTGAGCCATTGGCCCAGGCTCCAGGAGGTCCCGATGCGGGGTATCCGGTCGGGCTCGTCGGCCAGTTCGGTCAGTTTGCCGGCGGTGGTGGCCAGGTAGCCGCTGGCTTTGGCCAGGGCATGGGCTTCGGGCGAGTTGTCGCCGTGGGGCCAGCACAGAATGCGCACCGGTTTTTGCAGTTTTTCTTCAAGAATAGTTTTAGAATCCACAATCTCGTAGCGCAGCCGGGCCTGAAAATCGGCTTCCGACTCGACGCCGGTCACCAGCGTGCCGGCCAGGGCGTAGCGCGTGTGGATGGCCCGGGCTTCGGCTTCATAGGCCGGCCGGTGCTCGGGAATGTTGAGTTCGAATTTGTTGGCGAGGGCTGCCGTTTCGGCAAAAAAACCGGGGTTGATCTCGTGTTTTCGCGCGACGACGGCCGATTTTTCCTCCATCAACGGCGTGCCCAGCGGCAAGCGCTGCTCAAAACCGGCATCCTCAAAATAGCGGGCTTTGTCCGCGGGCCGGGCGTTCCAAATGGGGTACATGCCCCGGTAGCCGCCGTAGTAAAAACAATCGATGTTCGACGACACGGGGTATTTGGTGTGCGACATGGTGTGCGACTGCACGTCCACCACACCCGAGGCCTGCATGAGCCGGAGTTCGGCCCAGTTCAGGTAGCCCAAGCCCGTGAGGTCTTTTTCGCGGCAGCGCCCTGCCCACACATCTTCCAGGGTGGGGCGCACGGTGTCGCGCGGGTCGATGCATTCGGGCGACACAAACAGGGTGAAGCGCAGGCCGTATTTTTTGGCGATGGGGTAGGCGTAGACCCAGTTGTCGAGCAGGCCATCGTCGAACGCGATGCAGATTTCTTTGCCGCTGACGCGTTGGGCGCCAGTGCGGAAGGCCAGCCATTCTTCAAAAAAAACGGCGCGAAAACCGTGCTCGCGCAGGTAGGCCATTTGATCCTCGAACGTGCTCATTTCCAGCGTCAGGAAACGCAGCACCCAACGGTCAAACAGCTTCGGCGCTACGGAGTGGTAATAGATGACGGGTGGACTCAATTTGCTCATAAATACGTTCGATTTCAATCAAATGGTTGTCAATATCAAAGACCGGCTTCAGTTGCTCGCCCAGGTCGAAGGCTTTTTGGGCCAGGCTGGGGAACTGGAGCAGGGCTTGGTTCAGATTGTCCCGGAGTTCGGCGTACTGTTCCGGCTGGCCCAACAAAAAGGCTTTTTCGCCGCCGTGAATCTCCTCAAACACGGGCACCGGGCTGGTGAGCACCGGCAGGCCGGTGAGCAAGGCCTCGGAGAGCACGTTGCCGAAGGATTCGTAGGCACTGAGAAACAGAAACAGGTCGACGCTGCCGTAGAACGCCGCCACATCCCGGACCCAGCCGTGGAAATGAATGCGTGCGCCGAATTGGCTGTCGCGGGCCTGCTGCTCCAGGGCGGGGCGCAGGGCGCCTTCGCCGGCGATGTGCAGTTCCAGTTCGGGGTATTGGCCGGCCACATCTTCAAACAAACGCAGCACGAGGTCCACGTTTTTGCCGGGTTGCAGGCGGCCGGCGTAGGCCAGGCGTTTCGGGTGCTGGCGCTGGCTGCGCTGGCGCCAGAAATGGTCTACGTCGAAGCCGTTGTAAATGACCTTCGGCTCTACCGGCAGCACCACACGCCGGAAGATGCCGGCGCTGTATTTTGAATTGGCCACAAAATGAATCCGGAACCAGGAGGCGAGCCACCAGGCGGTTTTGAGGTAGAGTTTTTTCAGCGGCTTTTTCCAGTAGATCGTGCCGTGGATGTGGTACACCGGCAGGCGTAGCCCGGCCAGCAGGGTAATCAGGAGAATAATCGGGCCGGTGCTCATCAGGTGAAACACATGGCCGCGGTGCGCCCGGCAATACCGGAAATAGCGTTTGTAGCATTCCCAGTCCTTGTCGGCGCCGTTTTGAAAATGAATCTTGCTGGCGTCGTAGAGTTCGTTTTCGGCGGCGCGCAGGCTATACACATATACCTCGCGCCGGGGGCTGAAGTGCCGGATGTAGTGGTTGACCGAGAGTTCGGCGCCACCAGGTTCCGAGCGCCACACCACGTAATGGACGGGTGTGCGCGGCGATGTTTGTGTTTGTTGTTTCATGTTGTACGGTAGGTTCGGCGGGTGTTTTTCCGACTGTTTTATGCGCTGACCGCGGTTTCCGTTTGTTCATTTTCCGGTGCGGCGGCTATTGGTTTTCGTTTTTTGTAGGCAAATGTTTTTTGATAGGTAAAGGCGCCGAAGGTGAAATAAAACGCCGTTACGATCCCGCCGCAGGGGTCCTGGTAAAAACTGAAGTGCTGGCCGGAGGAGGAGTGGATGATGAACCACCCCGGGAAAAATATCACGAAGACCAACAGCACCCCTTTGAACGGGTGCCCCTTGGCCAGGGCCAGGCTTCGGGACAACAACATGGCGTGGTAGTAAATAAAGAACAGGATCATCAGCGCCAGCCCGAGAATGCCCGAGTGCAAGAGGACGTTCTGGTTGGCGACGTGGAAATCGGCGTATTTGAAAAACGTGTCCGAAAAGCCCCAGCCGGTGAGCGGGGTTTCGCTCCATTTGTCCATGACTGGTGGGGCGCGTTTGTCGAGGCGCTGCAGGGTGCCGCCGGCCGTGACGTCGCCGCCGGCCAGTTTTTCCAGGGTGGTAAAGCGCAGAAACGCATTGGTGAACTGTTTTTCCACCACCGGGATCAGCATCAAGCCCATCACCAGTACTACCCCAATGGACAGCGTAGCAAAGACCCGCTTGGTTTTCATCCGCAAAATGAACACGACAAAAAAGAACAGCCCCATCGAAAACCCAATGAGCCAGCCCCGGGTGGCGGATAAAATCACACACAACAAGGCCGCGCCAGCCACCGCAAACAAATACAGGTAGTGAAAAAACTCTTTGCGCGCCAGGTAATAAAAGGCTCCTAAGTACGCCGTCAACACCATAGCGCTGCTATAAAAACCCCGGTAGGTTTTGCCCTTGGAGACGTCCACCGTGAACCAGAATTTTTTGTACACCCCCAACGCCTGCGAGGGCGTCTGGCCGGTAGTTATGGTAAATACCTGGGCAAACAAGGCCAGGAAAGCCAGTGGAAACACATACACAAAACACTCCCGAAAGGCGTCTTCCGTTTGGAACAATCGCGGCAGGGAGTAGAACAGGGCCAGGGGAAAAATGAATTTGATCATCCGGAACTGGACGTTCATTTCGGTGGACAAGCCCAGGAAGTACCCCTGAATGATCAAAAAACCGATATAAACGGCAATCAACTTTAAAAACGGGTCGTGAAAATATTTGCCCGGACTGGGTATCCGGCTGGCTTTCACCACGGTGAGCAAAATATACAAATGCCCGACTTCGATGGGCGGGAGCCCCGGAAGAATAGAAAGAACCGCCTCGTAGGCACTGAAATAGCCCCAGAAACCGTCGGAAATCGTCAGGAACAGCACGAGCCAGAGCCCTTCATTTTTCGACCGGAAATAGGCGAATAACAACAGAATATAAAACGGAGTTTTGACCGCTGCCGGAGCGTAGTAGGTAGCCAGAATGGTGGCGCCCAGCAAAAGAAAAAACCCTGCAAGTTTCTTAAGCATGATAAAGACTGAATCGGTTGCGGATGGTGAATCCCGGTGTGGGGGAAAATGTGTTGTGGATTATTGAAACAGATGATCCGTCATGCGTTGGATCACCATATTGGGGGTGTAGCGCTGTAAAACACGCTCGCGCATGGTAGCCACACATGCCAATCTTTTCGATTCGTTCTCTAACCAAAACCGCGCCACTTCCTCGCTCTCCTGATAATTTTTTATCATTGGAACGTCCATTCCCTCGAAAACGGCGCACAGGTCTTCGCTGTATTCGCACAAGGGTAAAATGCCGGCGCCCAAAATATCGAACACCCGTACGTGGATGCCTTTGAACAAGGAGGGTACCTGTTCTACCGGGGCGATCTTGCTACAGTTGTACACCAGGTTGTTGAAGCCCGCGTCAAAGCGGTCGTGCGGAATGATTTTTTCCTCAATACCCGGAAACAGGGGGTACCAGCGTTCCATGCCGCTGCCGCTGATGTAGGCCCGCAGGTCAAAATGTTTAAACAACTGCAAAAACAACATCCGCTTGTAGCCCCAGTTGGTTTTGCTGGCACTACCCACGTAGATAAAATCCGACTGGTAGGCTGCGCGTTCGGCAGCGCTGGGCTCCATCGGGTAGTACACCGCGCTGTTGAACCCAAAACAATCAAACACCACTTTTTTTACCCCCAATTGCGTGAGTTGGTCGCGCCACATCGAGTCCGGACTAATCACATAATCCGCGTAAAACAAAATATGCAGGTTGTAAATGCTGGTGGGCGTGTACAAGGGGTTGTCGCCGAGCATAAACGCAATCCGGGCTTTCTTTTTGAACGCCTCCAGCAACTCGGGCAACACCAGTTGGTTGTTGTAAATCAGCACCAGGTCGGGCTGAAATTCCTGGAACACCCGGAGGTACTCGGCGTTCGCTTTTTTCACGTAGGGCTCTTCCCATACATTCCGGATTTTCTTGGGCAGCGCCGTGTAGTTGTTGTACCAACGGTTGGTGCGCGGCGAAAAGAAATCCTGGTAATCCACGCAGTTCAATTCCATTCCGCAGCCCTCAAGGCCGGCGATGATCGAATTGATAAACGGATAGCGCAAGGGCGCAAGGAACAGGCACTTCATTTGTTTGGGTGATTAAATGGATTAATTTTTTTGTTTCAACAGACGCGCCGGATTGCCCACCACAACGGCGCCATCCGGCACATCTTTCAAGACCACCGCCCCGGCGCCGACCACGGCGCCTTCGCCGATGCGCACCCGGGGCAGCACCACGGCGCCGGTGTAGATGTCGGCGTTTTTGCCCACCGTCACCATGCCGGCCAGTCGCGCGCCAGGGCCTACCGTCACGCCGTCGCCCAGAACGCACTCGTGATCGACCGACGCGGCGGTGTTGACAATACAAGCCCGCCCCAACACAGCATCCACACACACGGCCGCCTGGGCATACACCTGGCTGCCTTCGCCGATCTGCGCGCTGGCGGCCACAAAGGCCGTGCGGTGTACTGCCCGGATCGGTTGCAGGCCGTGTTGCAGCAACATCTCGTGGATCTCCAGCCGCACCGGGCCATAGCCCGGGCCGATGCTCACGATGAAGGCCGGTTTTTCGCGGTGTTCGTACTGCCGGACCCAGACCCCGAAGGCCTCGCGATTGCCCAGACAGGGAATATCGCCGTAGGCCTTCGGGATCGCCGGGTTGTTGTCAAAATAACCGGCAATGCGGTACTCGTCGCGGAGCAGTTCGCACAAGACTTTAAAATTGCCGGTGCCGCCCCAAATGATCAGTTCAGGCAACGGTTTGGGCATGAAATACTTTTATTCCATCGATGACATAGTTGACTTCTTCGTCCGTCAGATCGGCATGCAGGGGCAGCGTCACGAAACGGTTGTGCTCAGCCTCCACGAAGGGGCAGGTATGGCCCCAGGGTGCAAACAGCGGCTGGATACTCAAAGGCGTGTAGTGGCAGCCGGTGGCAATGCCCAGCCCTTTGAGGTGGATCATCAGTTCGTCGCGCTGCTCGGCCCGGATGCCAAACATCTGGTAGCAGTAGTTTTCGGGCTCGAAGGGCAGCAGCGGCTCCACGCCGGGCAGGTCTTGCAGGCCGTCGAGGTACATCCGGATTACCTCGGAGCGGCGCTGGCTCATGGCCGGCAGTTTTTTCAATTGGGCCATGCCGATCGACGCGGCCAGGTCGTTCATGTTGTATTTGTAGCCGAGCACCGCAATTTCATAAAACCAGTGCATGGCGTCGCGGTTAGCCGTGGTGTACTGCTGGGCGGTTTTCCAGTTGTCTTTGTCGATCCCGACCCAGCGCATGGCTTTCACGTCGCGGAACAACTCGGGGTCGTTGGTCACCATCATGCCGCCGTCGCCCGTGGTCATGAGTTTTTTCTCTTCAAAACTGTAGCAACCGATGTCGCCCCAAAGGCCCAGCATGGTGCCTTTGTACAGGGCGCCGGCGGTGTGGGCGCAGTCTTCCACCACCTTGAGGCCGCGTTCGCGGGCCCAGGGCATGAGGCGCTCCATGGCTACCGGGTGGCCGGCGTAGTGCACCGGCATCACAGCCACGCAGTCGGCGTCGTACTTGCGGGCCAGGTCGTCCAGGTCCATGCAAAGCGTGACCGGGTCGCTGTCCACAAACACGGGCACCAGGCGGTTGTACAGCACGGCGGTAGCCGTGGCGGCAAAGGTGAGCGAGGGCACGAGTACTTTTTTGCCTTCCGGAAAACGGAATGCCGCCAGGGCCAGGTGCAACGCCGCCGTGGCGGAATTGACGCCGATGGCCATCTGACAACCGGTAAATTCTTCCCAGGCCGCCTCAAAGGCATTCACCGTGGGGCCCAGGCCGATCCAGGAACGCTCGAAAGCCTCGCGGATCATTTGCAGTTCTTCCTCTCCAACAGAGGGTTTGAATAAACGAACGTTCATGTGTGGTGTTTTTTTTCGTGTTTCGTGATTCGGGGTGCGTGTTTCGGTTTTTTTTCATTGCATAGAACACTGCTGTCTTGTGCGCAATGGCACCTGCCGCCATTACAATCGAATGGCGCCGTGCACCTCGATGAATTGCCGGAGGGTCATGTTCCGGGTGTCTTTTTCCGAGAGCACGGGTGTTTGAACAGGCCAGTTGATGTCGAGGTCGGTGTCGGACCACAGGAGTCCGCCTTCACAGTCCCGGTTGTAGACGTTGTCTACTTTGTACAGGACCTCGCTTTCGTCGGTGAGCGTGCAGAAGCCGTGGGCAAAGCCACGGGGAATAAAAACCATCTTCTTGTTGTCGGCGCTCAGTTCGAGCGCGTCCCATTGGCCGAAGTTGGGTGAATCGTGTCTCAAATCTACAAAAACATCCCATACGGCGCCACGGATACAGCGCACCAGTTTGGTTTCGGCAAAGGGCGGAAACTGGAAATGCAGCCCCCGGATGATGCCGTTGCGCTCGCTGCGCGAATGGTTTTCCTGTCGCCAGGGCCGGTCCAGGCCGGCTTGCTCAAACAAACCGGTGTCGAAGGCGCGCATAAAAAAGCCGCGTTCGTCCTGCAGGGGTTTCAACTGGATTTCCCAGACGCCCTCTAGTTTTCGTTTCGTGAATTCCACAGCGTTTCGTAGTGTTTGATGTGTTGCCGGCAAAGGTCGAGCACGTTTTCCTGTGAAAAACGGATGTACCAATCGGCGGTTAGTTGAACAGTTTCCCGAAAATCCAGCACGGGGCACCAGCCGAGCCGATGGATGGCCTTGCTGATATCAAGCATGAGCAAGCCGGCTTCATGCGGCTGGGCGGGGTCGGATACGTCGCGCCAGCCGGCGGTGCGGCTGCCCGGCAGGTGCGCCGGGGCGTGTTGGCGGAAATACTCGAAAAAAGCATCCACAACGGCGCCCACCCGGTGCTGGTTGTTGGGCAGGGGACCGAAGTTCCAGGCTTCGGCGTAGCGATCGGGCTCCAGCCAAAGTTTTTGCGCCAGCATCAGATAGCCGCCCAAGGGCTCCACCACGTGTTGCCAGGGCCGGATGGCCGCCGGACTGCGGATCTCCAGGGTTTGGCCGGCCTGCACGGCCCGGATGATGTCGGGCACCAGCCGGAAGCCCGACCAGTCGCCGCCGCCGATCACGTTGCCGGCCCGGCCGGAGGCAATGGCTGCGGTGCCGGGTTTGGAAAAATACGAGCGACGGTACGAGGAGATGATCAGTTCGGCGGCGCCTTTGCTGGCGCTGTACGGATCGTGGCCGCCCATCGGGTCGGTTTCGCGGTACCCGTACACCCATTCCTGGTTTTCGTAACATTTGTCGGTGGTCACCAGCACGGCCGCGCGCACCGAGGGCGTCAGGCGGATGGCTTCCAGGATATTGGCGGTGCCTTGGGTGTTGATGGCAAAGGTGCCGGCCGGGTCGCGGTAGCCGTCGAGCACCAGCGCCTGTGCGGCCAGGTGGAAGACGATGTCGGGCTGTTCGGCTTCAAACACGGCCAGCACGGCGTCCAGATCGCGGATATCGCAGCGGTGGTCGGCCATGCGCTGGCCGATGCCGCTGGCCGAAAACACGCCCTCTTCGTGGAGTGGGCCCAGGCCCAGGCCCGTTACGCGGGCGCCCAACTGCTCCAGCCAGATGCTGAGCCAGGCGCCTTTGAACCCGGTATGGCCGGTGACGAGGACTTTTTTATTGTTAAAAATATCGAGTTGCATCGTGTTGCGGTTCAAGTAATTGGCGGCTGGGTCTCACCAAAGTTTCCAGGGGGCTTCGCCTTGTTGCCAGAGCCGGTCGAGTGTCATTTTATCGCGCAGGGTGTCCATGGGGTGCCAGAAGCCGGGGTGTTTGTAGGTGAACAACTCGCCGTCGGCAGCCAGTTTTTCGAGTGGCGAGCGCTCGAAAATGGTGCTGTCGCCTTCGGCGATATAGTCGAACACCTGGTGCTCGCAGACAAAAAAGCCGGCATTGATCCAGCCGCCCTCGCCTTTGGGTTTTTCTACAAACTTGCTCACTTGCCCGTTGTCGTTGATGTCGAGGGCGCCGAAGCGGCCTTCGGGCTGCGAGGAGGTCATGGTGATGGCTTTGCCGTGCTGCCGGTGAAAATGCAACAGCGCGTCGAGGTTGAGGTTGGACACGCCGTCGCCGTAGGTCAGCATAAAGGGCTCGCCGGGGTTCACGTAGGGCTTGGCCCGGAGGACGCGCCCGCCGGTCATGGTGTCGAGGCCGGTGTCGAGCAGCGTTACTTTCCAGGGTTCGCTGGGGTTGTTGTGGATTTCCATTTGATTGCGCGCGAGGTCGAAAGTCACGTCGGCATGGTGCAGGAAATACTGCGCGAAATATTCCTTGATCACATAACTTTTGTAGCCGCACAGGATGATAAACTCCGTGTGCCCGTAGTGAGCATAGATTTTCATGATGTGCCACAGGATCGGCTTGCCGCCAATTTCAACCATTGGCTTGGGCCGTACGCCGGTTTCTTCGCTGAGACGGGACCCGTAGCCCCCGGCCAGTATCAATATTTTCATAGATTAGACTCGGTAAGGTTTGAATTCAAAATGTTTTCGTTGAGGGACTGGACCAGTGGGATCCCCATTTTAGTCATCACCAGGCGCAGCACCGGCATCATACCCGGGAAATACTTGGGCATCAGGCGCAGCATCCGGGTTTTCATGGAAAAATTATTTTCCCGGCGGTACAGGATCGACAGCATTTTCTGAAAAATGGACAAGCGTTCGCGGGTATCGAGCGGCGCCCGGTTTTTTTGGTCAAAATTCAGGATGATCTGGTACAGGTGCCACTGAAACTTCTTCCGGTTGCTGACCGCCGAGCGGGTGGCGCTGCCGGAGTGTTTGCGGTAGTGTGTGGTTTTGGCGTCCATGAAATGAATCTTGGCCAGTGGAGCAATGTGCAACCACAGCAAATGATCATGGTTATAGTAATTTCGGTCGCGGTCGAACGTGTAGTCGTCGAGAAAGGCGCGGCGGTACAGGGTCGTGGGGTGGTTGATGAAATTGCCCTGCAGGAGCCGGAAAAAGACGTTGCCGGTGGCGTAGTTCTCGCGGATTTGTTCGTGGTCGGGATCCTCGAAGAGGGCGCCGGTTTCGGAGATGGTTTGCACATCGGTGTAGACCACGCCATAGTCGGGGTTGTTTTCCAGAAAATCGACTTGTTTTTGCAATTTCAGCGGGTCCACCCAAATGTCGTCGCTGTCGCACACGGCGATGTATTTGCCCCGGCAATGCTCCAGGGTACGGGCATAGTTGCCGGCCATACCATGGTTGACATCCGAGTCGAGCAGGCGCACGATGCCCGGATAGCGCTGCGCATAGGCTTCGCAAATGTGCCGGGTACCGTCTTTCGAACAGTCTTCCCCGATGACTAATTCTATCGGGAAGCCGGTTTGTTGGTTCAATACGCCATCTATTGATTTTTCAATGAAAGCCTCTACGTTGTAGGCTATCATGCACACACTTACCAAAGGTTCAGAATGTTGCATAGTTCGTGGCAAAAAAGGTGTAAAAGTTGGATGCGTTACATCGAGAAATCTGTAAATTCGGAGGCGAAGACGAGTTTATTAAAAGAAATATGCAGGAGTTTGTGGAGTTTGTCGCGGCTGATCCGGATAAGGCCGGTGGCGCCGGGGAAGTATTTCGGCAGGATGCGCAAAATGCGCAGGCGTTTGCCCACGGAGCCGGGGCCCCGCAACACGAGCGAGCACATTCGGCGAAACAACAGGGTTTGTTCTGTTTCGCTGAGCGGCCGGCTGTTGTGCCGGTCAAAACTGGGAATGATGTTGAACAACGAGCGGTACAACATGCGCCGGTTGCCCAGAATTTTTGCCTGCGGCACGGCCACCGACAAGCCGCTGCTGTGCCGGCGGTAGGCCGTACTTTTAATATTGATAAAATGGACCTTGGCCCGGGTGGCAATGTGCAACCAACGGATGTGGTCCGGAATCTGGTACGAGCGGTCGGGGTACACCTGGTGGTCGGCAATCAGTTCGCGGCGGAACACTGCCGTGGAGTTGTTGATAAAATTGGCTTGCAAGAGCTGAAAAAACACCTCTCCCCGGGTGTACATGTCGCGGATTTCTTCCTGTTCGGGGTCTTCTACGGGTTCGCCGGTTTCGGAAATGGTGTGTACGTCGGTGTACACCACGCCGAAGTCCGGGTTGTTTTCCAAAAACTCCACCTGCCGTTTCAACTTGTCCGGGTCGGTCCAGATATCGTCGCCATCGCACACGGCGATGTATTTGCCCTTGCAAAAGCCCATGGTGCGGGCGGTGTTGGCGGCGATACCCATGTTGGTGGCCGAAGGCACGAGGCGCACGATGTTGGGGTATTGGGCGGCGTAGGTTTCACAAATGTGGCGCGTCCGGTCGGTCGAGGCATCGTCGCCGATGACCAGTTCGATCGGGAAATCGATCGATTGCCGCAACACGCCTTCAATAGCGTCCGAAATAAAGGCTTCTGCATGGTAGGTCACCATGCTGATGCTGACTAAGGGCGTTTTTTTGTCCATGGTTCTGTACGTGTTCTTATGGCATGGGCTTGATTTTCAATAACTTCATGGTTTTGGGGATCACGGTATTGCGCAGCAAACTCATTTCCTCCGTTTTGGCCAGCAGGTGCAGCAGCAGGTACAGCGCGCCGCCCAGGGCAGACAGGAAGATCAGGTGCAGCATGCCCGGCAAACTCGGGTACTGTTGAATCCATACCAATATCGCGCCAACGCCAAGGCTGATGGAGGCCGTCGGCAAAATATCTTTGATCTGTTCGCGGATAGAGTAGTGGAGGAATTTATTGGAGTAATACGCATTGACAAACAGGTTCACGTAGGCGGTGATCACCTCGCCGATGATGAGGCCGTAGATGCCAAACTGAAGCCCGGTGAGGATGGCGATGGAGATGTTTATTTTTTTCACCACCTCCAGTTTCAGGCTCAGGTCGGAGCGGCCCAGCACCAGCAGCATGTTGAGGTTGATCGAACTGAAATGATAGGTCAGCCCGGAAATGCACAACAACTGGAGCATGGGTACCGACGGCAGCCACTTGTCGCCGACCAGAATCCGGATAACCGGCTCGGCCAGCGCGCCGAGGATGATCATGGCCGGAATAATGATGAACGAACTGAGTTTCAGTATTTTGCGGTAGCCCTGTTTGAGTTTTTCCGGTTCGTCCTGCAACTGCGCCAGTACCGGGTACGAGACGTTTTGGATGGTCCGGAACAGGGTATTGATCACCATATTGGTGAAATTGTTGGCCTGCGTGTAAAAACCGAGGGTCGCCGCCGCAAAGAATTTGCCGATCAGGAGTTTGTAAATGTGGGTAAAAAACTTGTCGAGAATGGCGGCGGCCAGAATTTTGGAACCAAAGCCGAACAGCCGGTGAAACGAGGCCCAACTGAACTGCCAGCGCGGGCGCCAGCGGGTCATCAGGGTCAGGAGAATCGAGTCCATCAGGTCCGACAACACAAAGCGCACCACCAGCGCCCAAACGCCGTAGCCCTGGTAGGCCATCAGGATCGCCAGGGCGCCCGAGAGGCTCACGGTCAGGAAACGGATTTTGGTTTGGGTCTGAAAATGCACCTGCTGCATCAGGCTGGTGCGTTGCACGATGGAAAAGGCGTTGAACAAGAGGTTCAGGCCCATAATCCGGACGATCCAAACCAGCATCTCCTGGTTGAAAAAAGCGGCGATAGCCGGGGCACTGAAAAAGAGGATCGTATAGAGTACGATCGCCGCTACGAAGTTGAAAATAAAGGTGGTCGACTTGTCCAGTTCCGAAATGGTTTTTTCCCGGATCAGGGCGGTCGAAAACCCGCTTTCCACAAATACCGACGAAAATTCGAAGAACACCATCACCATGGCCACCAGGCCGAAGTCTTCGGGCAACAATAGCCGGGCCAGCAGGATCGTGACGATAAAATTCACGCTGCTCCCGCCCAGTTTGTCCAGCAATACCCAGACAATGGCCGACAGGGACCGTTCACTTAGTGTTTTTGACATGATGAGGATGGCTGTGGGCTTACTTCCCTTTTCCGGCTTTTACTTTTCCCGGTTTTTTTACCTCCTCGTCTTCCTGGTAATAGCCATATCCTTTGCCATGGCCGTAGCCATAGCCATACGAATAACTGCCGCCCGGCTTGTTGGTCGGGATGCCGTTGAGCACGATAAAGGGCCGCGGCATTTTGCCTTTCTGGGCGATGTCTTCGATGATCTCCAGTTGTCCTTTGCGGGTATAGTTGGTGCGCACCACGTACATGGTTGCTTCGGCCAGGTCTTTCATTTGCAGGGCATCGGCTACCCGGCCAACCGGCGGGGCATCGAGGATGATGAAATCGTATTCATCCCGCATTTTATCAACCAGTTCGCGCAGGCGGGCCGATAGGATCAACTCACCGGGGTTGGGCGGAATGGCGCCGCTGCTGATGAGGTCGAGCCGGGCGTGCAGGCCGGTGTTGCGAATGACCTGGTAGGGTTTCATGTTGCCGCTGATCAGGTAGTTGACCAGGCCATCGTCGGAGCGTTCCACCCCGGTGTACTGTTCCTGCTTGGGTTTGCGCAGGTCGAGTTCGATGATCAGTACTTTTTTGCCGGCCAGGGCCATGGTCATGCCCAGGTTGATGGCGATAAACGATTTGCCTTCGCCCGAGGTGCTGGAGGTGACGAGCACGGTTTTCAGGTCCTGCCCCGGCGCGATGTAGGCCAGGTTGGCCCGCAGGAGGCGAAACATTTCGGCTACGGCGCTGCGGCTGTTTTCGGTGACCACGATATGGCCTTTTTTGCGGCTTTGGCCCAGGGTGCCGGCCAGCGGCACGGAAGTGGCTTCCACGATATCCTCTTCCGACATGACTTTGTCGTTGAGCGATTCGATGAAAAATACGATACCGATGGGGATCGCAAAACTCATAAACAGGGCGATGAGCCAGATCTGCGAGCGTTTGGGGCTGACAGGCGAGTACACGGGCTCGGCGGGTTCCACGATCCGGCCTTTTGCGGCGGTCACGGCCAGCGAAACGGCCGCTTGCTCGCGTTTTTGCAGGAGGTAGAGGTAGAGATTTTCTTTCAGGTTTTTCTCGCGCTCGATTTCAGCCAACTGGCGTTCGCGGCGGGGCAGGCTGGAGAGGCGGTCTTCGAGGTTGGAGCGGAAGCCCTGGCTGGCGTTGTTGGCAATGACCAGGTCGCTTTTGATGCTGCGAATGTTGTCGATGATGGTTTCCCGCAGGTTGTTGATCTGGTGCTCGGTGAGCACCAAATCGGGGTGTGCGGCGCCGGCCGACTGGTAGAGTTTTTCGCGGTTGCGCAACAGCTCGTTGAAGGTGGTCAACTGGTTGGTCAGCGTGAGGTTGTTCAGGTTGATGTTGGTGGGCACAAACTCGAATTTGCTCTGGTTGCGGATCAGGAAATCCTCCACGGAGTTCAGGATTTCCATTTGCACCCGCTTGTCCGACAATTCTTTATTCGAGGTAGCCAGTTCGGTCATCAGCAGGGTGCCTTCTGCACTCATGTCGACGGATTGGTTGTTGCGCTTGTAGGCTTCGTAGTTCAGTTCGGTGCGCTCCAGGTTGTCCTCCATCATTTTGATCCGCTCGTTCACCATGTTGATGGTGTTCTCGTAGGCCTTGTTTTTGATCTCGATACTAGTCTGGTTGTAGACGTCCATGAGGGTGCCGAGAATATCGCGGGCGCGGAGCGGCGAAATATCCTTGATGCTCAGGTGCAGGGTACTGGAGAGCTCGCCCATGATTTCCACTTTCAGTTTGTCGGCAATCCCGCGGGCCATGTCGAGCGGCGGGATGATGCTGATTTGCAGCGGGAAATCGGCAAACTGGCCGGGTTTGTGCGACAGCGTGAGCGTGCCGCCGGGCAATTGCATTTCTTTGCCAAATTCGCCGTTGAACTCCTGTTTGTCGAGCAGCAGGCGGTAGCCGCCGCGGCCGTTGTCGTGCACCAGGGCGAGGAGTTCGCTGCGTTCGTCGAGGGGTTTCCAGGCGAGCACCTGGATCGGGGAACTTTTGTACAGCGCTGTTTTTTTGAAACCATCCCCCGCGGTGTACTCGTATTGCAGGTCGAGTTTTTTCACCACTTCGATCAGCACCGGGGTGGATTTCAGGATGAGGGTTTCATTTTCCAGCGTCTTGTTCTTTTTGCCCATCCCCAGTTCGGTAAACACAATTTCTTCGGTGGGGGCCCCGGAGTTTTCATCATCCTTGATGAGGATCATGGCTTCCGATTGGTAGGTGGGCATGGTATATTTCAAATAGAAATAGGCAGCGGCCAGGATCATCGGCGGAATGGTGATAAATAGGTACCAATACCGGAGTCCTTTATAAAGTAACTTCTTGATGTTGAACTGCTTCTCTCCCATGACGGAATCAGATTGAAAGGGTAAACGGCTCCCCCGTACAGGGCGCCGCAAATGCGGTGATCAGGCGGATTAGGATTATTCGTGTTCGAACGGATGAGCGGCTTGGGGCAATTCGGCCAGGGGGTGGTAATTGCCCACCAGGCCGATGGGTTGTGCATTTCGGATGGTATGCGCTATTTCCACCGCGTGCCGGGCGGCTTCCAGCCCATATCCTTTTCCTTCCAAAATGGCTTTGTAACTCAGGGTATGCAAATCGGTGAACCCTTCGCTAAACTCGATTTCTTTGCCTTCCACACTGATGGAGCGGTAGGTACGGGCGCCGGTAGCCTTTATGGCCGCCGGGATCGATTCGTAGTTGATGCTCAAAAACCAACGCACCCGGGCTTTTTCCAGGCGCAAGAAGCCGGCTGCCCGGTCGTGGGTTTGAAGGTTTACCACATTTTCTTCCACGTTGCCAAAGATCCAGTGCAGCATGTCGAAAAAGTGAATGCCAATATTGGTGCCAATACCGCCCGATTTCTCGCGTTCGCCTTTCCAACTTGCAAAATACCAGTTGCCACGCGAAGTAATATACGAAAGATCTACGTCAAATACCTTACCCGGCGGCGCGGCATCGACCTGTCGTTTCAACTCCATGATCGTCGGATGCAAGCGCAGTTGGAGGATGGTGAACACCCGGTGCCCGGTTTCTTCTTCGATATCGCGCAGGCCTTCCACGTTCCAGGGGTTCAATACCAGGGGTTTTTCACAAATGACGTTGGCGCCGATCCGAAGTCCAAAACGAATATGGGCATCGTGCAGGTAATTGGGCGAGCAAACGGCGGCATAGTCGATCGGCACACCATTGCGTTTCATGCGGCTGACGTGCCGGTCAAAACGTTCGAATTCGGTGAAAAAATCAGATTCCGGAAAATAACTGTCGATGATGCCAACCGAATCGTTCGTGTCGAGCGCTGCTACCAGCGTGTTGCCTGTTTCCCTGATGGCTTTCATGTGCCGCGGAGCAATGTAACCGGCGGCTCCAATAAGTACAAATCGCTTCATTTCGAGTGGTAAAGGAGTATTCCTAAGTGTTTGTTGAAAGAATCAAATGGTTATTTCTTGTGGACTTGCCCGTTTTCCAGCACATACCGGCTGCCACTGCCCGGGCAAATGGCTTCTCCCGCTGCGTCGAAGTGCAGCCGCTCGCCGTGTTCGCTCATCCAGCCCATCTGCCGCGCCGGGTTGCCGACCAGCAAAGCATAGGCCGGCACATCCTTCGTGACCACGGCGCCGGCGCCGATAAAACAAAAAGGGCCAAGTCGCGAGCCACATACAATCGTAGCATTGGCGCCAATCGTGACGCCCTTGGAGACATAGGTTGTTTTGTATTCGTTTTTGCGTACCACCGCGCTGCGCGGGTTGATTACGTTCGTGAACACCATCGACGGCCCCAAAAACACATCGTCCTCACAGACGACGCCGGTGTAAATCGATACGTTGTTTTGCACTTTCACGTTGTTGCCCAGCACTACGCCTGAGGCAATAAATACGTTCTGGCCGATCGAACAGTTTTCGCCCAACTGCGAACCCGCCGAGAGGTGACAAAAATGCCACACTTTTGAACCGGCGCCAACCACACAACCTTCGTCAATAATGGCACTGGAATGCGCGTAAAAGGATTTATCTGACACAAAAAAACATTTAGCAATAACAAAATACCGCCGCGCGAACGCAGGGTGTGTACATGGGGGGCGGAAGTAATTTATTAGAGCGTGTTCCGGACTTTTGCCTGGCTTATGGGATTGATTATCAAGCGGTTTTGTATAACTGTAGCATTACATTAAAATTATACGCAATCAATTGATAACCAAAGGAGATTATACGCCACGGGAAGGCAAAAGTCGTGCCAATACATAGGAGGAAAGGCACCGGTGTCCTGCCGAAAAAATCGGACAGCAGGCAAAGATATGGTTTAAATATAATAGGTAAAGTTCTACTACCGGAAAGTTTACATTAAAAATGTTAGGCCCCGGCCATTTTACTCTTTGACCAGCACCCGTTTGGCAATTCCGTATTTTTCTGTCCGGACAAACAAGGTATACCCGCCCGCAGGAAGGCCGCTCAGGTCAATCGGAATCCTGGATTCAAGTAATTCATTTACGCGCCACTGCCGCAAGACCCGGCCTGCGCCGTCCGACAAAGACAGGTGGAGCGCCTGCGGCTTGGGCAAAGAAACGCTCAGCCAAGCCTTGCCTGAAGCTGGATTGGGCGACAAGGTCGCCGAAAAGGCCTCCTGCGGCTGGTGGGTGCTCACCGTTTCCAGCAAATACCCGAAACTGCCGGTGCAGCCGGCGCTGTCGCTTACCAGCACCACATAGTAGCCGTTTGGAATACTGTCCAGCCGGGCACTGCCGCTGGCAAACAAACTGTCGTTGCGCAGCCAGGTGTAGGCGTAGTTGCCATGTCCACCGCTTACCTGCACCTCCAGGGCGCCGTTTTGTTGCCCCTGCGCCGGCGAGACCACCAGGGTGGTGCTCACCAGAATCGAGTCGGGCTGGCTCAGGGTGGCGCTCACGATGCTTTCACAACCGTTGGCATCGGTCACCGTCAGGCCGTACACACCGGCCGAAAGCCCGTCGTTGTAGGCGGTGGGCGTCCCGTCCGACCAGTTGAACGTAAACGGCCCGGTGCCGCCCGTCGCTCCTGCCGACAAGGCGCCGTCCGACTCGCCATAGCAACTCACTGCCGTCGGGGTCAGCGCAATAGAAATGGTGCATTCGTTGGACGCGCAATCTTTCACAATGCCATCGGTATACACTTCGCAGCCCCGGGCATCGGTGACGACGGCCAGAAACGAGGTGCCGCTGGCCAGGATCTGCCCCGGCGTGTTGCCGGAATACTGATACGGCGGCACGCCACCGCTGACCGAAATTTTGAGCCAGGCCGAGTCCATCCCGATGCAAGGCTGGAAGGCCAGCATTTCGAGTGGCTTGGTATCCAGGGGCAACTGGCTATCCAGCATTTTCAGCCCGATATGGCCGCTGTTCAGGCCGGCTGGCCCGTCGACGGAGGCGATTTGAACAAAATAGGTATCGCCGGCATGCAGGCCGGCCACGGTCACGTAGCCCTCGCATTTCAGCGGATTGAGTTTGCAGAAAAACGGCGTCAGGGCCGTGCAGGGCCCTTGCCACACGGCCAGGGTGTGCTCAAAATCGGCGCCCGTATTGATCCGGACGGCGCCGGAAGCCGGAGCCACAAACCGGAACCAGACATCCCGGTCGGTCGTCAGGGCACAGGCCGGGTGAAGGCCCGAAGCGCCGGCGTTGAGGTTGTCGGTCATCACGGCGGTGCCATCCAGGCTGACATCCAGCGCTGCCGGGCAGTTATCGTTGACCGACAGGCCGCTTGTTTCCGTCAGCAACTGCGGGCATACATGGCCCTCCACCGTCGCGAAGTTGCCGGCGATCTGCACCCAGTAGGTTTGGCCGGGCGTGAGGGCCGGCAGCGTCAGGCTGCCGCCTTTGTGGTTGCCAGCCAGTTCCTGTAGCGCTCCGCAAGCGCCGGCATACAGGGTGATAATGTCCGAAAAGTCGGCATTGCTCTGCAGCACGTAGTGTTGGTTGGCGGGCAGGGCAGCGGCAGTGAAGCGGTACCAGACATCGGCACGGGCGAGCTCGTTGAGTGTCGGGAGTGTGGCCGACATGGTGCCATTGGCGTTGGTGCCGGCCGTGCAGGCGGCATTTGCCGCCAGCACCAGGGCGTTGGCGCAGTCGTCGTTGGCCGGTCGGGTGGGGTAGTCGGGCGCCTGGCTCAGTTGTGGGCACACCAGGCCGCGCGCCAGGCCAAAGCCGTCTTCCTGGCCGGTGATCCGGATGAGGTAGGTGGTGCCGGCTTGCGCCGGAAAATAGGTGGATTCGCCGGTGAAGCCGTGTTCGTCGCGGTTGTTGCAGAGCGCGAGTTGCGGGCTGGCGCAAGAGCCGGTGAAAATGCTCACCACATCGTTGAAACTGGCGTTGGTGACCAACTTGGCGAGCCCCGTAAAGTCGGCTTGCCACTTGTACCAGATGCTGCCGCTGGTGCGGCCGGCGCAGGCGGTGGCAGGGCCGTCGAACAGGGCGGTGAGGTTGTCCACGCTGGCGCAGGGCGCTCCGGTGAACAAATTCCGGGCATTCGAGCAGAAATCCGAGCCGGGCTCCATGCCGGTTACTTTCACGTTGTCGATCCCGACCCAGTAGCCATGCGCATTGCCATCGGAATAATCAAAAATGATCCGGAGTTGGGTGGAGCGGTAGGGGCTGAGGTCGACGGTAAAATGTTTGTAATTGGGGAAAAACGGCCCGCCGACTGAGGTGTCGTTGGAGCTGATCAGGACGAATTTTTCTCCGCTTTCTTTTTCAGCATACACGGTGATGACTTCACCGTTGTAGCGCAGGATCAGGTCGAAATTCAGCTCGTATTTGTAGTACTCCATGCCGTTGAACCAGGGAGACGTGAGGCGCATGGCGGATGGTGCGGCATTGGCGCCCTGGGCATTGTCGTCGAAAAAAACAAAGCAGGAGCCGTCCATCGAATTGCCGTCGTAGAACGCCGAGGAGCCGAGGAGCACCTTGCCGAATTGCCAGCCGGTAGCGCCTGAAACCAGGTCAGATTGCCAGCCGGCGGGTTTTTGGCACTGGTTGAAGGCTTCGCGGACGACGTTTTTGCCTGTGCCCGAGCCGGTTATTTTGATGTTGTCAATGCCGGCGAAGTTGCCTTTGCTGCCGTTGGGGCTGGTGTATCGAATAATAATCCGGGTGTTGGCAGTTTGTGAAACGAGCGCGAGGTCGTGCCGGAGTTTGAAATGGTCGGCGGCGAGGTCGGTGCCGTTGGTGCGGAATTTATCAAAACGGGCCAACAGCGTTTCGGTGGCGCCGTCGGTAGCCAGGATTTGGATATAATCCTCCTGCCCGAAACGGAAATACACGTCCATCGAACATTCTACCGTGGAAAAGGGCGTCACGTCGAAGGCCGGCGACGTGAAATTGAGCACATAACTGGCGGAACCGCTGCCGTTGGCATCGTCATCGATGAACAGGAAACAGGAGCCGTCGATGCTTTGGTTTTGGATGGCGGGGTTTTGCGCCAGGCCGACGTACCAGGCCGGTGTGCTGAAACCGGTGCTGTTGGCCTGCCAGTTGGCGGGCAGGGCGCAGGTGTTGAAATTTTCTTCGAGCAGCGTAGTTTGGGCCTGGAGCACAGCGCAGCAGCCTGCAAAAGCGAGGAGGGAAAGTACGCGTATTACGTAGGACATAATTTCAGATTTGTTTTCACCCGGAGCCGGGTCGAGAGCGGCATGTCGCCGAATTATTTTGCAAAAATCCTGCAAAAAATACTCGTTGGTACTATTTTGGCAGGAAAGTTAAATTCTTCCCATCTATTCGGCCCTGTTGGGGGCCTGTTAAATGAGGCTTTTGAAAAAATATGACAACTGACCTGATTTTAACGCGGAATTAATCTGAATCCCTAAAACTTTGCCAATCTTTACGAATAACCAAAGTATCTTTCTATGCCTGCTCATGCCGATTTTCCCCTGGAAAAACCCCGTCCATCCGAAAATACCGGTACGCTGGTAGCGGGTCCGCTGGACGCGTACGTGCCATCGGCCGGCAAACCCTGGGATGCCCGCCGGGTAGCCCACCTGTACCGGCGCCTCGGCTTCGGCGCTTCTTTCGAGCAGATCCAGCAAGGCCTGCAAATGAGTCCTTCGGAACTGGTAGACCAGTTGCTTGATGGCGCAGCCGGCCAGGTACCGCCGGCGCCGCCCGTGTGGGCCAACTGGACCAGCGCCGACTATGGCCTCAACCCCACGCTGACCGAAGCCCACCGCCGCGAACTCCGCCACCGCTGGTTGTTTGATATGCTCGGCGAGAGCGTGCGGGCCAAAATGGCCCTTTTCTGGCACAACCACTTCGTGACCGAACTCTTTGTGTATGGCTGCAACGCCTACCTCTGGAGTTACTACGAGTTGATTCACCGCTCCGCTTTTGGCAATTTCCGCGACTTCACACTCGAAATGGGCAAAAATCCTGCCATGCTGGTCTACCTCAACGGCAACGTGAACGTCGTGGGCGAACCCAATGAAAATTATGCCCGCGAATTGATGGAGTTGTTCACCATGGGCGAAGGCAACGGCTACAACCAACTGGATGTCGTGGAAATGTCGAGGGCTCTCACCGGTTGGACGGCTTCTTTCAACGACTGTACCCCTCCTGAATTCAACCCCACGCGTTTCGACAACAACCCGAAAACGATTTTTGGCAAAACGGACAATTACACCTTCGACACCGCGCACCAACTGATTTTTACTGAACGCGCCGAGGAAACCTCGATGTTTATCGTCAAAAAAATATACCAGCGCTTCGTGTACCAAACGACCTATTTCCCCGTGGTGCAGGGCCTGGCCGAATTGTTCCGGGCCAGCGACTGGGAATTGCTGCCGGTGCTGAAACAACTCTTCAAAAGCGAACATTTTTTTGATGAAGAGCTCATGAACGCCCACATCAAAAGTCCGCTCGAAGCCTTGTTGCCGATCCTGAAAATGGCGAATGCCAAATATCCGGACCATATTCAGCCGGTTTGGCTCGACGATATCACCTTCTGGGCGCAACGCCTGGGCCAGGAGATCTTCGGGCCGCCCAACGTGGCTGGCTGGAAAGAATACCGCTCCTGGATCAACGAAAGTACCCTGGCCGGCCGCTGGAACTATGCCGCCCTGATGACCCAGTTTATCACCCAACGCCCCGAACTGCTCGACAACCTGCGCACGGCCGCCAAAGGCCTGACCAACGACAGCAAGGACGCGGCCCTGGTGACCAAGGTGCTGGTGGAGTTTTTTACCGGCCAAACCCTCGACCTCTTGTACCAAAAGGCCGCTGTCGAGTATTTCAAAGCCGGTGTGCCAGATACGTATTTTACCAACGGCACCTGGGACCTCAACTACGACGAAGTGCCGCTCCAGATCGTGAACCTGCTGAAATACGTCGTGAAACTCCCCGAATACCAACTTTCCTAACCACTGCCCCACAAACGATCCATCATGTGTCAAAAACATAAATTGCGCCTGGGCGCAGCCCTCGAACACGGGGACGCCCACACCCGCGAGCACCGCCTGTGGTCGCGCCGCGATTTTCTGTCTGCCTCTGGCTTGCTGGGCGCCGGCAGCCTGCTGTTGGGCAATATCCCCATCCGCAGTTTTCAGCCCACGCCCCTCATGGCAAGCCTTGCTACCGGCGGCGACAACGACCGCATCCTCGTGCTTATCCGGCTCGACGGCGGCAACGACGGCCTGAACACCGTCATCGAACGCGGCAACTCCCACTACTACAACCTGCGGCCCTCGCTTGGCATCAAAGACAACCAACTCTGGGCCCTGAGCAACGAATACGGGATGCCGCTCGAAACCAATGCCTTGCAACCGCTTTGGAACAACGGCATGATGAAAGTGATTTTCAATGTCGGGTATCCGCAGCCCAATTACAGCCACTTCCGCTCCACCGATATCATCGTGTCGGCCAGTGACTCCGATGAAGTCAAGGAAACCGGCTGGCTCGGCCGCTTTGTCGACCACGAGTATCCCGCTTTCCTGGAGGCTGCGCCCTCCATCCCGCCGGCCCTCCAGATCGGCGTGCAAGCCAACCTGATTTTCGACAGCGGCCAGGCCAACATGGCGTTGGCCATAAGCAGCCCGCAGGAATTTTACCAGATCGCCCAAACCGGCCAGTTGTACGACACCTCGCAACTGGGCACTACTTACCGCGAGCAGGAACTCGCCTTTGTGCGCCAAACGGCTAACGCCGCCTTCCACTACTCCAAAGCCATCCAGGACGCCTATGCCGGCGGCAAAAACGAAGTGACGTACCCTGCGCACGACCTGGCCGAGCAAATGGCCATCATCGCGCGGCTCATCAAAGGGAACCTGGGCACCCGTATTTTTATGGTGGATTTGGCCGATTTCGACACCCACGTCCACCAACGCGCCAACCACCTGACCCTGCTGAACAAGGTTGCCACCGCCGTCAAAGCGTTTTTTGACGACCTGGCCTTCGGCAACAGCGGCCTGGAAAAAAAGGTGTTGGGCATGACCTTCTCCGAGTTTGGCCGTTCGATTTATGAAAATGGCTCGGCCGGTACCGACCACGGCGCCGGCACGCATACCCTCCTCTTTGGCGGCGATATGGGCAATGGTTTTATGGGCCAGTATCAGGATTTGAGCAACCCCGATTCGGTGACCGACCCAGTCTTCAGCGTAGATTTTAGAAATATCTATGCCACGATTTTGCAGGATTGGCTCGGCAACCCGCCCGAACTCGTCAGTTATATCTTGGGCAAACCCTTCAACCCGCTCAACGGCCTGGTGCCGCCGGTAGCCCCTTCCTTGGGCGACAACAACAAGTGCGCCCTGCTGGGCCACAACCCGCACCCCGGCATCGCCGGCGCCTACGAAATCAAATTTTCGGTGATGCAATACGGCGAACTGCGCCTGCAAATCCTCGACAAAGCCGGACACGTGCTGCGCACCCTCATCCGCAGTTATATGGACAAAGGCAGCCACACGTTCTTGTTCAACCCCGCCGAATGGTACCTGGCGCCCGGCATCTACCAGTACCGCCTGATGTCGGGTGGACAAATTTTTCAGCGGGAAATTCGGGTGTAGAGCCGGCTGCTGCCGTAGAATAGATGGCTCTTCATGCTGATCGACCGTCGAACTCAGTGTTCGTGGCCGATAATTTGCCGCTGGTCGGGAATGGTTACCGTGATCGCAGCGTTATCGTCGAGAATGACGCATTGGCAGCCCAGGCGGCTTTCGAGGCGGGGGTTAATGGCGCGGTCAATAAAATCTTCCTCTTTGTCGGAGATTTCTTCGATAAAATCTTCGCCCGACTCGATATAGACATGGCAGGTGGAACAGGCGCAAACCCCGCCACAGTTGTGGTTCAGGTGCACATCGTAGTCTTCCGTGATTTCCAGGATGGACTGGTCCTCAAACTTGCCTTGCACCGTCTTGGTCGGGATGGATTTATCTTCAAACTGAAACGTTATCGTAGCCATTGGATGAATGTGGCCAATTTTTGAATGTGGCCAATTTTTTAATGTGGTCAATGTGGCCAATTGGATGAATGTGGCCAATGTGAGGAAATGTCCCAGGTAGCGCGGCGTTTACGCCGCCCGGGTCAAGGCCCTTTAGGGCCGTATGAATGTGGTCAAGGTGGCCAATTGGGTTGGGGCTGCAAAAGTAGAATTTGTCGAAACAACAATTCGCTTGGGAAAGGGTTTATTCCTGCACCGCAATTTCGGCCCCGGATGCGTTATACCGGGAACGGAGAATTTTTTGAGCGATTCATCCGGTTTATTTTAATTTTATACCGACTCTGGTTATTTTGGCCCCCTTTCTCCACCGATAATCTCACAACAAACCTCTAACCGAAACCTTCGAACCTGGATACCATGTATTTTGGCTCACATCAATCGCAACCACCAGAAGAGAACCCGGAGTTCAAACGTTGGAAATTCCGGGAACTCAAAATTTATGCCTCCACGGAGTGGCTGGCCGACAACAAGAAAAAGTACCGGCAAGTGTTTGACCGGCACGAAACGACGTATATCTACGCCGAGTTGTCGTTTTACAACAAACATTTTGACATTGAGGATTGGGAGGTAAATGTCGAAATCCGCTGCTTTGCCGTTAAAAAACAGAAAAAAGAAGTCTGCGTGCTGCCGTTCCGCCGGAAAGTCAGCAAGTACGACGCCGTAAGTTACATCCGCGAAGGCTGGGGCAACAAACAGGAAGGCGTATTCTGGAAAAAAGGCGCCTACTATTGGGAAGCCTGGATCGAAGGCGAAAAAGTAGCCACCCGCTATTTCTACGTCGAAGATGCCGGCCGCGCCATTACCAAAACCGACAACCCCTACGGCCAGATCACCTCGCTGCGCATGTACGAGGGCCCCTATGACGATACGCCGGAGTTCGAACGCAACTACCTGCGCCGCTTCAACGGCGAAGAAACCCGGTATATCTATGCCGAAGTAGTGCTCAAAAACGTCCTCCTGAGCAAACAATGGCAATGCGAATTGTTTATCAAATTTTACAACGACGCCCGCGAACTCAAAGGCCAGGTCGTGCGCCTGCACCGCGTGGAAAAGGGCGACGAGGGCGTTAAAATAACCGCCGGCTGGGGCAGCAATGTCAAAGGCTCCTGGCGCAACGACCGCTACACCGCCGAAATCGTGTTCATGGACCAACTCCTCGCCGTTATGCCCTTTGAAGTGGGGCTCGACTGGGAAGAAGGGATCAACGGCGTTTGGCTGCCCGACAAAGGCCAGCAAGTGTACCTCCAGCCGGAAGAAGCCGACATCGAATCGTTTGAAGAGGTACTCGCCCGGCTCGATATGCTGATCGGCTTGTCCGAAATCAAACAAAAAGTCCGCGAACACGCCCAATACCTGCAATTTCTCCAACTGCGCAAGGAAAAAGGCTTTCAGGAAAAAGACAGCATCAACGTCCATTCCGTATTTATCGGCAACCCCGGCACCGGCAAAACCACCGTGGCCAAAATGATGGGCCGCCTTTACAAAAAAATGGGCCTGCTCAGCAAAGGGCACGTGCACGAAGTGGACCGCACCGACCTCGTCGGCGAATACATCGGCCAAACGGCCCCCAAAGTGAAAGAGGCCATCGAAATGGCCCGGGGCGGCGTGCTCTTTATCGACGAAGCCTATGCCCTGGCCCGCTCCAGCGAAGATTCGAAGGATTTTGGCAAGGAAGTTATCGAAATCCTGGTCAAAGAAATGTCCAACGGCGTAGGCGACTTAGCCGTCATCGTGGCCGGCTATCCGAAGGAAATGAAAACCTTCCTCGACTCCAACCCCGGCCTGCGCAGCCGCTTCAAAATGACCTTCGAGTTCACCGACTACCTGCCGCAGGAACTCAGCCAAATTGCCGTCTACGCCTGCCGCGAAAAGGAAATCCTCCTGGCCAAAGAAGCCAAGGACATGGTCGACGAACTCATCACCGAGGCCTTCCGCCGCCGCGACCGCTCCTTTGGCAACGCCCGCTTCGTGTTCGATTTGCTGGACAAAGCCAAAATTCAACTCGGCCTGCGCCTCATGGCCAAACCGGATGTGCGCGACCTTCCACCCGAAGCCCTCAAGGTGATCATGCTCGAAGACGTGGAAAAAGTACAGGTGATTACCAAACGCCCGCTACCCGTCATCCCGGTCGACGAAACCCTGCTCAACCTCGCGCTGCACGAACTCGACAGCCTCATCGGGATGCAGGACATCAAAAAGGATATCCGCGAACTCGTACACCTCGTCCGCTTCAACCGCGAAACCGGCCGCGACGTGCTCGGTCGCTTCTTCCTGCACACCGTGTTTGTGGGCAATCCCGGTACCGGCAAAACCACCGTGGCCCGTATCCTCACCAAGATCTATAAAGCCCTCGGCGTACTCGAGCGCGGCCATATGATCGAAACCGACCGCCAGGGACTGGTGGCCGGCTTCGTGGGCCAAACGGCCATCAAAACCGCCGAACGCATCGAAGAATCCATGGGCGGCGTCCTGTTTATCGACGAAGCCTACGCCCTCACCTCGAGCGGCCGCGGCTCCCACGGCGATTTTGGCGACGAAGCCATCCAAACCCTGCTCAAGCGGATGGAAGACCACCGTGGCGCGTTTTTCGTGTTCGTGGCCGGCTATCCGGAAAATATGGATGCCTTCCTAAAAGCCAACCCCGGCCTGGCGTCCCGTTTCGACAAGGTGCTGCGCTTCGAAGATTACAGCCCCGACGAATTGGTCGAAATCGCCCTCTACATGTTCCAACAGGAGCACTACCGCGTGACCGAAGAAGCCCGCGAAAACCTGGGCAAATACATGGCGTTCCTGTACCAGTTCCGCGACAAATATTTCGGTAACGCCCGCACCGTGCGCCAGGTCGTACTGGATACCATCAAAAACCAGAACCTGCGCATCGCCCGCGACACCGTCCGCGAAGACAATATCGAAGGCCTGCACACCATCACCCTCGACGACGTAGCGACGTTTACGTTTGACAAAGGAAAATTGTCGGTGTACCAGCGAAGAGGGATTGGATTTGGGAAATGAGGCAATGTAGAATGTAAAATGTAAAATGTAAGATGTAAAAGTCAAAAGGGTGTCGACGGGAAGGGCTGGATTTGGTTTAGAAAACGACGTATTCCAGCCCGTACCACCAGGTCACCCTTTTGACTTTTACATTTTACATCTTACATTTTGCCTTTTCTCGCTCCGCCGTTGCTGTTGGCGGGGGGACGCCAACAGCGGCAACAAGGGTTGGGATTTGGTTTAGAAAACGACGTATTCCAGCCCGTACCACCAGGTCACCCTTTTGACTTTTACATTTTACATCTTACATTTTGCCTTTTCTCGCTCCGCCGTTGCTGTTGGCGGGGG
>JADLDL010000359.1 GCA_020846655.1 Saprospiraceae bacterium | reverse complement strand
CTTTTCCAAACTGACCCATGACTCCCTCAGCCTGGGCAAATCCTGTTTTTTATCGGGCATCTTCGAATTCCTGGCCGAACGGCCGGATTCCAGCATTCGTTTTTTTGAACAAAGCGCAGCCATTTACCGGGCAATCGGCGATGCAAAACGGGAGGCGACGGCGATGTCCAAAATCGGCAATATCTACGAAGGGCAGGGCGAATACGCAAAGGCAACCCCCATTTTTAAACGCTATCTGGGTATCGCCGAGCAAGCCCGCGATACCTTCCTGCTGATGACGGCCTATACCAACATGGCCGGAAATACCTACAACCTGCACCACTACCCGGAGGCCTTGCAACAGGTGAAACTGGCCAATGCCTTTGCTGCACATCAAAAACGAGATTTTGAATACGAGGCAACGCTCCAACTCCAGTCGCAGATTTATGAAGCCATGGGCGCCCCAGGCGAGGCCCTCGGTACGCTGCGGCAATATGTGGAACACCACGACAGCATCCTGAATGTGGAGCGTAGCCGGCAAATCGCCGAACTGGAAACCCGCTACGAAACTGAAAAAAAGGAATCCACCATTGTCCGGCAACAGCAGGCCCTGGCGCAGAGCCGCTGGCAGTTTTGGCTCGTGACCGGCGGCCTCATCCTGGCCCTGGCTGTTGGAGGCGTGCTGTGGCGGCTTACCCGCCAACTGCGGCGGCGCAACGAAGAGAAGGAATTTTTGATCAAGGAAATCCACCACCGCGTCAAAAACAACCTCCAGATCCTGTCGAGCCTGCTCCACCTGCAAGCGCGGCAGATCACCGACGAAAACGCCCTCGACGCCGTGCGCGAAGGCCAAAACCGGGTGGATGCGATGGGCCTGATCCATCAAAAACTGTACATGGGCGACAACGTCGCCGCCGTCGATATGCCCGATTACCTCCGGCACCTGGGCGATACCTTGCTCGAATCGTTTGGCCTTACCGACGAGCGTGTGCAGATCCGGTACGCCGTTCAAGCCCTGCGCCTGGACGTGGACACCGCCGTGCCCCTGGGCCTGATTATCAACGAACTACTGACCAATTCGTTGAAATATGCCTTTCCCGACGGGCGGGCCGGCCAGGTGGATATTGCCCTTTGGCAGGATGAGGCAGGCAAACTCCGGCTGGATGTGTCCGACAACGGTGTAGGCAAGGCCGGCGCACCTGCCCTAAAAGGCAGCACGGCCTTCGGGACCAACCTGGTGCAGGTGCTGAGCAAAAAACTCAAGGGCAGCCTGCAAACATCGGAGGCCGGCGAAGGCTATTCGACGCAGATGGTGTTTGAACAATACAAAACCGCCTGAATCTCCCTGCCGGAAAAGACCCTTTGCCTTGCTTTTCCCAGGCCTTCCCTGAGAACTGCGCTGCTGTGCGGCAAGGGAGAGGTACCTTTCCGGGCATGCGACCCGCCACGATTTTATTTGTTGAGGACGAACCGGTTATCGCACTTTTTGTGCAGAGCAGCCTGGAGGACCATGGTCACCGCGTGCTTTGTGCCGAACGCTCCGACGAGGCCCTTGCGATTTGTGCGCAACAGTTGCCGGATCTGGTGTTGCTGAATTGCCGGCAGGCTGGCAGCCTCAGCGGAGCCGAATTGGCTTGTTTATTGTACCAACAATTTAAACTGCCGGTGCTGCTGGTGACGGGCGCCCGTACGCAGGATTTGCCGGCCATGGCCTGGTTGGATGCCGGTTGCCGGGTATTGCATAAGCCCTTTACACCCCGGCAGTTGGATGTTTTTGTCAACAGGGGCTTGCAAGATTTGAAATGAAGCGTGTTAAATATAGACAGCCGGTTCCGGAACGACGGGGCCGGCTTCTTTTTTTGTGCTCGCCGTGGTACAAAACCTTCCCTGAGTGCCGGGCCGGGTTCACTGGAAGATTGACGCTGTTTACTGGAAAAATTACCCTATGCCGCCTGCGCTGCTCAATTTCGTTCCGCGCATTTGTCCAATCCTGTGGCATGCATCACCAACAGCATCATCTTTCCAAACTGGTTCTCATGAAAAACGTTGTCTCTACCACTTCTTTTTTTACACATCTTGTATTGACCCTATTGCTGCTCCTCTGTGCTGCCGGGTTGCAGGCCCAGCAGGCGTTTCTTTCTGTGCAGGGCGTGCTCACCAAATCCGACGGTACGGCGGTAGACGATGGCACCCATATCCTGAAATTCAGGCTGTGGAAGGATGCATCCAGCACCAACCCCGCCGATAAGGTGCATGAAGAAGAAATTGCCGTAGAGACTACCGGCGGCGTTTACAGCGTGGTGCTGGGCGAAATGACGGCATTTGGCCCCCAGGCCACGTTTAGCGAGCCGTATTTCCTCGGCGTCGTCTCCGGTTCTACGGAGCTCACGCCCCGTCCCCGGCTCACTTCGGCCCCGTATGCCCTGGCTTTGCTGGGCTCCACCAATACGTTTCCCAGTACCGGGCAAGTGAAAGCCGATGCCCTGATTGTCGGCGGGGAGACCAACGGCAACAACTTTGTGGCGAAAGGTGGCGCGCCGGCGGTCAATTTTGCCGGCAAGGGCTATTCGTTTGGCACCGGCGGCGACCCCGACGGCGGCCTGTTCTCGTACAGCGACGATCATGTTTCGTTGTATGCCAATGCTACCGAAAAGATTAAAGTAAAAAGCGGCCTGATCGACCTGTTCGGCAACGTGAATGTATCCGGAACGATGAGTTCCGCCAGCGGATTCGGCTACCAATCCGGCGGCACCACCTACGGCACCGGTTTGTTTTTCGACGGCACCCAAAACAAGGCTTCGATTTATACCACCGGCTCGCCCCGCTTTCATGCCTGGGACGATGGCAAAAACTACTACCGCGCTACCAACGGGCACGTTTTTGACGTAGGCAATGTAACGATAAACAACCAACTCAATGTTTCCGGACATTCCACCCTTTCCGCAAAAGTCAGGACCAACGACTATTTTGCCAATGGCGGGTATACCTTTTACTACCCTGCTTCCAACTTCTGGGATGATGATTCCGGCGTTTTTGGCGGTGGCGATGGCGTGGTGCAGATTTTGTCGAACAACGTACGGGTAGCGGAATTTACCTCCCCGCAAGGGTACAACAACAATACCGACCAAATCACCAGCGCAGTCAAATTTTGGGGTATCCAAAAAGGACCCAACGCGCCCCAGGTAGAATGGGATGTGAACACCGGCGAACTCCAGGTAGACAACTCCAGCCGCCGGCTGAAGCGGAATATTCAGCCCATGCGGGAAGATTTCAGCCTGATCCTCAAAGTGGAGCCGAAGTTGTACAACCGGATCGGCTACCCGGACTCTCTGGTGGAAGCCGGCTATATCGCCGAAGAATTTGACAGCCTGGGCTTGCACCACCTGGTGCACTACTATGCCAACGGCGATGTGTTTGGCATTGACTACTCGCGGGTTTCGCTTTACCTGACAGAAATCGTAAAGGTACACCAGACCGAAATCGAAAAAATGAAGGCAGAGATCGCTGCGCTGAGCGCCGAAAAAAACGCACTCCGCACCGAGAACGCCAGCCTGCGCGCCGACAACGCCAGCCTGCAACATCAACAGGTGTCGTTCGACAAACAACTGGACGGTCTCGCCAGGCGGATTCAGGCGCTGGAAACATCGGCTACCAACCGGTAGTTTGTTTCATGCTACGACCAAACGAGGGCATCTTATACAACTTGAAAATTGGGCATTGAACATTGTATATTGAACATTTCAATTTTATAAATTATTGAATTTTAAATTTTTTAAAAAAATAATGTTCAATGAGCAATGCTCAATTTTCAATGTGCATGGATCAATAAGAAACCCTCTGCCGTTTGTTTCCACCCTCAACTTTTCTGTTATGAAAAAAGATATACTTCTGCCCCGGCTCCTCGCTGCGGTACTTCTTTCCCTTGTGTGCTGGACCGGGCTCCGGGGCCAGGCCACTTCCCAAAAACCAGACCCGGCTTGTTTTACCGCCGGTCCGGACTCTGTGCTGCCTACGGCTGCCTTTTTCAACTATGGCACCGGCAACAGGATGAAAAACCAGACCCGCCGCACCAAACTGACCATCGGGCAGCCCGTGGTGGGCTCCTCCCTGGGCGATGACAAAAACACCTATTTCGGCTTTTGGACCAGTTTCCTGGTGGCGCCCCTGCCGCCCATGGTATCGGCTACGCAAGGCGACCTGCTCGACCGCATCCAACTCACCTGGTCGAACAACCCGCTGGGGCCATTCCCCAACATGGGCTTTAAAATTTTCCGCGACGGTGTGTTTCTCGCTGCTGTAGACAGCAAAACCCGCAACTACAACGACTTCAACGTCATTGCCGGCAAACCCTACAACTACGAGGTGCGCGGCATCAACATCTACGGCGAAGGCCAACCCGGTAAAGCCCTCGGCTTTCAGGTGCCCAACGGCGTGGTGACCGGCTGGGTGCAAACGCTCAACAGCAGCCCCGTGCCCGATGCCCTCGTGGCCCTCACTCCCTTGCAGGGCTTTTCCGCCAAATTCGGCCCCTACGACGGCGCTTTTTATGCCGACACCTCGGCGGCCGGATTCCTGCCGCCGGCCGGCGAACCCTGGAGCCTGACGTTTTGGCTAAAAAACCAGGCAGCGACCCCAAATGCAGGTATTCTTCAGTTGCTGCCCTACACCCTCAACATCCGCGCCATACCAAGCGGCGGTGTGACGGTCGACAACGGCGGCCCTACCCTGCTATCTGCCGACTTTGCCAACGATGCCTGGCAACATATTGCCCTGAGTTACAACGACGGCCAACTGCGCCTCTATGTCAATGGCCTTTTGGCCGCTTTAGCGCCGGCCAGTTCGATTAACTCGGCCGACAATCTGCTTATGGGCACCCGTACCAATGCCCCCGGCTGGGAAGGCCGCATCGACGAACTGCGCGTGTACCACAAAACCCTGGATGAACTCGACCTTGGCGCCGTAATGGAAGCCACAGCCTCCTCGCTGACGCCGGGCCTGAAATTGTACTGGAAAATGGACGAGGAAGTGGGCACCAAATCCTTCGACATCCTGAGCCGCCAAAAACTCTATTTCTGCGGCGCCATTTTTGACAAAGACCGCCCCGCCGTGCGCACAGCAGGTATCACCAACGAAGAAGGATTTTACCGCATCGAATCGGCCAGTTATGGCACGGGCACGACCTTTTTGGCCCAGCCCATGAAAAACTTTTACCTGCATCGCTCGCTTCTGTTTGACAACGACGAGCAGGATTACGGGACCTTGCCCGATTTTCCCATGCCACCCAAAGCCACACTCGAACTTTGGGTGAACAGCGCCGGCCCCGATGGCGAACAATGCCTCTTGGCCAAACGCTGGCCCGGCAACGATTTCCGGCTGCTCATCAAACAAAATGGCCTGGCCAACAACATCTGGTTCTACCTCAATGGCCAGGAACATGATTTTGGTACGCTCGGCATGGGCTTCCAGCACCTCGCGTTCAGCATCGACAGCAGCGGCTTCGACCGCACGGTCACGGCCTATAAAAATGGCGTAGCCCTGGGCAGCCGTACCTTCGTGGGCGTCAGCGGTAGCTGGTCGAACCCAGCCGAAGCCTGGCACCTGGGCGCCCGCGCCAGCAACAGCGGCCCCACCGATTTCTATGGCGGCCTGATCGACGAGGTGGCGGTGTATGATACGACGCTGGCCCAAAGCAATATCCTGGACCACGCCCAAAGCAGCCGCGACCCCCAGGAGCGGGGCCTGCGCCTGTATTTTTCCCTGGACGAAGGCAGCGGCAACCGCCTGAATAACTCCGGTAGCCTGCTCACCGGCGCAGGCACGGGTTTCGGAACCACCTGGTCGGCTTTTGCCCCCAACCAGATGACCACGCCCCACGTGTTTTCGCCAAAAACCCGGCAAGTGACGCTGAACCCCAGCGTGACTTCGGTGGACCAGGTGGATTTCACCGACCGCAGCACCGTGGCCGTATCCGGTTTTGTGCGCTACAACGGCACCGATTGTTTTGCCCAATATGTAGAAATCCTGGTGAACGGCGAATCGTTCAACCCGCCCATATTCACCGACTCGCTCGGGCGCTTCGTCATCGACTTTGATCCCGGCACAACGGCCATCCTGACGCCGAAATTTGAAGACCACCTGTATGCCCCGGCGTTCTGGGAAGTCATCAATGTGACCAACCCGGTAGCCGGAATCCTGTTTACCGACATGACGGCGCGCAAGGTGAAAGGCCGGGTTGCCGGCGGCAAATGCAAACGCTCTGTCATTCAGGGGCCCAGCGGCCCGCCGGCGATTTGCCAGGTAAAAGTGCGCTCCCTGGATGGTTGTTATGAAAATACACAGACGGTAGAACTGGACGGTACCTATGAATTCAGCGGCCTACCGCCCATTGAAATGACCGTAGCCGTGTTCGAACACTCCGACCCGGTCATTAAAACCGCCTTCGAGGTGCAAGGCGGGTACCAGGTGGACCTGACCAATTTCGATACGATCGTAGATTTTACCTACTACGCCCAGCCGGAAATCCAGTTCTCTGGCCTGGACGCCTACATACCGCCGAATTGCACGGAAATCGTGCTGGAACAATACGACCTGGATTCGTTCAACATCCGCCTGATCGAAACGTACTACGACGGCGTTTGCTTTATCGACTCTGCCGCGCTGCGCATCAACGACGGTTTTGGCGATGTGGGCCTCGACACGGCTATGGGTGGTGGTATTTTTAAATACAAATTCCGGGTGGGCGCGCCGAACCCTTCGCCGCCGTACCTGAAAACCTTCCAGGTCATTGCCACGACGCTGGAAGACAATGAAACGCAGAAAACGCTACAGGCGTTGGTGACCGGCTTGCGCGCCAAGACCCCCACCTTTACGACCAAAATAGCCGATATGCCCACCCTGATCCTGCGCGATCCGCCGGGCGACGGAAGTTATGCCTTCATTGAAAAAGGAGAGCAACACTGCAATTCCATAACGATGGGCACCGAAAACGACAATACGGTAAACGGATTTTTGAGTTTTGACCTGGGTCCCAAGTTTGAATATGATTTCCCGCCGGCGGTGCCGTTTGAATTTATTATTAAAACAGACCTCGACTTTACCACCACCGTCCATAAAGTCAAAGAAAACAGCATCGAGGTGTGCCGCACGGCCAACGAACGCATTTCTACCAGCGACGGCGACCTGATCGTGGGCAGTGGACAAGGCGGCGACGTGTACATGGGCCTTGGCCTGAATGTGGCCCTGGGGCTGGCAGACCGGGTGACGTTTAACGATACCACCTGTTCGGCAGCGGTGAAGGTGGTCGTTTCGGTATCGCCGGAGGACTTTGCCACCACCTACATCTACTCGGAATACCACCTGAAAAACAACGTGATGCGCTACCTGGACGAGATCATCCGGGATATTAAAGATGATCCGGGCAAACCGGATGCCGATACGTTGGTGTACCACCAATCCCGGACGAACTGGGCCAATGCTATCGCCCGGAACGACACCCTGAAAGAAAAGGCCATCGTGACCGGCAACATCTCGTTTGATGCCAACATAGCCTACGAACAGTCGGTCACGATCGATTCCAGCGTCAGCCAACTCTCCGGTGTGGCGAGTATTTCGGGTACCACGATCACGCAGACTTTTGGCGCTTATGTCTTTGGCATCGGCCTGGAAGGCGGCTTCGGCTTTGATTTTGCCAACGGCAAAAGCGAAACCAAGGGCTCCGGCACCTCGTATTCCATGACGACGGGCTTTGCACTCGCCGACGACGACCCCGGCGACGCCTTCACGGTGGACATTGCCGACGACCCCGTGTATCGGACGCCCGTATTTAAATTGAAATACGGCCAAACTTCCTGTCCCTGGGAGCCCGGCACAGCCCACCGCGAAGGCAACAGCCTGGAGTTCCGCGATGGCAGCGGCCCGGTTGTGGTGGATGTCCCCTCGAATGAAGCGGCCGTGTACAAATTTACCCTCGGCAACAACAGCGAGACCAACGAAACCTGGACTTACGCGTTCACCGCCGGACCGGAAAGCAACCCGCACGGCGCCGTCATCAAACTGAACGGCTCCCCGCTGGACAAACCGGTGATGTATGCCATTCCTTACGGCGAATCGGTCCCGATCACGGTCACCCTGGAGCGTGGCCCGGAAGAATACGACTACGACAGCCTGGAGTTGGTGTTGTACTCGCTTTGTGAAGACGACCGGGCCAATGCGCTGGGGATCCTGCCCGACGACGACACGATCCTGTATTCCGCACAGTACATCACGGCGCATTTCATTCAGCCCTGCAGCGAGGTGGATATCACCGTGCCGCAGCAGGACTGGGTCGTATTCCCCGACCCGAATACGCCGGGCTCCGACGATGTGCTGCGCATCACTGTGTCGGGATACGACAAGGCACAGGCCGATTTTGACCGGATACGAGTCCAGTACCGCCGCTCCGACGGCGATGGGGCCTGGATCAATATCGTGCCGCCCATCGACCCGGTTATCAACGAAGACCAGCCGGGGGCAGAAATCGTCAAGGACAGTTTGGGTGACATTTTCAACCAGTTTTACTGGAACACTGACGGCTTGGGCGATGGCCCCTACGAAATCCGCGCGGTAGCCGTTTGTACCGGCGACGCTTCAGACAAACCCGGCTACTCGCACATCATCAAAGGCCGGATCGACCGCCAGCCGCCCAGCCTGGCGGGGGTGCCGGAGCCTGCCGATGGCGTGTACAACGTGGGCGATGAAATTTCTTTTACGTTCAACAAACCGGTGAACTGCAACAGGTTGATCGAGGCTGATATTTTCAACCGCAACAACGTAGGCCTGTATGATGCAACGACGGACCAACTGATTGATGTGGATATTTTCTGTTATGAAAATAAGATCACGCTGGTGCCGAAATTTCAAAATGAGTTTTTTGAAAACCGCATCCTGCGCGCCGAACTGGACAGCATCGAGGACAAAACCGGTAATGCCAGTGGCTTTTTCAAATGGGAGTTCTACGTGGACCGCAACGAACTGGCCTGGCTCACCGACAGCCTGGGCATGACGAAATACGAAGACCAGACCAAAACGGCCAGCGCCAGCATCCACAACCGGGGCGGCTCGCCGGTATCGTTCAGTATCCACGGTATACCCGATTGGGTGCACGTGGTGCCCACGCAGGGCACCCTGGCGCCCAACGAAATCCGCCCGGTGCTGTTTGAGGTGGATTCGACCCTGGGCTTCGGCCGTTGGACGGATACCATCACCCTGCACACCGAAACCGGACAGAACCCCTTCTTCATGGGCGGCGACGAAGGCTTACCCTTCGGCGTGCGCGTGGTATGTCGCCCCCCCAACTGGGAGATCGACGAGGGCCTGTTTGAAAACACCATGAACATGGTGCTCCGGCTCAACATCCAGGGCGAATTCTCGGACGATGTGGAAGACATGGTGGCGGCTTATATCGGCGACGAATTGCGCGGCCGCGCCCGGGTGCAATACGTGCCCTCGCTGAACACCTACCTGGCTTACCTGACCGTGTACGGCGACCCCGATGACGTGCTCGACGACCTGCGCCTCGAAGTCTGGGATGCCTCTGCCTGCCTGCGCTACGGCATGGTGCAGGAGCAATTTACGTTCCAGCCCGACAACGTCATCGGCATCCCCGACGATCCACAGGTGATACACACCGATGACCTGGTGCTGCGCGAGGTGCCCTTCGGCTACGGCTGGAACTGGCTCTCGTTCAACCTGGCTTTCCCCGACAACAGCCTGACGGCGGCGCTGGCCTCGCTGCACCGCCCGGCCAACGACCTGATCAAGTCCCAAACGGCGTTTTCCACCTACAGTGGCGGTTGGTTCGGCGCGCTCAACAACCTGAACAACACCACGATGTATATCTACCGGGCCGACCTGCCCGATACGCTCCGGATGCTGGGCAACCTGATCGACCCCGCTACCGGCATCCCGCTCGTCAGCGGCTGGAACTGGATTGGGTACCTGCCCAACTATTCCCTGCCGATCAACGAAGCCCTCTCGTCGCTGCCCTCCCAAAAAGGAGACCTGATCAAGAGCCAGTTGGCATTTGCGCAGTACCTCGATGCCAACTTCGGCTGGGTGGGCAACCTGAAATTTATGCAGCCGCCCAATGGCTACCAGATCAAAGTGGCCAACCCGGGTATGCTGGTGTACCCACCACCCAGCCAGCAGGCAAAAAGCCAGCCGGTGGCTGCGCGCGGCGGGGCGCCGGATGCCTTCTGGTCCGTCAATCCGGCCCAGTACGAATACAGCATGACCCTTATCGGGATGTTGGCGGCCAATGGCGCCAATGCGACCGGCTCGACGATGGAACTGGGTGCCTTCGCCGGCAACGAACTGCGCGGCGCGGCACAGGCGGTGTACATCGAACCGCTGAACGCGTACCAGTTTTTCCTGACGACCTATGCCAATGCCAGCGGCGAACAACTGCACTTTAAATTGTTCGACGGCAGCAATGGCTCGGTACAAGCCTTGAGCGAAACAATGTATTTCTCACCTGAATTACACCAGGGCAGCATCGAAAATCCGCTGCCGTTCACGCTGCTGTCGACCGGCACGGCCGAACTGTCGAAGGCGCAGTCCTTTGAGGTGCAGCCCAACCCCTTCAGCAACCAAACGGCGTTTCGTTTTGCTTTGCCGCAGGCAGAAACGGTGGTACTGAGCATCACGGATGCGCAGGGCCGCGAAGTATCGCTGCGGCGGGTGGACGCCCGGGCTGGCCTGAACGTGATCGATTGGGATGGCCGTTCGGATGCGGGTCACTGGTTGGGCTCGGGTGTATACCTGGTGCGTTTGCAAACGGAATTGGGCAGTGTAAGCCGGAAAGTAGTCTTGCAGCGATTGCCTTGAGTAACGCAGTGGGTTGGCGTCATCCGCTTTTCCAGCAGCGTCCGGGCCAACCGGGCGTGCGGAAAAAGCGGATGACGCCGGCAAACTGCCGTTTTTATTTTTATACGGCCACAGCGGCAAACAGGTAGATGCGGGGTTTTCCGACTCCAACAGTCTGCTGCTTATACCTGTCGGGTGGGGCTGTTTCTTCCAACACACAAAAGTTAAAACAACTCATGGCAATTTATACAACTGGCCTGCTCACAGCCCGATACCGCGCTGTTCCCTGGATACGCCGCTTGTTTCTGGCGCTTTGTTTGCCGGCGTTGTTGTCGTTTTCCGGCTTGCTCCGGTACAACAGCGTGGAGGCTCAGGCGCCCAACTGGTCCCTCGATCCGGCTGATTTCCAGTTTAATATGAACATGATCATCCGGGTGAGTTACAACAATATTCCCTCCAACGACCCCGGCAACGTAGTGGGGGTGTTTGTCGGAACGGAGTTGAGGGGAACGGCAACGCCGGTGAACATCGGCGGGCAATATTATTTCTATGTCACCATTTATTCCAACGCCTACACCGCCGAAAACCTGCGTTTTCGCGCCTACTACGCACCCAACGACAAGGTGTATGCCACGTTTGTTTCCATCCCTTTTACCCACAACAGTTACATCGGCACCTTTGCCGCGCCGTTTTTGATCAACATTGATCCAACGCTGGATTTTGCCCCGGAAATCCTGCCGATTCCGGCCGATACGACACTGCAAAATATTCCGTTTGATCCCATTTCGCTACCCGACTACCTGCTTAGCCAGGACGGCGACCCGGTGACCTGGATGGCCACGCCTGGCCCCAACCTGTCGGTTTCCCTGGTCAATGGCATATTGACCGTATCGCCGGTATCGCCCGGCTGGACCGGTACCGATGTGGTCACGGTGAAAGCCACAGAAAACACCCCGAACCAGTATGTTTTTACCCGGCAGGTGTCGTTCACGGTGTTGCCGGATTATGGCCCGCCGGTGTTGCAGACGATTCCGCCGCAAACGATTTACCCGAAGGAGTCATTTGCCAACATTGACCTCGACAATTTTTTGAGTTTCAACGGCCCATGTCGCGCCTTCGGGTACGAGGTGTTTCCCTTTTCGGGCAGCGCCGTTGCGCCCAACTGGGCGCCTGTTCCGTCGGGTACGCAAGCCATGTCTATGATCGTTCGGCCGCTGTTTGCCGATCAGGTACTGGCTGGCGCGGGGGCCCAACTGGCGGCTTTTGTGAATAATACTCTGGTGGGTACGGCTACTCCGGCCGGCATTCCACCCAATATCTATTACCCGATTGCCTTGCAAAACCTGGCAACGGGCCCTATTACCTTCCGGTTTTTCCACGCCGGGAACCAGTATGTCTATGAAAAAGAAACGAAACTAACGTTCCAGCCCGGCACTTCGGTGGGTAGTGTGGCCGCGCCATACCGCCTCCAGTTGTCGCCGCTGCTGCCCTCGCTGGCGCCCAACGGTACGCTGGCTATGGCTATTGCAGACCCCACCTGGCTGGGTACTTACCCGGTACGGCTGATGGTTTGGGATTGCGATTTCCCGCAAGCCCGGCGCGATACAGCCACGGCTTTGTATACGATCACACCAGACTTGCGGCCGACCATTACCTCCGGCCCTGCTGCTACTTTTCAGGAAACCTCCTGCGCAACCCTCTACGATACGGAGGCCAGCGACCCCCAGGATGCCGAAGGCAACGGTCTGACGTATTCAATCGCCGGCGGCGCCGATGCGGCGAAATTTTCCATTGACCCGCAAAGCGGAACCTTATCCTGGTTCAATTTCACGCCCGATTTTGAAAGCCCAGGCGACGCCAATGGCGACAACCGATACGAAGTGCTGGTGCAGGTGACCAATTTGCTGCTGTTCAGCGACCAGTTGCTCCTGACAATCACCGTGACCGATAGCCCCGTGGAAGCCTTTCAGCCGCAAATCAACGGCGGCGCAACGGCGGTTTGCCTGGCCAATTCGGCGGTATTGCAGGCCAGCGGCGGTAGTACGTACTTGTGGAACGACAACAGCACCAATGCCGCCCTCACGGTGACCAGCATCGGCACCTACACCGTCACAATTACCAGCGCCGGTGCTTGCTCCGCCACGGTCAGTATTTCGGTCAGCAACAAACCCTCGGTGGCGGCGAGCGCCGGCCCAATGCCGGTGTGTATCGCTGCCATGATTAACCTGCACCCAACGCCCAGCGGCGGGTCGGGGGTGTACTCGTATGCCTGGTCAGGGCCAAACAATTACCATTCGCAGGAAAAAGACCCTGAACCGTTTATTTCCACGCCGTTTATCGCGGGCACCTACACGGTCACGCTGACCGATAATGCGGGTTGCAGCGCTACGGCTTCCACGACCGTGGTGGTGGCAGGTGTGGCTGCGCCGGCCATTTCGGCCAGCGCCACCAGTCCGCTGTGTCAGGGCGCGAACCTTCAATTGTCGTCAACGCCCACGGGCGGCTCCGGCACCTATACCCAATTCAAATGGGCCGGCCCCGGCAATTTTTCCGTTTTGGGCCAACAGCCGGCCGGGTTCCCGGCCACCGTCGGCGCTTCGGGGGTGTACACAGTGACGGTCACGGACGCCGCCGGTTGTACGGCCACGGGCACGGCGAGCGTGCTGGTCAACCCCTTGCCGGCTTTGTCTGCAACGGGCAATAGCCCCGTTTGTATCGGAAACCCGGTGGTATTGGGCGCCACGGCCAGCGGCGGCACCGGACCGGGATATACCTACCAGTGGGCGGGCCCCAATAGTTTTTCAACCACAGCAGAAGATCCAGCCAGTTTTCCGGCCACTCTGGCGGCCGGAGGCACCTATACCGTAACCGTGACGGATCAGGTGGGTTGTACATTTAGCAGCACGCTTGTACTGGCCGTTAAAACCCTGCCATCTGTTTCGGCAGCCTTGCTGGCCCCGGTATGTGCGGACGGGAGTGTGGCTCTGGGCGCTACGCCGGCGGGCGGCTCCGGCAGTTATGCCTTTCAATGGGCTGGTCCGGGTGGTTTTTCGGCAATGGTCGAAGATCCGGCGGCATTTCCGGCCGGGCCAGCCGTTGCCGGCGCTTACACCGTTACGGTGAGCGACCAGGCGGGCTGCACGGCAACCGCCGGGGTATCCGTACAGGTACACCCAGTGCCGGCTATTGTAGCCCTGAACTCCGGCCCGGTGTGCCAAGGCGCTAAACTGTTCTTGTCATCCAGTCCTTCGGGCGGTTCCGGGATCTTTGTCCTGTTCAACTGGAGCGGGCCAGACGCCTATGCGGCTGCGGTGGAAGACCCGGTGGCATTCAGCACGACGCCGGCCTCTGCGGGGGTGTATCAGGTAAAAGTAACAGATCATCAGGGTTGTACGGCTACGGCCACGACTACAGTAGCCGTCAATCCCAAGCCAGCCTTGAGCGCCGGCAGCAATAGCCCGGTGTGCAGCACCGGCAACATCGACTTACAGGCCATCCCCAGCGGCGGCTCTGGTGTCTATTCGACCTTTACCTGGTCGGGGCCCAACGGGTACAGTGGCAGCGGGCAGTATCCGGCAGGTTTTCCGGCGGACCCATCCAAAGTTGGTACCTACTCGGTGACCGTAACCGACAACACGGGCTGTAGCGCTACCGCATCGACGAGCGTTGCAATTTCTACCAACCCAGCGCCCTCCATCAATGCTATGGGCAATGGCCCGGTGTGTGGCGGCGCCAACATATCGCTCAGTTCCACCGCTTCCGGCGGCTCGGGCGCACTGGTCCAATTCCAATGGTCGGGGCCCAACGGGTACCAGGCCGGTGTGCAAAACCCACCCACGTTTGTGGCAACAGCCGTTGCGGGCGGTACCTACCAGGTCACGGTGACCGACAGCAAAGGCTGCCGGGGCACCAGTTCGGTGACCGTGGTGGTGAATGCCCCAGTGGCCACGCCCGGCAGCAACAGCCCCATTTGCCTGGGCACCACTGTATTGCTCAGCGCCGGGCCATCGGGCGGCACCGGTATCTACACCGGTTTCTCCTGGGCCGGACCAAACCTGTTCAGCGCCACTGACGAACACCCGGCTGGCTTTCTGGCCTCGCAGGCCACCGTTGGGACCTATACCGTCACGGTGACCGACAACGCCGGCTGTACCGGCACCGGAACCATCGCCGTGAGTTTTGAAAACAATGACCCACCGACGATTCAGTGTCCGGCCGACCAGGAATTGAGCGCCGACGGCACTTGTTCAGCCACCTTGGGCAACTGGGTTGCTTCGGCCACAAATGTGGGCGATGATTGCACGGCAACGGGCAACATACAAGTGACCCAAATGCCCGCAGCCAACGCTACGATCAGCGGCCATGCGACCGAACAAATCGTGACGCTTACCGCAGACGATGGCACCGGCAATACAACGCCTTGTACGTTTAAAATCACCCTGAAGGACAACACGGCTCCAACCATCGTTTGTCCGCCCGATCAAACGGTCATGGCAGATGCTTCCTGTTCGGGTACGGTGGGCGACCGCGTGGCCCTGGCCGGCCAAGTGGGCGACAATTGTGCGGCTTCCGTGTCAGTGACCCAAATGCCGGCTTCGGCCACGGTATTGTCGGGTCATAACGACGAAAAAACGGTGACGCTCACGGCCAACGATGGCCACGGGAACACCACAGCTTGCAGTTTTAAGGTGACGTTGAAAGATATCACCCCGCCCACGATCACCTGCCCGCCCAACCAAACCGTGTCGGCCGACGCGGCATGTTCGGGTACGGTTGGCAACCGTATTGCGTTGGCCACCAATGTGTCGGACAATTGTGCCAATCCGGCAGTGGTTAGTCAGACACCGGCTCCCGGCACCGTTTTGACGGGGCACAACGACGAAGAAATGGTGACCCTCACAGCTTCTGATGGGCATGGTAATTCCACCCCTTGTTCGTTTAAAGTTATTTTAAAAGATGTGACGCCACCGTCGATTGCCTGCCCGGGTCCGGTAACGGTAACCTGTGCGAGCAACCTTCCAGTCCCCAACACCAACCTGGTGACGGCTTCAGACAACTGCGGCCCGGTGGTGAAAGAGCACCTGAGCACCTCCATTCCGTATGATTTTTCGTGCATCAACCGGTTTAAAGTGACCCGGACCTACCGGGCCACCGATGCCGTTGGCAACAGCAACACCTGCACCCAGGTCATCACGGTATTTGACAATGTGCTTCCGGCGTTTACGGCTGTGCCGGCAAATGTGACGGTACAATGCAATGCCATACCTGCCGTCGGTACCGCTACGGCCAGCGACAATTGTGCGGGCAGTGTGACCGTCGCCTACAATGGCCAGGTGGTTTCCAATATCGTTTGCACGGATACATACACCCTCACGCGGCAATGGACCGCCACCGACGCCTGCGGCAATACCCGGAGGGCTACGCAGCGGATTACGGTACGGGACACCCAAAAGCCGACCTTTACCAGCGCTCCGCCCAATGTAACGGTGCAATGCGATGCAGTGCCCCCGGTGGGCACACCCACGGCAACAGACAATTGTGATACACAGGTAAGCATTTCCTTCACTGGTGAAACCCGCGCCAACGGCGCTTGCCCGGATGCCTACACCCTGACCCGCAGTTGGCTGGCGGTCGACAACTGCAGCAATACCCGTACGGTCACGCAACGCATCACGGTGCAGGACACCCAAAAGCCGGTGTTTACTGTTGTGCCGCCCAACCAGACGATCGAGTGTACACAAACATACCCATCGGTAGGTGTTCCGACGGCTACGGACAATTGCGATGCCTCGGTGGCGGTGACGTACCTGGGTGAAAGTACCGGCAATGCCAGTTGCGACAATACGTACGAACTTCGGCGCACTTGGCTGGCAACCGACAACTGCGGCAACTCTGCGGCAGTTACCCAGATCATCACGGTACAGGATACGCAGCCGCCCACGTTTACCAGCGTGCCTGGCAACGTCACGGTAGAATGCAGCGACCTCGTGCCGCCCATTGGTACACCCACTGCGACGGATGCCTGCGGCGGGTATGTGCAAATCGTGTACCTCGGCGATGTGCGCACCGACGGCAATTGCCTGTACAACTACACCCTTACGCGGACCTGGAAGGCGCAGGATTTGTGTGGCAACTCGACCACCGGCAGCCAGTTGATCACCGTGCAGGACACCCAGGCGCCGGAGTTCAACAGCCCGCCCGTCAACCTGACGGTCAACTGTGCCAACATACCTGGTGTGCCGGCGCTGACGGCGCAGGACAACTGCGGCCCTGCCTCGGTAGTATACCTGGGTCAGACCCAGTCGCCCGGCGACTGTGCCAGCGGCTACACGATCACGCGGAGTTGGGCGGCCAGCGATTTGTGCGGCAACAGCAGCCAATACGCCTATACTATCCAGGTGAGTACGCAGGTGGTGGGCGACTCGGAGGACCATGCCCGGCAGGAGACGCAGCCGGAGGAGCAGCCCGCAGCCCGGGCTGCATCGGTGGTTTCGGGGCTGCAATTGCAACCCAACCCGGCTTCCGGGGAGGTTTGGCTGGTGTTTCAGGCGACGGTAGCGCGCGAGATGAATGTTTGGTGTATGGATGCGAGCGGCCGTTTGGCGGCTCAAACCTCGTTTGCCGGCCAGGAAGGGCTCAACCGCTACCGCCTGGATTTGAGCGGGTTGGATGCGGGCTTGTACCTGGTACAGTTGCGGGTGCCCGGCGAGCCGGCACAGACGAAGAAACTGGTGGTGGAGCGAAGATAAAAAGTAGTGTTTTTTATAGGTAGTAACGTTTAAAAAATAAAATCACGGTTTCAGGTCCCTCGCTGCGCTCGGGATGACAAGAACTGGGCGTTAATCGTTGTATCAGATGTCTCGCGTTGCTCGACATTTCCGCCAGACGGGTTGTAATACCGAGCGGAGCGAGGTATCTGAAGCAAAATAATCCCCAAGTGAACTTGTCATCCCGAG
>JADLDL010000358.1 GCA_020846655.1 Saprospiraceae bacterium | reverse complement strand
TTGGCAAATTGCTGCGCCAGTCGATGGGCGAACGGGTGCTGGGGCCGGTTTTGCCCCAGGTACCGCGCATCCGCAACTACTATGGCCAGCAGATTTTGCTCAAACTGGAAAAATCGGCGCCGGTGATCCGCTCCGCCAAAGACCTGATCCGGCAGGCTACCGAGACCGTGACAGCCAAAGCGGGCTGGAGCCAACTCCGCGTCGCCGTGGACGTAGACCCGGTGTGAAATGTAAAAGGCAAAATATAAAATGTAAAATGTAAAATGTAAAAGGGTGAAAGTGGCCAGCCGGAACGCTCGTGGTGTTCCTGTATGTAATTTTTCCACCCTGGTAATCAACCTTTTACATTTTACATTTTACATTTTGCCTTTTGCCTTTATCCCCGGTGCTGACGCAGATCACCTGCTTGTGCCGGGAAGACCATCGCCGGGTGTGCCGTGACGGGCTACCTTTGCGCCGAACAGTAGTCGCTTTACCATGATCCAGTTGTTTGCCTGGGTATTTCACTTACCCAAAACGCGATTTGCACAGCAGCGGTACTACCAAAACCTGGCAGCTATCATCGGTCGCCTGCGTTTTGCGGTGTTCCTGGTGTTGATCTCGGTGGCTACCGGCACCCTCGGCTACCGGCTGATTGAGGGCGCGCCGTGGTTTGATGCCTATTATATGAGCATCATCACGCTGTCGACCATCGGGTACGAGGAGGTGGTGCCGCTGAGTACGGCAGGCCGGATGTTCAATTCGTTGCTGATCGTTTTCAACCTGAGCCTGTTCGCCTACTCGATTTCGACCATCACCAGCATTTTTGCCAACGGCAGTTTCAAATTACATTTTATGGAATTCAGGATGCACCAACAGGTTGCCGGTTTGCGCCGGCACACGATTGTTTGCGGGTTTGGGCGGCACGCCATTTTGGCCTGCGAAGAATTGGCAAAACAACAAATCCCCTTCGTGGTGATCGAAAAAAGTCCGGAAAAGATCGACTTGCTGCGCAAAGACAACAACATCCTGTACATCGAAGGCGACGCCACGGAGGATGATATCCTGCGGGAAGCCGGCATCGAGCATGCGGCGGCGCTGGTGGTGACCCTGCCGGCCGATGCCAACAACCTGTTTGTGGTGCTTTCGGCGCGGCAGATCAACCCGGGTTTGCGGATCATCAGCCGGGCCAATAATGCGGCCGACGAGATCAAGATCCGGAAAGCCGGCGCCGACCACGTGGTGATCCCGGAGCAAATCGGCGGGTTTTACATGGCGACGCTGGTGTACAAACCCGATTTGGTAGAGTTTTTCAATCTGCTGTCCAACATGGGGCCAGGGCAGGTGGTGTTTGAGGAGGTGCCGGTGAGCAGTTTGAAGGAAAGTTATGTCAATCGCTCGATCCAGGCCAGCCATATCGACACCGATTGCCGGGTGCCCATCGTGGCAGTACGCTACCCGGATGGCCGGTATGCGCTGAATCCTTTGCCGGAAGTGGTGCTGAAGCCGGGCATGCACATTGTGGTGCTGGGCGATCCGGAGCAGATGCGGACGTTTCGGGCGCTGGCGTTGCAAGCCCTCCCCTAGTCCAACCCCTTCGTTCCATCTCCATTTTTCGCGCGGCGGCAGCGTTCGCTGCAATATTTTACCTCTTCCCATACCCTTTCCCATTTTTTGCGCCAGGCGAATGGCCGCTGGCAGACCGGGCAGGTTTTTTGTGGCAGATCTTGTTTGTGGCGCATGGTGGCACGGTGGGTGGAAATTTATTTTTAATATTCTACCAGAAAGGCTGTCGTGTCGTTGGGAAGGAGGTAAACAGACCCGTTTTTGGAGGTACTACTTAATTTAAAAATGGCTTTATCGTCCCAATAAACAGTTGAATATTCATCTGAAGGCAAGGCAAACCATTCTGTGTAATTGGCATTCCCAGCCAGAACCAGCGGGTATGATGCTATGACCTGGAAAGGATAGAGTTGATTGGATTCTGATGCAACAGATTGGTTTTGAACGACTACATAAATCGTATCTTGTTGACTACTGGTGTTTTTGACAGTTAAGCATAGGGTGGCATCCTGTGGAACCATCCGAATGTCAAGGTTATTGATCTCCCCTTTTTGAATATCCAGAAACCAGCGGGTGACATAACCTGGTTTTGTCAAGTTCGCAGACACAAAGGCATAGTCTGAATCATGCGTATCCGTGAATTGTCCTTGGGCATCCGTTTTTAAATATTTAATGTCATTGACATTTCCACCCCGGCCATCGCTGGTTGAATAATCCAGGTAAATAAAAACTCCCAGAACAGGCGCTCCGGTTTTTCTGTCGGTGACCCTGCCATTTATCACCGTGAGTGGTGGCTCCTGGCAACCACTATGCAGGCAAATGCTAATAAAAGTAAGCAGGATGGTAGCGAAGGCGTGTGAAATGGGCTGCATTTTTCGGTAAGCGTCGAAAACCATAAAAGTTTCAGGATACAGCGCAAAATACGATTTGGCCGGAAAAATTTATTGGGCGGACTGCGACCTTGCCGCCAAATCTTTCACTTCTCACAAATTGGACTTAACCGCTCCTCAATCGTCGTTTGCGCAAACGCCGGGTACCCGCTTTTTACCGTTTCGACCAGAGCCTGGTATTCCTTCCTGTTCAGCAGGGCCGATGTAAATACATCGTCATACGGCAACCCGGCAAAACAAGATTTCCACTCCTCCAATAGCCGGGCAAAAGGCGCAATGGGAAAGGCGCCTTTTGCTCTTACCAGGGCAAACCGCTTGTGCCGGCACCTCCAAATTTCCCCCTCCTCCACAACAACATATTTCCCCAAAATTCCCTACACTTGTACGACCAATCACACCAAAACAAATCACCAAATGAATTCTACCGACCAGCAAGTACAACTGTACCAATCCATCCACGAATTTCAGGTCGACCATTGGGTCGAAACCACCCCCACCGGATACCGCATCCGCACAGCCAGTGGATTGAAACTCCTCCAAGCCCTCGGCCTCGCCAGCATCCTGATGTTCGTGTTGTATCTAAAGGCCTCCGGCCCCCGTGGAGAGGCGCCCGACTGGTTTAAATGGGTGGTGATTGGGGCTTTTTTACTCGC
>JADLDL010000357.1 GCA_020846655.1 Saprospiraceae bacterium | reverse complement strand
TTTGGGCAAATTGCCATTTCCGGTTCCGGACAGCCAGCAGGCCGCAAAATTTGGTGATGGCATCCTCCAAATCGCGCTCGGCCCGCACCTCCGTAATATCATCAAAGGCCTTGAACGGGCCATCGAATCTGGGGCCACCGCCCTTCAAAAACCGGAAACCCATTTTTACCCGGATCGAATCCTTCTCGAAGGCCTTGTATTGCCCAAAAACCACCAGGTCGGCCTGGCATTCCCTGGCATAATCCTGCGCATTTTGAGCCACAGAGGCATTTTCCAGGCTGCGCGTACTAACCTGTACTTCCACCGGAATATTCGCTTTGCCGGTTAGTTCGGCAATCATGCCTTGAATAACGGTATGGGGCCGCGCCTCAATGCTGCCCAGGTTGTCAAATGGCAACACCAAAATGTGCAGGGCCTCTTTTTTATTGAAGGCCGGACATTCGGCAGTATCGCTGCGCAAAAATTTCCAACCCAGCAGCACGAGCGCCACCACGGCCACTGCTCCGCCGAGCGCATACCAGAGCCGGCGCTTGGGCGCGCTAGCCCCGGTGGGTACCCGGCCGGCCTCCACGTCGTCGAGCACCGCCAGCACCGTATCGGTCACCCGGCTGTATTCGCGCTGTGCCTCCTGAAACGAAAGAATCCCCTTCAACTCCTGCTGGCGAACGGCGTTATAATTCACCTCCGCTACCCGGAGCGTACGCAGGAGGTTGTCCTTGAAGCGGCTGTCTTTTTCCAGCAACAAAATCAGGGATACCAGCGCGCGGCCGGTGTCGCCCTGGCGGAGTAAGTCTCGAATGGTTTGTATTCCCATGTGGATTCAGATAAAAAATGTGCTTCAAAAGTAAGCAATTCGGAGATTTTTACCCCAACTCCGCCAAACAGCGTTCCAAGCCGTCGCGCCAGTACGGAATATCCAGGCCAAACGCCGCCTTGATTTTGGCTTTGTTCAGCACGCTGAAAGGCGGGCGGGCCACCGGCGTCGGGAAATCTTTGGATTCGATGGGCCACACCCGGCAGGGCATGTTGCGGAGGTCAAAAATCGCCTGGGCAAAATCGTACCAACTCGCCACGCCTTCGTTCGAGTAGTGCCAGATACCGCCAATACGGTGGCGTTCAATGCTTTTTTGTTCCACTTGCTGCACAATGTGCAACACCGCGAGGGCCAGGTCCGGGGCGTAGGTTGGCGTGCCACACTGGTCAAAAACCACCCGCAACTCGGGGCGTTGGGCGCCCAGGCGCAGCATCGTGAGCAGGAAATTATTGCCCCAGGGCGAGTACAACCAGGAGGTCCGGATCACCATCGACAGCGGATTGCCCCGCAGGGCTGCCCGGTCGCCGGCCAGTTTGGTACGGGCATACACACTTTTGGGACTCACCGGGTCCTCTTCGCGGTACGGCAGGTTGCGCTGGCCGTGGTACACGTAATCGGTGGAAAAATGCACCAGCGGAATACCGGCGCCCGCGCAAGCCTCGGCCAGGTTTTTGACGCCGGCCACGTTCACCCGGCGCGCCAGTGCCGGCTCGCTTTCTGCCTTGTCGACCAAGGCATAGGCGGCACAGTTAATACACCAGTCGGGCTGCTGGGTGTTGAAAAAGGAAAACACGGCTTTCCGGTTCGTGATGTCCAGTTCGTCGATATCGACATAGTGAAAATGCCAATCCGGAAATTGTCCGGCCAGGTGCCGGAAACTCAGGCCCAGTTGTCCGCGGGCGCCGGTAACCAAAATGCGAGGGTGTGCCATCAGGAGCGCAGCAATAAAAGATCAGAACGGGTTAGGAGGCCGCAAAGGTAGCCGAAGCGCACAAATGCCTGAAAACTTATTTATCGGGCAAGGCAGCCGGCATTTGCGGGGTATTGCGGAATTTTACGGAGCGTTAGGAGGGTTGAGTAGGGCCGCCGCCGGCAGAACTGGCACAATTATTTCCTAATCCAATGCAGGCTTCATGGCCTGTTATCCATTTCCCAACCGATGCATCAAAACAAACACGTTATGAGGAATGCCTTGCCTGGCGTATTGCTGATTTTCCTCCCCGCCTTCTGCCTTGCCCAAACCCCGGAGGCCACGCTGGACTCTATTTGGAGCGAATACATTCGCAAATACAAAGACATTGCGATGGATGAAATGGAACGCAGCGGCGTACCGGCCAGCATCAAACTGGCGCAAGGCATCCTGGAAAGCCGGGGCGGCACCAGCGAACTGGCTGCCAAAGCCAACAACCATTTTGGCATCAAATGCGGCAAAGGCTGGCGCGGGCCTTCGTATTCAAAAAACGACGACGAGCGCAACAAAAAAGGCGAGCGCGTGCACTCCTGTTTCCGAAAATACAACAGCGTGGTCGAGTGTTTTGCCGACCACTCCGAGTTTATCCGAAACCCGGAGAAAAAACACCGCTACGGCTTTTTGTTCGAACTGGATGTCCGCGATTACAAAGCCTGGGCACAGGGCTTGCAGGATGCCGGGTATTCGTCGGTCAATTATTACGCCGAAAAACTTATCTTTTTCATCGAGCGCTACCGCCTCTATGAATTGGACTGGCTGGCCCACAACGGCCGCATCGCCCTCAAACGGCTGGCACAGGTCAATGATGTAAAAATGATACAGGCCCGCGACGGCGAAACCCTCCGGGACATCGCCGGGCTGTACAACCTGCCGGTAGAACAACTGCTCGCCTTCAACGAACAACACTACACCGCCGATCAGGCGCCAGGCTTGGGCGCCTGGGTATTTGTGCAAACCAAACGCGACAAATGGAACGGACCGGCTGTGTTTCATGCCGTAGGCGCCGAGCAAAGCCTGTTTGATATCGCCCAATTGTACGGTATCCAACTGGACAAATTGCGCCAGCGCAATGGCTTAAAACCCAAAGAAGAACCCGCGCCCGGCGCGCATATCCGCCTGAGCGGCAAACGCGCCGGCGGCGAAAAAATTCCGCTGCGCAGCAGCGCCGACACCACCCTGGCCAACGCCGAGCCCGAGCCGGTGCCGCTGGAACCCGAGCCCGAGCTGGCCGCTTCCGATGCTTTTATCATTGAAATGCTGCCCGAAGAATACCTGTTCACCCCGGTGCCCGTGAGCTGGCCGGCAGCAGACCTGGATGCCAATGAAGCCGTTTTGCTGGACGAACCCACCGACCCCGCACCGGCCATCACGGTGAACATGAGCACCGGAGAAACCGAATTGTACTATACTGTATCGAAAGGCGATACGTTATACAGCATTGCCCGCAAGCACCGGATCAGTACCAGCCGGCTGCGGCAATTGAACCGCATGAAAGACAGTAATATTAAGGCCGGGCAAATCTTGCGCGTAAATTAATTACCTGATTCATGCATCTTTACCGCCGATTACCGACATCAACTCGTACCGCCTTTACTATGAAACACCTGCCGCTACTCCTTCTTTTCGCTCTGTTTTTACCGGCATGCGCCACGTTCCGGACGAAAAAAACAACGGAATCCGCACCTGACGTAACGCCCCGGACCGCCATGTCCTCGGCCACCGGTAACGTGATGCTGGACTATGTCTCCAAATACAAAGACCCGGCCATCAGCGAAATGCAACGCGCCGGCATCCCGGCCAGCATCACCCTGGCCCAGGGCATTTTGGAAAGTGCCTCCGGGCAAAGCGACCTGGCTTCGACAGCCAACAACCACTTCGGCATCAAATGTGGCGGCGGCTGGACCGGCAAAACCTACCACAAAAAAGACGACGATTACGATGCCAGCGGCAAACTGACGGAATCCTGCTTCCGTAAATACAACAACCCCGACGAAAGTTTTTTTGACCACAGCGAATTCCTGCGCGACCCGCGCAAAAGCAACCGCTACGGGTTCCTGTTCAACCTCGACAAACGCGACTACAAAAACTGGGCCCGCGGCCTGCAATCTTCCGGCTACGCCACGTCGCAAACCTATGCCGATCAACTCATCGACCTGATCGAGCGCCTGCGTTTGTATGAATACGACCAGCCCGGCGCCGTCGATGTGAAGCCCGGCGGCGTCATTCCGGCTACCGTACCGCCACAAAGCCGGATTGGCCGGGTCAACGACGTCAAGGTCGTGAACAGCCGCCAGGGCGAAACCATCGCCGATATTGCCCGGGTGTACGATATCAACGCTGAAAAAATCGCCGACTACAACGACCGGGGCTACCCGCCCGGCCAGGCCCTCTTTACGGGCACCCGTATTTTTATCCAGTGCAAACGCGACAGTTGGCACGGTCAGGCGACCCACCATTTTGTACGCGATCGCCAAACGATGTTTGAAATTGCGCAGCAATACGGCATTAAACTGGACAAACTGCTCCAGCGCAACGGCATGCAGGATGGCCAGGAGCCGGCGGCCAACGAGAAAATCCGCTTGCGCGGCAAACGCTCGTCCAGCGAAACCGTGCGCCTGCGCAGCACCGCCGACGACCCCGCCAACCCTTCGCCAGCCACGCCCACAGCCACCCCGCCGGGTTCGATGACCCCCGACGACACCGTAATATTGGACATGGGCAACAACAGCACTACCCCCAACACCAAACCCACCGACACTAGCATGCCCGGCAAACCGGCCACCACCGGCGTACCCTACCCGCCTGACCCCGTACCGGGTACCACTACCCCACCCGTCGTTTCGCCTGGCAACCCGAGCACCGGGCCCAGCACCGTGCCGCCCACCACCACCACTGCGCCACCCGGCTACCACTTCGTGGTAAAAGGCGACACCCTGTACAACATTTCCCGCAAATACAACCTGACCGTCGCCCGCCTCAAACAACTGAACGGCATGACCGACGACAATATTAAACTTGGGCAAACGCTGCGCGTACAATAAGTAGCCAAGCCGGGCAATTGCACTTCGGGTGTATCTTGTGGCCTTCACCAAAGAAGTGTTGTCCTATGCTAAATCGTTTATTGCTGGTTCTCCTGTGTTGCCAAGCCCCTGGACTTCGGGCACAAACCAGTTTTCCGCTTTCCGACAGCGCCCGGATCAGCCTGATGACCGTGGCTCCCGGGGAATTTGTGTACAGCACCTTCGGCCACAGCGCGCTGCGCGTGCACGACCCCTTGCAGCGCTTCGACCGGGTGTACAACTACGGCACCTTCAATTTTGAGCAGCCCAATTTCCTCCTGAAATTTTGCCAGGGGCGCCTGCTGTACTACCTGGATGTGGAAACGTACCGCTCGTTCGAATACGGCAACCTCTACGACCGGCGCCCGATGCGCGAGCAAATCCTGAACCTCCGCCCCGACAGCCGGCAGCGCCTGTTCGATTTGTTGCAGGAAAACGCCCGCGAGGAAAACCGCTACTACAAGTACGAATTTTTCTACGACAACTGCGCCACCCGGATTCGGGACATCGTCAAAGAAACCTTTTTCCACCAAATCACCTTCGACAGCAGCGGCCTCCCGCCCGGCAAAACCATGCGCCAACTGCTGCACCAATACCTGACAGACAAGCCCTGGACCGAATTTGGCATCGACCTGGTGCTCGGCACACCCGCCGACCGCCTCGCCCGGGCAGAGGATTATATGTTTCTGCCCGACTATGTGCACGATATGTTTGCCGATGCTGCCATCGACGACTCGACGCGACTGGTGCGCTCCGAACGGCGTATTCCCGAACGCCTGCTGCCCGATACGGCCAGCGCAGCGCCGGGCTTTTGGGGCAGTCCGTTTCTGGTGATGTGCCTGGTGGCCTTGCTGGGCTTGCTTTGTATGGCCAATCCGCGCACCGAGTACCTCTTCGACCTGGTGTTTTGGTTTGTCCTGGGCTTGGCCGGCCTCGTCATGGTGTTGTTGTGGGCAGCCACCGACCACACGGCCACCAAAACCAACTGGAACCTGCTTTGGGCCTTGCCGACCCACCTGCTGTATTTTTGGCGCCGTACCCGCAGCGAGTGGGTGGAAAACTACTTTTTGGGCGCCGGTATTCTGGCTGCCCTTACCCTCCTTTTTTGGGCCTTCCTCCCGCAAGCCCTGCCCCTGGCGGCAGTGCCCATTGCGGCGCTGGTGGTGGTAAAAGCCATATGGCGCAGGTATTGGAAAAAAGATACCATCGAAGCCGAAATAGAACAAAGCGGCGTTGCCTGAAAAACCCGTTGTATAATTTTTTCCAGGCGGCTGTAACCTCCTTGTGCACCCCGCTGTCAGAGTGGACAACAACAAACGAAATCCACTTTATTGGTCCACAAAAAAAATCGTTATTATGCACGGAGAAGGAATTGTCGCACTATTTATCCCGATCACCATCAGCCTTGGTGCCTTTCTAATGATATGGGGTATCCGCTACCTGGAGAACAAAGAAAACATGGCGCTGATCGAACGGGGTTTACCGATCAAACGTCGCCGGCAGGCCGACCCATCGCGTACCCTCAAAAACAGTTTGATGTTCATTGGCGCAGGCCTGGGTCTCTTGCTGGCCTTACTGCTTACCCGCAGCCTGCACATGAGCCAAGAAGACAGTGTAGCCGTATTTTTTGCCCTCATCGCCATTTTTGGCGGCCTGGGTATGCTGGGCGCCTACATGTACGAGCGGAAAAATCCGCCGGTTGACCCGGAGGCATAGGCTGGAAACTGGGAGGATTTAAAATCAGGTGTCAAATTGGCAATGGCGCATTGCTGATAGATAGGGTAAATAAACAGCGAGGGGGTAGTTTTTCGTACGAAAAACTACCCCCTCGCTGTTTATAGGCTGCCGACCTGAGGCCAATGCCTCCTTTTGTATTCAAAATGCTCCGCCGTTATTGGCGTCCCCCACCAACAACGGCAACAAAACTTGGTGGAAAGAAAAATTGCATTTAGATTTGTGAGTGATTACTCACTTCTATGACAAACAAAGAACAAATCCTCCACACCGCGCTCCGTTTGTTTGCCGAACAGGGCTACGACCGCACGCCCACGAGTCAGATTGCCCGGGAGGCTGGCGTCTCGGAGGGGCTGATTTTCAGGCACTATGGCAACAAGGCGGGCTTGTTGGCAGCCATTCTGGGCGCCGGCAAAGCCCAGGTCGACGAGTCCATGCAACCCTACGCCCGGGATCTTGATCCCCGCGCTGCCATTGCCCAACACATCCGGGAATCGATTCGATTGGTCCGGGAACACCGGCCGTTTTGGCGCCTGGTGCACCAGATGCGGCACCAGGCGGCCGTCCAGCAGGCGGCCGAACCGGAAATCGACCATTTCCACCGCGACATCGCCACGCGGCTGAGCGCCAATTTCAGGCGCCTCGGGGCTGCCCAGCCGGAGCTGGAAGCCTTGCTCCTGTTTGCCCAAATCGACGGCATCACCTTGCAATACCTCGAAGCGCCCGACAGCTATCCGCTGGACGCCATGCAGCATTTTCTCATCCAAAAATATCACGATGAACCCTTCCTGGATCAACCCTGAACTTTTTCCATTTACCTCCCGCTCCGTGGACATCGACGGGCACCGGATGCACTACATCGACGAGGGCGAAGGCCCGACCATCTTGTTTTCGCACGGTACCCCCGAATGGTCCTTTGGCTGGCGGGAACTCATCCGGGGCCTGCGCGGCCGGTTTCGCTGCATCGCACCCGACTTGCTGGGCTTCGGACTGTCGGACAAACCGGAAGACGCCGACTACACTGTGCACGCACACGCCAAGCGCCTGGAGCAATTTATTGAGCGCCTGCAACTCCGGAATATTGCGGTGGTGGGCAATGATTTTGGCCTCTCCATTGCAATGGCCTACGTGATCCGCCATCCGGAAAACGTGCGGAAAATCAGTTTTTTCAACGGCTGGATGTGGCCCCTCCAGGAAGATCCGCACTATGCGCGGCCGGCGCGCTGGATGCAATCCTGGCTGGGCAGGCTGTTGTATTTGCGTTTTAATTTCCCGGTCAATATGGTCATGCCCATGGCATTTGGCGACAAAAAGAAACTAAGTCCTGAAGTCCACCGGCACTACAAACTGGCGCTGCCCAGCCCGCCCCAGCGCCGGGCAGCCTATGCTTTTTCGGCTGAGTTGCTGGCGGCCGGCCCTTTTTGGGCGGCCTTGTGGCAGCAGGTGTCGGTGCTGGCAACCAAGCCCTGCCTTATTTTTTGGGG
>JADLDL010000356.1 GCA_020846655.1 Saprospiraceae bacterium | reverse complement strand
CCTTTCCCGCCAAAATTGGCCCGCATCTGGCTCTGTTCGCGCGAAAGGGCGTTCAGAAAACCGGCATACGCCCCCTGGCTGATTTCGTATTTCATCACATAAAATCCCCGGTATCCTTTGGGAAATGCGTCGGGCAATACGCCCTGGCCGTCGCCCTGGTAGTACGACTCTTTGCTGCGGTAGGCAATATCCCGACCAACCGTCAGGGCCTGTTCGGAGTCGATGCGCAGGGGACCGCTGTGGCCGCCGGTGCCGTCGGGCAGGAAAAAAGCCGAGTACTCGTACGCAGCGGCGCTATCCGGTTCGCCCGCCCAAAAACTCCCCGTCGGAATGTGGACCATTTCGAGCCCGTAGGCTTTAAACTGGGCCCGGTCCGGGTTGAAATTGGCTAGAAATTCGGCATCAACGGCCAGTTTTAATTTCACTGAAACATCGCCCCGGCCGGCGCCTTTGGGCAACACAAACAATCCGTTTCCGTCGGCCGGCACTTCGACCGTCACCTGCAAACCGGCACTCCCCCGGGCCTGGAGGATTTCATGTCCGTTTGGCCGAAGCCGGACATGCCGAAAGCCCTCTTCGCCTTGCAGGAATTTGCAAAAAATCCAGGCGGCATCGTGGTTGAGCTCGTTGCGCCAGGCATTTTTCCAGTGTACCTGCACAATGGCGTACATGGTGCGGGTGCCGCCCTTGGTTTCTGTAAAAAATAGTTCATTGGAAATACGCAGGTCCGATGCCCGGGCTTGCCCCAACACCAAGGCGCCAAGCAGGAGGGCAAAAAAGAGTCGTGCAACACCTAACCGAAGGGGTAAGTACCTGTTTTTCATAACGTGGCAGTTGAGTTATTTTATTTTAAAAGTCAATGTCCGGCCGACAGGGTTGCGCCAACACGATATCCTCCTCCAAAGGCTTGTGCCCGGCAGCGATTCCCTTCTCCAAAGCATCTCCTTTGCCAAACAAATTACCCTGCCGATGCGTCCTAATCTACTGTTTGTCGCCGTTTGGGGTCAGGCATCCTTTGCTTGTGCACAGGTGGCCTATCCAGTGTACCTTTGAGGTTGTCTACTTGTAAAGCCCTTGTACAATGCCGGAACCGAATGTTGAGCGCCCGCCTACTGTTTTGCAACAACTGCGAACCGCTTTTTCCAACCTGAGTGTATTTGAAGCCCTGGACCGGATGGTTCGGGCCTTTTTTGGCTACCTGAAAGAGCACACCGGGCCGGTATTCTGGACCTTTCTGGGGCTCGTGTTGTTTTCCTGGACCGGGATGTATTTCCAGCAGGTCTGGATGATTTCCTTAGCCGGGCTCCTGTGGCTGCTGCTGTTTGCCATTTTGTTTCTGGTGGTGGTAACGATCGTTTGGTTTGTCGATTTTTTAAAAGGCCTGCTGCAGGAACTGGAAGCCTCGCCGGTGCCGGAATTGTACAAGCAGTTGGCCGGGCGCTTGTTTGCCTTTGTCCAGCAATTTACCTACACCACTGCGGCTTTGCTCGTCGTGCTGGCGCATTTGGTTTGCAAACTTCATATTTCGGCGGCCTCGGCGCCCATCGAGCCGGTGCCCGTACTGGGCGACCGGTGGTTCAGCCTGCTGTGGGGGTTTAGCGCCCTGGTAGCGGGGGTGATCGACGATTTTCGGCGCAGGCGGCAGGCCGTCGGGCGGGCAGCGGAGCAGGGCGGCGGCGGCGCGGTATATTTTTTCGGTGCAGCCCAGTTGTACGCGAGTTTTATCATCCTGATTACCGGGCTGTTGGGCGGCGGTGCTGCGCTGACAGCGGTGCACCAGGTGATCCGCAACCCCCTGTTGTTGATTCAACACGATTTGCTGGAGGTGGACTATCTTTTTTCCTATTCCCGTACGATTCTGGACGGCCTGGGCAGTTTTTTCTTCTTGTTTTTTTACCTGTTTCTGCCCTTCGGGGTGGCGTATCTGGCGCAGTTGAGCATCCGCCAACTGCGCCAGGGCCTCAAGGTAAAATTCCCTATGGCCGCCTTATTGATGTTCCGGAACGTCAGTTATGCGATTTTGCCGGTAGGCCTGATTGTGAGTTGGAGCGAGGGCTGGATCGGCGATGTGTTCCGGTTTATCCTGAATGCGATGGGCTATCTTTTTTACTGGATTGGGAGTTTGTTTTAGCCCGCCGGCAGGTGTTTTTTATTAAAACCAACCGCCTCAGGCTCCTGCATTGGCCGGCGCGGGCCTACCAATGAGCACTCCGATCCCCGCATACAACATTTGCCGAAGTTGTATCCGAAAAAATACAAACGCCTGCTGGATTAAAAACATGCCCAGAATAGACAGTGCTGAGGTCATGCCGGTAGCGGCTTCCAACTGCCAGTACAGGGCCAAAAGCCCCAATTGCAGCAGCACAAACACCAGCAATAAGGCGCTAAAACGGCCTTTCATTTGCCAAAAAATAGTCCACCCCGAGCGGAGGCTTGGAAACACCCCCGGCTTCGTTTTCAGGTAACTGATCCGGCTGGCCACAGACCACAGCAACAACATGCCCAGGCCCGCTAAGTAAAGCGCCAGAACACCCAGCAGCATCCAAACAGAATACGTCTCGGAAGGCAAATAGAACAACATAGACTGCAAATACAACGCCACTGGCAACCAGGCCACGACCGTCCAGACCAGCGCCAGCGCCAAAAACACAAGAGCCATTTTCAAAAAAGGAAAAAAATGTGCTGCGCCGCCAAGCCAAAACGAACGGGTGCTCTGTTGCGCAGGCGAGGAGGTAGCGCTTACCAGCAATCCGCCATCGATAAACACCGAAAAAAGCAGCCACACCAACAGCAACCAGCGCAACTGCCCCAACAGCGGCGTGATGGACGCCCCGTGTACTTTCAGGAAATCAGTGATCACCGTGTGGTCGTAATTTTTTAGCAAAGCATTGATTTCCAGGGAGTGGCCAATCGATGCCTGCAAAACGCTGTGCACCTGCATGCCCAGGGTAAGCGCCAGGCAGAGTTGGAATGCATAGACAATGGCCGTGACGCGCCACTGCTGCGTGCCGGCAGAAAAAGCAACTTGAAAAACCTGGCGCATCGTCCCCATTACACGAGAAAACTTATCGTTTGCATAATATTTTGTATCCAAAACAGGCTCTTCGCGGCGTATTTCCACAAAGGGGCCGTTTCGGGTTGCAGCGTGAGGCTGTTGTTGTTCAGGTCGACGTCCAGGCCAATCTTGCGCTGCGGATCGAGTTGTGCCGAAATGACTTTCATGCCTCCTTCAAACCGAAATACCTTGGCGCCTTCTTCGCCCGACCAATGCAACGTTTGGGTGGAACCATCCTCAAACGTCACCAACACGTCCACCGGAAACACCCAGTCGCCTTTGCGCTGCACTTCCACTTTCGACAACAATTGGCTGCCGCGCATGGCCGTTGGAACATCCTCGGCAAAAACCCCTTGCGTCGCCGGCAATATTTCATTGGTGATGCGCACCACAGCGTAATCCAACACCAGCGCCTGGTAAATACTTTTTTCCACCAGGCCATACACCTGCCTGGCCAGCACCGTGTCGGGCCCGCGCAGCAGTTCTTCCTGCAACACCGCCATAAAATCGCGGCCTTTCGGATGCTTGAACTTCCAGCGGGCAAAATACGTCCGGAGCAAATCATCCATTTTTTCCTCCCCGATCAGGGCCTGCACCGTGCGCAGCGTCGTGGCGGTTTTGCTGTAAATCAGGGCTTTAAAATTGGTATCCGTAAAGTACCAGCCCGGCCGCGCCACCGTGCCTTCGCGCGGATTGGCCATTGTGGTGTACTCCAGCCGGGTGAGTTCGCGGTTGTCGAACTGATACCCAAACAGATCAACCAACGCGTGTTTTTCGCCGAAGGCGGCATCAATAATCCGGTCCTCAAAATAGGTCACAAACCCCTCATCGAGCCAGGCCTCTTCTTTTTCGTTGGAGGCTACCATGCCCATAAAATACTGGTGCACAAACTCATGCACCACCAACGACTCCATCGTGCGGATACCCTGGGGCATGCCATAAAACGTGCCCACAGTAATCAGGGTCGGGTATTCCATCAGGCCTGAGCGCAGCCCGTGAAAGGGCGGGTCCACCACGGTAATGCTCGGGTAGGGATATTTTCCGACGTGCCGGTCGAGGTATTCGAGCGCAAATTTCAGCGCATGCCGGTAGCGGGGGCCCAGCGCAGCGTGTTCAGGGGCAATGAGCAGGCGGATTTGTACGTCGCGCCAGCGGTCTTCCTGTACGGTGAAACGCGGATAAACAGACCAGGCAAAATCAATGACATCTTCCACGTGGTAGTGCCGGGTGGTGGTGCCGTCGCCGTTGTTTTTTTCACTGAGCATACAACCCGAGGCGCCGAGCACAAACTTGCTGTCGGTCGTGATGTGCACGTCGTATACCCCAAAATCGGCGTAGAACTCGGTGGTGCGGAAAAACTGGTGGCAGTTCCAGCCCCACTGCCCGGCGAGGTTTTGTTCGAACACGCCCAGTTGCGGAAACCAATGGCAAAGCAGGTAAAAATCCTGGCTGTAGCCGGCCCGGGCAATGGTTTTGGGCACTTGTGCGTGCCAGTTGAGTTGAAAAACACCGGTTTCGCCGGGCAGCAGCGGCTTGTCCAGCGGCACTTCGAGCACGGATTGGTCAGCAATGTTGCCGTCGTCGGGTTGAACGTAGCGTTTGTTCGGGCTCAAGTCGGCCCCGCCTTCCCGTTCGATCCGATCGACCGTAATCCAGCCCCATTCGTTGGGTTCCCGATCAGTAAAACCTTGCCCGAAAATTTGGGAGGTGCCTTTTAAAAAAGACGATTCGGTGTTCCTGAATGCATTGAAATACAAGTACATCCGCAGTTCCTGAATCGGCTCAGGCGAGGTATTGGTAAAGCGGATGGTCTGAGTGGCCGTCAGGGTTTTGCTGCGGTCGTCGAGCGTCACCCGGATGTCATAATTTGCGGGGCGGGCGCTGAGGGGCTGCTGGAAAAACGGATCGCATTGCGCGACACTGTGTTGGGGCGCCAGCCACAAGAGGGAAACGTACAAAACAAAGCAAAAACGGCCGTTCATGGTGCATCTTTCAGGTAGGCAAGGAAAGCATGCAAAGTAAGGAAGAATTGATGAAAACAAAGTTCCGGCCTCGCTCCCCAAAATGGGCCAGCCGGCGCTGCCTCAACAGCGCCGGCTGGCGAAACCCACAGTACCTGGACGGCTGCATTACATCGGCACCGGATTCGGCACTACATTCCGGATCGGTTTTACCGTACGCAGGTAGGCGTAAATGGCTTTCAGGTCTTCGTCGCTCAGGTTGGCATACACCGGCCAGGGCATCGGTGGCAACAGCGGGCGGGTGCCGTCGAGGCCTTTGCTTTTGCCTTCCCGGATGGCTTTCAAAAACTGGGCTTCCGTCCAGCTGCCGGTGCCCGATTCGTCGGGTGTCAGGTTGGCGGCGAAAGAAACGCCCCAGTCGCCGGCCATGGCAGTAAAGCCGGCACTGAACACCGCTACGTGTTGCTGTTGAATCATGGCTTTTTTGTCCGTGATCGAAAACGGTTCGGCACTCGGGTGCCCCATAAGGCGGCGGTCCATATCCGGCACCGGCCCCTGCGGCGTCATAATTTTGGGCGTATGGCAATCGTCGCACCCAATGGAGTTGACCAGATATTTGCCGCGGGTTACGGGATCTGGTTTGGGCGCAGCCGCAGTGGTCTCCGGCTGCGCATTGGCTGTATCGACCTGGCATTGGGCAAAAAGAAGCAGGGCCACCACGGCTGTGGCAGCAATCGCTACAAGAGTTTTCATTTTTCAAAAATTTTAAATGGTACAAAAAAGGCGTCCGGCGCGTGGACCACTTGCGCGACGCTGTGTATCACCTGTGATACTCCATACGACCACCGGCAAGCCCGAAAGGTCGCAAGGCAAGGCGGATGAACTGCACTGTACCGCCCGGACGGGAGGAAAGGCCTACCGGAAAACGGTCACATCACCAGACAGCAACACCCTCGACTCATCGCTCAAGCGGACGACCGCGTAGTACACATATACCCCCACATGCCCGGCCACGGTGCCCTGCCGGTAATCACCCTGCCAGCCATACGCGGGTATATTGGGCGGAACATCGAGTGCTTCAAACACCAGTGTACCCCAACGATCATACACCCGAAGTACCTCCACTCGTTCGACGCCCTGGTCGCCATACACCGTAAAAACACTGTTCTCACCTCCTCTGCCATCCACATAGATTGCATTGGGGACGTACATGTTGCGCTTCCGGGTCACCTCCACGCGCAGTTGGTCGCTGGCCACACAGCCCCGGGCGTCTGTGGCAATTACCTGATAAAGTGTTGAAAACGAAGGAAAAACCAACACCTGCGCCGGCGAAAGCGGGAATACCGACTGCGCCGGGCTCCAAACCACCGTCTCCACCGGTTGCGACGCGCTGAGCGTAAGCAACAAGGTGTCTCCGGAAAACACCACGGTGTCCAGGCCGGCATCCAGACTGAAGGCCGCGCCGGCTTGAACATCCAGGAATACATCGGCCGATTCACATCCATTGCCATCCCTGGCCTGCACCGCATAGGTACCCGGCTCGAGCCCCTGCCAGTGGGCCTGCGCCGAAAAAGCCCCGCCGTCGAGTGCAAATTGAATGGGCGCGACGCCGCCAGATACCTGTATCACGTCCAAACGGCCGTCCAATTTGCCGGCACAGCTTTCATCAATGGCCTGCAAACCAAATGCAACCGGCGGCGGCGCAGCCAGGTACACCGCACTGGACTGAACACAGCCGCGCGAATCCGTGACCGTCACGTGTTGCCAGCCCTCGGGCAGCCCACTCGCCACCAGCTGCTGCGCACCGTTCGACCAGGCATATTGCAAAGGCAGTGTGCCGCCGGCAGCCAAAACCTCCGCCGACCCATCGGCAGCGCCGGCACAACTGATTGCATATCCGTGATAACCCGAGGCGGCTGCCGCAGTCACAGTCAGTGCCAAAGGCACCTCCACGATCAATACTGCTGTAGTGTCGTTCACAATGGTGGCAGTAGTGGTAATCACCACCTGATACACGCCCCCCGGTAGCCCTCCGATCGTCTCGGTTTGCTGGAGTGTTTGGATCAGTCCAGTTCCCGTGGCGCCACCGCCCAAGTGCGTCCAGGTATACTGAAAAGGCGGTATCCCGCTCAAGGCGGTAAGCAACAACTGCCCGTCGTCTTGTCCCGAACAGGAAACGCCTATGCTCTCCGCCCGAACCAGCAAGGTGTCGCAACCCGCCGGATCAAACAAAACGGTCCGCACGACCATCGAATCGCAGCCCGCAAGATTTTGTAAAACCTGCACCGTTACACCGGCCGCCGCCGGGTCACAGGTGGTTTGGTACTGAAAGGTCGTATCGCCCGGCAGCAAAATCGTCGTGGTCACCACTGTCGAGTCGCAGCCAAACTGACTCGGCCAAACCTGCGTCACGATGCCGGCTAGCGCCGGATCGCAGGTTGTTTTTTCTATAAAAACTACAAGCGAGGGCTGCAACACCGTCGTCGTTACCAGCACCGAATCGCAGCCGTCCGCGCCCGTCAGCACCGCCACCGCCACACCCGCCAAGGCCGGGTCACAGGTCATTTGTTGAATGGCTGTCGTATCCCGCAATTGCGGGTCGAACACCGTCGTGCTCAGCACCGTCGAGTCGCAGCCAAACTGACTCGGCCACACTTGCGTCACGATGCCGGCCAATGCCGGATTGCAGGTTGTTTTTTCTATAAAAACTACAGGCGAGGGCTGCAACACCGTCGTCGTTACCAGCACCGAATCGCAGCCGTCCGCGCCCGTCAGCACTGCCACCGCCACGCCCGCCAGCGCCGGGTCGCAGGTCATTTGTTGAATGGCTGTCGTATCCCGCAATTGCGGGTCGAACACCGTCGTGCTCACCACCGTCGAGTCGCAGCCAAACTGACTCGGCCAAACCTG
>JADLDL010000355.1 GCA_020846655.1 Saprospiraceae bacterium | reverse complement strand
GGGAATGTCATGGCATCGCGCATGCGTTTTTTGATGGGGCCGGAAAACAGCCAACTGGCTGATTTGAGCAGCAGGTTGCGGGTATCCGTGTGAAACTCCAGATCGGCCACTTCGATGCGGTTTTTTTCCACGTTCATGACGGGTTTGCCGATAAAATAAATATTGCCGCTGAAGGAGCCGGAGAGTTTGGAAAGCACCACCAGGCGGTCGTTGTTGCCCCAGAGTTGGATGTCCTCCACGGTTACTTTTTTCTTGCCGGATTCAAACACCTGCCCGACCATCATCGTGCGGGCCAGCCGTTCGGCTTCGGCAAAGGGCACGTCGGTGGCAATGCGGACCTGGAAATCGTCGGGGGCTTCGTTCAGGTAATTCAGGTTGGGCAATTGGGAGTTTTCCCGAAAAGCCGGTTTTTCACCAAAAGTGACGTCGTTGAGGCACTCTACGGCGATTTTGGCCCGAATGGCATTCCAGTCGGTCGTCAAGGGGGTCATGCCGATGGACAAGGGCGTGGTTTTTACCCACATTTTATAGGCCTCGTCCAGCAGCACCGGCGCCTGAAGGGCCGCCCAGGCTTCCTGCACATAGGGTTTGAGGCTGAATTGCTGGCTCACGGTGCGGTCCAGCGTTTGGCTCAGCGTTTTTTTGCTGCGGTTGAGGGCCAGGTTGGCCAGCGATTCGATGCCCACGTCGCCAATGCCTGTTTTGAGCACGGGTTTGGCCAGCCATTCGTGGTATTCCACTTCCGTTTGGGTGTTGAGCGACCAGTCGGGCCGGATGGAAAACGTGGTTTTCATGTTCAGGGCCAGTTCGCCTTCCGCTTCTGCCGAACCGATAAACAACTTTTGGCTGACCCAGAGTTTGACGGGCACGCGGTATTTGATCGTGTTTCCGCTGAGAAACATGGTGATCGGCTGGGTTTTGGTGACCTTAAGTTTCAGGTCGTCTTTGCCGTTGTCGGTGTACGAATTGTCTTCGTACAACACCCCTTGCAAGCGCGCATTCAGGCTATTGACCAGGTCGCTGACCGGGATATTGACCGGAATGGTCAGGGTAGACACCAGCGGCGGTTCCGCAGCCACATTGTATTGCTCGCCGGGGCTCGGGGCGTTGGTGGATTTGGAACTTTTGCAAAATGAAAAAAACGTCATCATGGCCAGGGCAATGGCAGCAAAAAAGGGTTTCATATAACTTGTGTTCAGGTTTATCGCAAACGGCCCAGGAGGCCCGATTTTTCAAGATGCTCCCGGCAGGGTTTGGCACAGGGGCAATGGCTTTTGGCTTTCAGGGTGCTTTCCGACACCTGAAATTCGTACACCAGGACTTCGACGAAATGCTCTTCGTTCAGGCGCCGGGCCCCAAGGGCATGGGGCAGTTGCGAACTGGCGTTTTCCAGCCATTTTTGGGCTTGCGCCCGGTCCACCACCTGGCCGTTGGAACCCTCCGACTGGTCGGTAACCGCAAAAACAAAGACCCGAAAAAACCCTTTGCGTGGCAAAATCAGGGAGTACAGGTAGTCGAGGATACCGCCCGAGCCTTCCGCGACCGGATAATCGACCCAGCGGTACGGGTCCGCTTTGCTGGAACCGTCTTCGTTGAACTGTTCGAGCCGGGTGATCAGGGCAAATCCATTGGGCAGGTAGCGGTAACTCCGCGACCAATAGCGCCGGTTTTCCAGCGCTTTTTGCAGCCATTGGTCCACGTCCCGCAAGGTGGCAAACTGCGTATTCAGGCGGTCTTTGATCGTGTAGCGCTCCGCGCAAGCCGGCGGCGGCCAGGGAAAAGACCGCAAACCCGCTTGCTCCATATTTTTCTGGTTTTCGTAGTAGGCCATGTGGTTGCTGGCCAAAATGGCGACTTCCGCCCGCGCCCAGCCCCGGGCTATGGCCGTTTGGCGCTCCTGGACACTGATTTCCGGACGGGAGAACCCACGCCCTTCGTAGCGCCAGTTGGCCAGGTCCAGCGCCGACAACGAATCCGTCAGGTTGGTTTTAAACAAAATAAAGCCCATAAATTGGTCGGCCTCCCATTCTTCCCCACGCCGGCAACAACTTTCGAAATGGTGGTTGTACAAGTGGTGGCCGATTTCATGCGCTAGCAAGGCATAGGCCTCGGCAGGCGTAGGGAGTGCGTAGAAAAAATGCTGGCTGTACAAGAGGTACCGCTTTTCGCCGTCTACCACCGCCGCCACGCTCCCGGCATTGCACTGCACCAGTTCAAAATTGGCCTCCCGCCCTGCCCAAGCCAGGATCTTGTCCACCGCCTGCGGCACACTTTCGTTGGGCGCAAACCGGATCAGTTCGGTTTCCAGGGAATCGCCCCAGTAAAGACAATACTCCCGGGGCACCAAATCCATAAATTCCTGGCCGGCAAGCCGCAGCGGCAGGAAAAGCAACAGCAAAAAAAGACGTTGGGACATGAGGCGGTAGTTTTACCAATTTCAATGGCTTTGAACAGGATTGAATGGTTACCTTAATTGAACTGCGTTCATTGGTTTCGTGCTATTCGAAAGCCAATATAATTTCCCTTAAATTTAGGATTGGCAAAACCTCTCGTAGTTGATCGGATAGAATTTGGGCCATCAGCCCAAGAGCCTCCTCTAATAACCCGCATTGCACCAGAAATGGGGCCTGTTGGATTATTTTGTTCAGGGGAACTTGAATAAGCAGCATAAATATCCCAACACCATTCCCATACGTTGCCACTCATATCAAAAAGCCCCAATCGATTAGGGCTAAAGCTTCCAATTGCCGTTGTTTTCTTTCTATTTAGCCCAGATTTAGAATTTCTGTCTGACAATAAAATATCACCATTATAATTAATTTCAGAAGGATCTGCAATCAGGCTATCATTACCAAGGCGAATTCTATCCCCGCCACTCCGCGCTGCATACTCCCACTCGGCCTCGGTTGGCAAGCGAATCCCGTTTGCACTAAAATCCGCAATAACTGTATCTTGTTCAATATGATAAACAGGTTC
>JADLDL010000354.1 GCA_020846655.1 Saprospiraceae bacterium | reverse complement strand
TATTCTGCGGTTCGATATTCGATATTCCAACGTAGTTGGCTTAAAAAATATCGAATATCGAACCGCAGAATATCGAATGTCGAAGTAAAAAAAGCGCCTTCAAACGTTTAAGTTGATGGCTATGGGGGCTGAGGCGGCTCAGGGCGGGGAAGCGGCCAGCCGGAAGCCGACAATGGAGATCCGAATGCCAGGTTGCCATAAGCTGCGGTACGCGACGCGGCAGCCATGCGGATAGCGGGCCCAACCGCCGCCGCGACGAACGCGGCCCGTGCCTGATCCCGGCCCATGTGGGTTGGTTTGAAGGTCGGAAGGATAGTTGTCGTACCAATCGGCACACCATTCCCAGACGTTGCCGCTCATATCGTACAAGCCCAATTCATTGGCTTTTTTCTGTCCAACCGGATGGGTTTTTGAGCCGGCATTGTTGCGGTGCCAACCTACTTCGTCCAAATTGTTACTGCCGGCATAAATAAATCCTTTCGATTGGCTTCCCCCACGCGCTGCGTACTCCCACTCGGCTTCAGTGGGCAGCCGGTAGCGCTGGCCTGGGTAACAGGCGTTCAGTTTTTGCAGAAAGTCCTGCACATCGTCCCAACTCACCATTTCTACGGGCAAATCAACGCCTTTGAAGTTAGAAGGATCATTGCCCATGATGTCCTGCCAGAGTTGTTGCGTCACCGGGTATTTGCCGATGGCAAAATCGGAGAGTGTGACGGGGTGCTGGGTTTCATCATCATTCCGGTCTGCTTCATTTTTCGGGCTGCCCATCGTGAAGGTGCCGCCTTTGACGAAGACCATGTCGGGTAAAGCTGGCCGGACAAGAGGGACGGCCGGAGTTGGCGGCGGCGACTCGGATTCAGCCCAAATCGTTTCCACCAATTCGTGGAGTTTGGTGATCACCTCCGTCCAGGCTTCGTCACGTTCGGAAAAAGACGATACGGGTTTCATGTTTTTGGGTAAGCCCTGCAAACCCGCGAATACGGGGTGGTTTTGCCAAAAGCAGGGGCGCACCAGGATGGGCACGATCCGGCTTTTGCGCTCCAGCGCCTTTTTGAGTTCTGTATTTTTGATAAAATCGGAGTTGAGCGAATCGATACTCAGCAGGACCAGAAACAGATCGGCCGTTTCGAGTTGTTGTTCAATTTTCTCTTTCCAGTCCTCACCGGGCAGTATTTCGCCGTCTTGCCAGACTTCCAGGTGCCCGGTTTCGACCAGTGTGCCGGACAAATGTTTCAACAAGTCGTTTTTGTACGAATCGTCCTGTCTGGAATAGATGATGAATGTTTTCAGCGGTTGTGGCATGTGCGGGCTGCGGGTAGGCGGCTGGACAAATATAGCGCGCCGTGGCCAATCGGCAGCGAGCCGGAACTGCAAAACCTGGCCAGGTACACACCTGATCGCCGCTTTTCCAGTTGCCCGCTCGCCAAGCCACCTCACTGTGGGGACGAAGCCAGGCGGAATCCGACAATTAGGAGCCGTCCACCAGGCCGCCAGTCACTTCGACACGCGACGCGGCAGTGCAGCGGATTGAAATCCCAACTGCCGCCGCGAAGGACGCGGTTCGTACCCGATTCGGGGCCCTGCGGGTTGGTTTGTGGGTCGGAAGGGTACGGGCCGTACCAATCGGCACACCATTCCCAGACGTTGCCGCTCATATCGTGCAAGCCTAGTTCATTCGGCTTTTTCTGGCCGACGGGCTGCGTTTTAAAGCCGGAATTGGCGGCACACCAACCCACTTCATCCAGCTTGTTGCTGCCGGCATAGATAAATCCTTTCGATTGGCTTCCCCCACGTGCTGCATACTCCCACTCCGCTTCCGTGGGTAGCCGATAGCCTAGGCCCGGGTAGCGGGCGTTCAGTTTTTGCAGAAAGTCTTGCACATCGTCCCAACTCACCATTTCCACCGGCAAATCAAGGCCTTTGAAATGGGAAGGATTATTGCCCATGATCTCCTGCCACAATTGTTGCGTCACCGGGTATTTGCCGATGGCAAAATCGGAGAGTGTGACCTCGTTTTGGGTTTCATCGGCACCTCGGTCTGCTTCGGTTTTTGGGCTGCCCATGATGAAGGTGCCGCCTTTCACAAGGATCATATCGGGCAAGTCCGGCCGGACAAGAGAAATAGCCGAGTTTGATGGCGGCGACTCGGATTCAGCCCAAATCGTTTCCACCAATTCGTGCAAATGGCCCACCACCTCTGTCCAGGCTTCGTCTCGTTCGGAAAAAGACGACACGGGTTTCATGTTTTTGGGTAAGCCCTGCAAGCCTTTGAAGACTGGATGGATTTGCCAGGAGCAACTGCGCACCAGGATGGGCACGATCCGGCCTTTGCGCTCCAGCGCCTTTTTGAGTTCTGTATTTTTGATAAAATCGGAGTTGAGCGAATCGATACTCAGCAGGACCAGAAACAAATCGGCGGTTTCGAGTTGTTTGTCAATTTTCCCTTTCCAGTCCTCACCGGGCAGTATTTCGCCGTCTTGCCAGACTTCCAGGTGCCCGGTTTCGACCAGTGTGCCGGTCAAATGTTTCAGTAAGTCGTTTTTGTACGAATCGTCCTGTCTGGAATAGATGATGAATGTTTTCAGCGGTTGTGGCATGTGCGGGCTGGCCGGGTAGGCGGCTGGGCAAATATAGCGCGCCGGGGCCAATCAGCGGCGGGTTGGGACTGCAAAACCTGGCCCTGTACACACCCGATTGCCGCTTTTTTTTCACTGCCCGCTCGCCAGGCCCCCTCCACTGCGCTGCATCGCTCGTCCCTCGCTCGCCGGCTCCGTTCCGCCGCCCGGCCTCGGCTTCATTTGCTCAATAGATGGGCCGGACACGCAAGCCACCTCACTGCGGGGACGAAGCCAGGCGGAAGCCGACATTGCTGCCCCGCCCGCCGGGCCGCCAGTGGTGGCGGTACGCGACGCGGCAGTCCTGCGGATTGTAGTACCAACTGCCGCCGCGAATGACGCGGCTCGAGCCCGGTTCCGGCCCAGGCGGGTTGGTTTGTGGCCCGGATGGATAAGCGCCGTACCAATCGGCGCACCATTCCCAGACGTTGCCGCTCATATCGTATAAGCCTAGTTCGTTGGCTTTTTTCTGCCCAACCGGATGGGTTTTTAATTCGGAATTGCCGGCATACCAACCCACTTCATCCAAATTATTACCCCCGGCGTAGATAAATCCTTTCGATTGGTTCCCCCCACGCGCCGCATACTCCCATTCCGCCTCGGTGGGCAGCCGGTAGCGCTGGCCCGGGTAGCGGGCGTTCAGTTTTTGCAGAAAGTCCTGCACATCGTCCCAACTCACCTTTTCTACGGGCAAATCATCCCCTTTGAAGCCAGAAGGATTATTGCCCATGATGTCCTGCCACAATTGTTGCGTCACCGGGTATTTACCGATTTCAAAATCGGAGAGCGTGACAGGGTGTTGGGTTTCATCGTCACTTCGATCTGCTTCGGTTTTCGGGCTGCCCATGGTGAAGGTACCGCCTTTGACGAGGACCATGTCGGGAAGGCCGGGGAGCGGGGGTATGGGCTCGGGCGGCGGGGCCGCTTTGAGTGTTGCGGTCTTCGGCGCCGAAGCCGTGGGGGCGGCGGCTTTTGCCGCTTGGGCCTTGGCTTTCCAGGTGGCTTCCACGAGTTCGTGGAGGTGGCTCATTACCTCCGTCCAGGCATCGTCGTGGTCGCTGAAGGCCGATACGGGTTTCATGTTGCGGGGCAGGCCCTGCAAACCCGCGAATACGGAGTGGTTTTGCCAAAAGCAGTTGCGCACCAGGATGGGCACGATGTGGCTCTTTTTGTCCAGCGCTTTTTTCAGTTCTACGTTTTGAATAAACTCTGACGTGAGCGAATGCACGCTCAGCAGCACCAGAAAGAGATCGGCGGCAGCTAATTGTTGGCCGATTTTCTCCGCCCAGTCTTCGCCGGGCAGTATCTCGCCGTCCTGCCACACTTCGAGGTGCGAGGGGATCAGGGCGCTCCGCAAATGCAGCAGCAAATCGTTTTTGAACGATTCGTCTTTGCGGGCGTAAATGATGAATGTTTTCAGTGGGCGCATGTACGGGCTGGCGGATACGGACGGGCAAATATAGCGCGCACGGAGTAATACACAGCGGGTTCTCGCCGAAACTCGGTCCGCCTTCGCCAGGCCTCAAACACGGGCGTTCTCTGCCGCTACCAAAGGCATCCCGAAGTCTTGGGAGGATTTGAATATGGCCGGGAAAATCGGAAGGAGGGTGTGGATGCTAGGCAAAAAAATTGCATTTTGTTTCTAAAAATCTGCATTTTTGTAGAAAAATAGAAACGTATTGACTTTTTTGGCTTTTCAAACATCCCTGGGGCACTTGCCTGTGGTGTCGGTAAACGAGGTAGAGAAAGTATTTCCCGGCTTTGACCGCAATGTGCTCACCCGCTGGCAGCGGGCGGGTTATCTGACAAAACTCCGAAACGGCTACTACCGGTTTGCGGGGCGAGCGGTGGCCGGTGAGGAGGAATTGTTTTTTATTGCCAACAGAATCTATATGCCGTCCTATGTATCGCTGCAATCGGCCTTGAGTTGGTATGGATTTATTCCGGAAGGCGTGTTCAGCGTGACATCGGTGTCGACGCTCAAAACAATGGCTATTCAGACGCCCCTCGGGCGGTTTACGTACCAAAGCCTCAAGCCGGAATTGTTTTTCGGGTACCGGCTGGAAGCATTCGGCACGCAACGGTTCAAACTGGCCGATCCGGCCAAGGCACTCCTTGATTTGCTGTATTTCAACCCAGCCTGGAGTACTCCGGCGCATTTTGAAGAGCTGCGATTCAATTTCTTTGAAATCCAGGAGCGTTTTTCTTCCGCCGACTTTGCGCAATACCTCAGCGTTTTTCAATCCCCAAGCCTGAACAAACGGGCGAAAGTGTTCCTCAAATTTTTATCTGCCCATGTTGCCCTTGTCTGAAATTCGAAAAAATTACCCGGCTACTTTGCAGGACCGCGGCGCCTTTTTGATCCGGGAATATTTGCAATGCAAGATTCTGGAATTGTTGTTCAATAGCCCCTTGGCTGGAAAATTTGCTTTTCTCGGCGGCACCTGCCTGCGCATCATGCATGATAACCAGCGTTTTTCGGAAGATCTGGACTTCGACAATTTCAATCTGTCAGCGGGCGACTTCGAAACCGTGTCCCAACTTATCCAAAGCGGATTGGAACGCGAAGGCTATCGAATTGAAATGCGAAATGTATTCCGCGGCGCCTACCACTGTTACATCCGCTTTCCCGGATTGCTTTTCGACATCGGCCTGAGCGGACACAAGGAAGCCCGAATTTTAATCAACCTCGACACAGAGCCCCAACACTTTGACTTTCAGCCGGAAATCAAATTCCTCAACCGCTTCGATGTATTTGCCGGCATTCGCTGCACACCGCTCGATATACTGCTCAGCCAAAAAATATGTACCCTCACCGGCCGGAAGCAGCCCAAAGGCCGCGATTTTTTTGACACGGTTTTTCTCCTCGGTCGCACCCGGCCCAACTACGCCTTTTTACAACAAAAACTAAACATCGACACGCCGGAAAACTTGCGCCAGCACCTGATCGCTGCCTGCCAAAACTTCGATTTCCCGGCCCTGGCGCAAGACGTGCAGGCCTTCCTGTTTCATCCGGAAGAGGTCCGGCGGGTATTGCTGTTTCGGGAGTATGTAGAAACCGCTGCCTGGTGAAACCGGGTGTTTTAGTTTTCAAAATCAAGTCCGGTTACAGCGGGGACGAGGCCAGGCGGAAGCCGAGATGGGCGTTTCGCCCGTCTGGCAACCAGTAGTAGCGGTAGGCGACCCGGCATTTCTGCGGACCATTGTTCCAACTACCGCCCCGGCGAATGCGGTACGTGCCCGATGCTGGTCCTCCTGGGTTGGTTTGTGGCTGCGTGGGATAGTTGCCATACCAATCGGCGCACCATTCCCACACGTTGCCAGTCAGGTCGCACAAACCCAGTTCGTTCGGCTTTTTCTGCCCGACAGGCTGCGTTTTTGAGCCGGCATTGCCGGCGTGCCAAGCCACTTCATCCAAGTTGTCAGACCCTGCATACAGGAACCCTTGGGACTGATTGCCCCCACGCGCCGCATACTCCCATTCCGCCTCGGTGGGCAGCCGGTAATTGCGCCCGGGGTAACGGGCATTGAGTTTTTTCAGGAACTCCTGCACTTCGTCCCAAATCATACTTTCGACAGGCAATTTGTCGCCTTTGAATTGAGAAGGGTTGGTTTCCATGATTTCCTGCCACAGTTGTTGGGTCACCGGGTATCGCCCGATTTCAAAATCAGCAATGGTGACCTGGTGCTGGACTTCATTGTCAAAACGTCCATCTTCATGTTCCGGACTGCCCATGGTGAAGGTGCCACCTTTTATGCGGACCATGCAGGAAAGGCTGGTCGGAGATGGAAGCGGGTCCATTTTCTGCAGGTCCAACGTAGACAACCGGACAGCCGCAGACGGAGGCGCCGCTACAGCACTCCCTGGCATGGACGACGTTGAAGCCGGCTCTTTTTCAATATCCCCGGCGCCCCGCCGGTTTTTCGCAATCCGCGCAATACCATGGGCCACATTGGCCAGGGCCTCGTCCGGGCTATCCCAGTGTTTTTTGGAAAAAACC
>JADLDL010000353.1 GCA_020846655.1 Saprospiraceae bacterium | reverse complement strand
GCCAGCATTTGCAGGATGGCATCGGCCGGTTGCCGCGATATTTTTCCGTTGATCATCACCACCACGCCTTCTTTGCCCAACAGCGAAATACTTTTGGTAAGGGCATTGACCTGCACGCCCGGCGAACGTTGCAGAACCTCCAGCGCCGTGCCGCCGGCCTTGGTGATGCTGTTGGCGACGTTGACTACCGTGCGGTCCACCTGTTGTTCCAAAAACGGCCGTTTGGCCACCACCAACGCTTCGTTCAGCAGCGCGACCGATTCGTGCAAAACGACAGGTTCCAGCTCCAGTCGGCCGGTGGTTTCCGCTAACAGAAAGGCTTGGGAAAAACCGGGCTCGAAGCCCAGCATCGAAAAACTGCACACATACCGGCCAGCCGGCACGTTTTCAAACACAAAATCGCCGTGCTCCGAACAGATCTGGCCGCGCAGCAGCGCACTGTCGGCCGCCGCCAGCAACAAAACGCTGGCAAAGCCCAGGGGCTTGCCGCCAGCATCCCGCAGGGCGCCCGCGACTTGGTTTTGCGCAGATAAGGATTGGAAAAAATACAAGACGAGCATCGGCAGGAAGAGGGCTGCCTTCGGTGCGGTCGTTTTCATGGTGGTTGTTGTTTAGTGCGTGTAGCGGATGGCCCAGGGATTTGGATATTGAGATATTGGATATTGAGATATTGGATATTTATGCCGTTGTTGGCGTCCCTGCCTTAGCCTGATGGCTATGGTGGGGACGCCAACAACGGCAACTAAAGGCGATCTATTAGGCATTCGCCATACAAATTCGCGCCGGAATGCAGATGAGGCAACAGCAACTGCTCCATGTTCAGTACTGTATGCGGCATTCCATATTCCGGCGCGAAAAGCCGTGGCTCGGTATGGCGTCTGTTTACTGCGCGTAATCCAGCAGCACCCGTACTTCGCCGCGGCCCAAGGACCGGGTGGCGCGCATGGCGGTATAGGTAGTGCCGGCGTTTTTGCCCGGATGCACTTTTTTCCACATGGCCTCCATGTCGTCGGCGGAAATGTCGCCCCAGTTCTCAAAATAATCGACGGCGCAGGCTTCGTATTTTACGTCGTCGCCCCAGGGGAACGCCAGGCTGTAGAGCCCCCAGCCGGCCCGGTGGCCGCTTTTGATCTGTTCCTGGTGCACAGGCTTGTAGGTTTCTTTTTCCATTTTCACGTAAGCATCCCACTGGCCTTCGACCACGTCCATGAAGTTGAACATCCAGAATTTAGGCGGCACGGAGCCGGGCGGGTTTTTGAAAATGGCATCTTCGGCGGCCCAGATTTCGGTGCGCACGAGCGTGCGAAACATATCCGTCGAGTCGGCGCGTTTCATCTGCTCCTTGCTCAGGCTTTGGAAGGTGCTGGCGTCCCAACTGTTGTACAACTTGTCGATCCCGTTCCAGCCGGATACTGCCGTCACTGTGACATAGTCGTAGGTTTCGCCGGCGCCGCTGGGCATGCGCAGTTCGAGGAAATACCAGGCGCTGATGGTGCCGTTTTTGATGCGGGCCTGGTGGATGGTTTTCCATACCTCCATTTCGAGTTTAACATAATCCCCCGCATGGCCGGGCGTGGATTTCATGTAATCTACAAAGTAGTACATCGTGGGCGCTGGCGCAGTCGTTTGACTGAAGCCTTGAAGGCTGAGCAGCAGGAGGGCCAGGCAGCCGAGCAGGATTTTAAAAGTTTTCATTGTAGAAATTGATGTTGGTAAAAAAATATGGTCAACAGATGGATGCGGCAGCGGGCCCGACAATAGACCCCCAGGGCAGACAACTGTTGCCAAGTTGATAATTTCCGTTGTTTTTCATAATTGTCGTGGAACGAGTGAAGAAAGGTGAACCGGCTTGCTGGTGTTGGATGACCCGACAAAGATGGAGACTGCCTGTCAGGCCGGCGACCACATGATGATGTGGGCGCATAAAACAGGTTTTACAAGTCCTTTACATCCTTTTACAGCCATTTTTCAGCGATCCTTGCCCGAGCGGCTACTTTTGTACCGCCTTTGTTTCACCCACCACACACAACTACCGACATGTACAACACCCATCGTTTCGCTCTCGCCCTCTGTGGCCTCCTGCTCGCCGCCTGCTGTGGCGCGCAAACGCGCTTTACCAACTGTAGCGCCGCTTTTCTGGACAATAAAATGGTGGTCGATGACTATTCGCCTACCGGCAAATGCAGCCTGCCCGATACGGCTACCGGCGAACTGACCGTATGTACCGCCGATCTGTCGCCGCAAGGAAGCCACCCGGTGGATCAAATCAAGTTCAAAGTGGCGATCCGCGACCAGCAAACCGGCACGCTCACCATGTTTTCGAATGAAACGTTCAAACGGGTGGATATCCGCAACATCCTGTCCCGTTGCCGCAAAGGCGACCACATCGTGCTGATCACGATGGTCGATGAATATGCCCTGCCGCACAATGAAATCCTGGTAAAATAACCTCGGGCACCGCCCCGGCAACGGGTGCAACAGCGGAGATTTTCGTTACTTTGCACCATGTCCCGCACCCTCGTGAAGAAAATATCAGTTTTCGTGGCCTTGCTGCTGACGAGTTTGCTGCTCCTGCAAGTGGTCTGGCAGATGGCTGCCAGCACCCCCGCCGGGCGCTCTGCCGAAAAAATAAACCTGGCGCTCCGCCGCACGGTGCACCAGCTGCTGCAAGAAGCCGGCGACCGCCGCACAGAGATCCCCCCGGTCGAACAGCCGGCGCCCGGCGTCTGGCAACTGCGGTTGCCGCAACCCTTTGACTACGACCGCTTGCCGGCCTTGCTGCAAGCCGCACTGGATGCCCATGGCATTCGGGAAAAATACGACGTCGCGGTCTTGCGCTGCACCGACCTGGTGCTCCTACTGGGCTATTCGTCTGTCGATCTGGAAGAAAACCAGTCTATCCCTTGTGGCGGGCGCGACATGGACCCCGGCTGCTACACCCTGCAAGTGAGTTTTCCGGCCTGGGCCGATACCCCCGCCCGGCCGCCGGCGCCAGCCTGGCTCTTGTTGCTGGCCACCGCGCTCGCGACCGGTTTTTATGCCCTCGGCAGGGTCAGGGCCTCCCGCAGCGCCGCCGAACCCGCCAGCCCGCCGGCGGAAACGGAATGGCTGCATTTCGGCCAGTCGCGCCTCGATGTCGCCAACCAGCTGCTGCTCTGCGGCGCCGTCAGTCATACGCTGACCTATCGGGAGAGTAAGTTGCTCCAGTTGTTTGCCAGCCGGCCCAACCAATTGCTCGAACGCAGTTTTATCCTCGAACACGTATGGGCCGACGAAGGTGTGCTGGTGGGCCGCAGCGTGGATGTTTTCGTATCGCGCCTCCGCAAAATGCTGCGCGACGACCCTTCCCTGAGCCTGGTGGCTGTGCACGGCGTCGGCTACAGACTGGAGGAGGGCAATGTAAAATGTAAAATGTAAAATGTAAAATGTAAAAGGGTGGGCTGCGGTTGTGGAAACCTGGTGGCGACAAGCCACAAGTGGCCTGGTTACTTTTAAAAGGAAGTAATGGACTGATCCCCCCATTAACCTGTGGTCAAAATGCCACACGCGGTTCACAATCCCGCGCACATCCTTTTACATTTTACATCTTACATTTTACATTTTGCCTTTTATATAAAAGGGTGGGCAGGGGTTTGGGTGCCGCTGGTGGCATTTTGCTAGTAGGTCAATAGTGCTGATTATCAGTTTATTACCTTCATTTAAATGTAAATATACCACTTGTGGCATGTCGCCACCAGGTTTCCACAACCACCAGGCCACCCTTTTACATTCTACATTTTACATTTTACATTTTGCCTTTTACATTGCCTCCCGGCAAGTGCAGTGTCACGCAAAAGCCGCTCTCGTCGCGGCGGATACTCAGGCGGCCGCCTATTTTTTCGGCCCGCATTTGCATGTTGCCCATACCGGCGCCGGTGGTTTTGTACTCTTTCCCGGACGCCTGGCCGTTGTCGAAGATCCGCATTTCGAAGCCGGTACTCGTTTTTTTCAGGCTCACGAGCACCCGGTCGCCGGTAGAGTATTTGGCGGCATTGGTCACCGCTTCCTTGTAGAGCAGGTACAGGTTTTGGCGGATGTGGCTGGGCAGATTCAGGTTCAGGTTCAGGTGCTCGGACTCGATGTCGAAGCGCAGGTTGCGGGGCGTCAGGGTTTCTTCTGCGTGTTCGCGCATGCGGTCGAGCAGGTCCTCCAGTTTGTCTTTCCGGGCATCTATGGCCCATACCATATCGCGCATGCGCGACATGGCGTCGCGGCTGATCTCGCCGATGCGCCGGAGTTTGCCCTTGTCTTTTTCAGGCGCCGTCAGTTCGAGTATCTCCGATTGCATGGCCAGGCCGGAGAGCAGCGTGCCCACGTCGTCGTGCAGGTCGCTGGAAATTTGCACCCGCATCCGTTCGATTTTGAGGGCTTGGTGCAAACGGTACTGAAACCAGGCGTAGAGCAGCGCGGCCAGCGCCAGGGTGCACAGGAGATAAAACCACCAGGTTTTGTAAAACGGGGTGTGGATAAATATCCGGAGGCTTTTGGGCGCCGTCGACCACAGCCCGTCTGAATTAGCGGCCAGCACCTCGAAGGTGTAGTCTCCCGGCGGCAGGTTGGCGTAGCGGGCAAACCCCCGCGTGCCGCTGTTGACCCAGTGCTCGTCGTAGCCCAGCAGGCGGAATTGAAAACGGTTGGCTTTCGGGTCGCTGAATTCCAGGGCCACAAACTCAAACGACAGGGTGTTTTGTGCATACGGCAAATCGAGCGAATCCAGCATTTCAACCTGAATTTTCCGCTCCAGCGGCAGATCATTGGCCAGGATTTGGGTAAACTGCACTTGTGGCTCAAACGGCAAAGGCCGGATGCTGTCCGGATGGAACACCACAAACCCGCCCACACCGCCGGCCCAAATGCGGCCGTCGGGCGCCTGTAAAAATGCCCCGGTATTGAATTCGGCACCAAACAGGCCGTCCACGGGCATGTAGCGCCGCAGGCTGTGCCGGGCTGTATCGTAGCACACCATGCCCTGGTTGCTGCTGAGCCACAAGCGCCCCTGCCGGTCGGGCGCCACCCCGTAGTAGGTGGCGTTGGGCAGGCCGTCGGCGGGTTCGTTGAGCACCCGGATACTCAGGTCGGCTCCGATGCGCAGCAGCCCCGAACTGCCGGCTACCCAGGTTTCCCATCCACCCGGTAGTTCAAGAAAATCCTTGCAGGCGCCGTTCCCTTCGACGCTTTTGATAAAAACGAGCCCCGCCGGCGTTTCCGAAAAGGCGAGCAGGCGTTCGGCATTTTCCGCCAGGTAAATACGACCCTGGCTGTCGCTGAATATCCCCGAGATGTTTTTCGGCACGAAGGGTGCCTTCAAGGCGAGTGGAACAAAGGTGTAGGTCCCCTGGGCATTGGGCAGCAGCCGGAAAACAGCACTGTCGGTGGTGGCGATCAGGTGGCCGGCCGGGGTTTCACAGACACCCACCAGGTACTGCGGTAGTGCCGCCACATAGCGCAGTTGGCGGCGGGCGGCGTCCCATTTCAGCAAGTGTTGTCCATACAAGCCCAGCGTGCTGCCCTTTGGGAAATAGAGCCGGTTGCCAAAGGAAAGTCGCCGGCCGATCTCCGGGAAAAAACGGTTCAGGGTATCCACCAACCGGCCGTCGGGGCGGAATACATACAGGCCGCTGTCGGGGTCGCTGGCCCAGATGTTGCCATCGGGGCCTGGCGTAAATTGCCAAAACGAGTAGTTTTTGCCGCGGCGCGGCGCTAAAAATTTGTTTTTCCGGAGGTTGACATAACTCAGGCCGTATTTCCAATGGGCCACCCAGAGGTTTTCCTGCGGGTCGATGAACAGGTTTTGCACTTCGTTGTCCAACAAACTGTACGGATCTTCCGGTTCGTGCAAAAACTGTTGGGTGTAGCGCCGGGTTTGCCGGTCGAACACCCACAGGCCGTTTTTTCTGGTGCCGACAAACAACAGGCGCGGGCCATAGGCCTGCACCGACCAACTGTAGCCGATTGGATTGCCGGCATGCTCCGGATACAGGGTGGAGGCGCCGGTTTTGGGGTTAAACGCCGCAATACCGGTGGACAAAGCGAGCCAGACCAGGGTATCGCTTTCCGCGTAGGTTTCCTGGACAAAAGCCGCTTGTTTACCCTGACCCAGGTATTGTTGAGCGGCACCCTGGCGGCGCAGGTCTATCAATTCGAGGCCGGGTGTTTTGTATACCGAACACAGCACTTGCACCGGATTGCCGGTTTTGTCCAGAATGAGCGTGCTCCGGGCTCCGGGCAGGGGGCATAGGATACTGTCGCGGCCGGTGCGGGTATCAAAGAGGTGCAAAAATCCCTGGCCACTTTTGGCATCGCCCACCCGCAGCCACAATTTGCCCTGGCGGGCATCAAAATGAAAGGCATAATAGTCTTCGACCTGCCGCTCGTGGTGCTGGTTTTTTAACTGAAACGTGTCAAAATGGTCGTAGGCGCGCACATACCGGTGAATGGCATTGTAGGTAGTGAACCACAGGTCGCCACTGCGGGGGTCTTCGTAGCAGGCGCTGCTCAGGTAATTGCCCACCAGGGCGTGGGGTTGGGAGGGGTTGGGGCGGTACACGTCGACGTGTTGCCCGTCGAAGCGGTTGAGCCCGTCGGTGGTGCCGATCCACACGAAGCCTTTGCTATCGCGTGAAATAAAGGGGCAGGTACCCTGCGAAAGCCCTTTTTCGCGGTCCAGGTGATGAAACGCCAGGTTGATCGGCGCTTGGGCCGACAAGGTGGCGGCCCAGGCAAGCAGGCTCCACAGCAGCAAGGCAAGCCGCAGGGTGACACGGTGTTTTCGTGTTGTAGTCATCATCCTGAACGTCCAAAAGGCTGCTACAACAGTACGGATTTTTTTATTGGGGGGGGCTTGTTTTGCCAACGGCAACCATACACTGTGAAGCAATGCCTGAAATGACCGTGGTTACAAGCCAAAGGGCTTACCATCCCGTAGCCACCCTTTTACATTTTGACTTTTACATTTTACATGTTGCCTTTTCACGTGTCCTTCGGCGGATAATCGACGCCGCAATCTGCCAAAGGGCTTACCATCCCGTAGCCACCCTTTTACATTTTG
>JADLDL010000352.1 GCA_020846655.1 Saprospiraceae bacterium | reverse complement strand
GTGGTTTCGGAATTTTACATAAAAGTAAATACCCAGGAAAAGAATGGGTAAGATAAACAGGAGCCGGATCAAAAACACCTTCAGGTCGTACTGCTGTTCGGCGCGGTAGGCCAGTTTGCCGGCGCGTTCTCCCTCCTGTGCGACCGAGCCGTTCACCTGTTCTATGGCGTCCCGGTAAATCTTGATCGTGTCCTGGATTTTGGAATAGGCCTGGTTCCAGTCCTGCTGAATTTTGTAATAGCCGTCCAGGACTTCTGTTTTGGCAATCACTTCCCGGTCTTTAGAAGGTTCACCGAGCACTTTTCGGGCTTGCAGCCAGTTTTCAAACGATTCCTTGGCCGTCTGGTAGTTTTGCTGGGCCAGTTCGGAGGCTTTAGTCAGTTGATCGGCTTTTGCATCGTACGATTTGACAATTTGCGTCAGGCTGTCGTGTTGCGTACTGAGGGTAAACAACAAGGTCTTGTTTTCAAAAGAAGCACGTTCGGGAAAAGGGACGGACTGGCCCAGGTCGTCCAACACCCGGTCGGTCAGCAGAATCAAAAACCAGCACAGGATGCCGGAAATGAAATAATAAATGTACCGGACAGAACCGTCAAATTTTGAGTTGTTGCGAAATTCCATATGGAGCAGTGGCTTGGTAATCGACGCTGAAAGATTGTTGGAGATGTAGCCCGGCTAAGGCTCTTCAAACAGCCTCTAAATCTCCGGAAAATCTTTCGATTCGCCAGATCTTTTCCAATGGAGAAGCCGTAGGGTTCGCCAAAGCAGGCAAAAGTTGCGCGTTCAAAACAAGGAAGTGTCTCCACACTTCCCGATGTTTGGCAAAATAAATGCTCTGTGTATGTTTCGATGGCTCTTGCTGGCGCTTGGCGCCCTCCCTTTGTTGTTTTCCGGCGCTCCCCTGCCGCTGCCACAAAACCCGGAAACCTCGGAGGCCGGCGAAAGCCTGCGGCTTTGGGCAATGGCCCGAACCTTCCCCGACGGCCGGTTTTACACCGAAAAATACGCCGAGGCCATGGCGCAGATGCGCCTCGAACGCTTGCTCCAGGTACAGGACCGGGGTGACGCCTGGGAAGCCATCGGCCCCAAGAATATCGGGGGCCGCACCCTGTGCCTGGCCGTTCATCCGTTGGATACCAACATCCTGTACGCCGGAAGTGCAGCCGGCGGCCTCTGGAAAAGCACAACGGCCGGCCGTGGCGCACAAGCCTGGGAACGCATCGAAACGGGCTTTCCCGTACTCGGGGTAAGCGCTATCGCCATTGATCCGCAACACCCGAATACCCTGTATGTCGGCACAGGCGAAGTGTACAACCTGGAACTTTCCATGCCCAATGTCGCCTTCCGCACTACCCGCGGTACCTACGGTATCGGCATCCTCAAAAGTACGGACGGCGGGCTCCATTGGACCAAAAGCCTGGACTGGTCTTACGGCGATTTGCGCGGTGTGCAGGACATCAAAATCAATCCGCTCCGCCCCGCCACCCTGTATGCCGCCACTTCCGAAGGCCTGCTGCGGAGCTACGACGCCGGCGCCAGTTGGCAAACCGTGCACGCCCGATCCATGGCCGTCGATATCGAAATCAACCCCAGCGACACCACCGTGGTTTTCGTGACCCACGGCTCGCTGGATGATGAAAACGTGAGCGGCGTTTTTCGATCCCAAAACGGCGGGAACAGTTTCGAGTTGCTCAGCAACGGGATTGCTACGGTTTATTCTGGCAAAGCCATGCTCAGCATCAGTCCCAGCCAGCCAAAGGTCATGTATGCCTCGGTCGGCAATTCCTTTAGCCAGGAAGGGCTGTATCGAAGCGAGGACGGGGGCAACAGTTGGGAACTGGTCAGCCTGGCAAATGTGTGTAGTTACCAAGGGTGGTACTCGCATGATGTGACGGTGCATCCGACCCTTCCCAATTCCATTATCTGGACGGGCATTGATGTCTGGAAATCGGAAGATGGCGGAGCGTCGGTGAGCCAACAGACGGCCTGGTATGCCTGGTATTTTGGCCAGGTACCAGCCGGTGGGCCGGAAGGCCCGCCCGAGTACGTACACGCTGATATTCACCGCGCCTACTGGCAGGTCCAAGACCCCGGCAAAGTATATTGTGTGACGGATGGCGGCATTTTTGTGTCGTACGACGGCGGCGAATCCTGGGAAGGGCGCAACGGCGGCTACCAAACCCAGCAGTTTTACGCCAACCTGAGCAACTCTGCGACCAATCCGCTCTGGGCTATAGGAGGCATGCAAGACAATGCCACGGCGATTTATACCGGCCAGGATGACTGGGCCCGCGTCATCGGTGGTGATGGCGAATGCACGGCCATCAGCCCCCTGAACGACCAGGTACTGTTGGGGTCTTACCAATACCTGAATATTTTAAAATCCATCGATGGCGGGCAAAGTTTTTATCCTTCCAGCAGCAACGAAATGCTCCAGGAAGAATCCTGCTTCAATGGCCCTTTTGAAATTTGCCCTTCCGAACCCAATATCCTGTATGCCGGTGCCCAGAGCCTGTTCCGGTCCGACGACGAAGGGGAGTTCTGGTATCCTGTTTCCAACGATTTTCTCGCCGAAGGCGATCCCATCCTGGCGCTGGCGCTACACCCGAACGACCCGAATATCTTGCTGTGCAGCACAGCCCCGCTCAACACCAATGAAGCCCGGGTGTTCCACTGCGATGTCACTACAGGTACCTGGACGCCCGCAAAAGGCCTTCCCAACCGCTTGTGTATGGATATTGCTTTCGCCCCCCTTCACCCCGACACCGCCTTTGCCGTGCTGGCAGGTTTCAATGCCGGGCACGTATGGCGCAGCACCGACGGTGGCTTGAACTGGGTCAACGTCGACAATGGTCTTCCGGATATTCCCACCAACACGGTCCTGGTAGATCCCTTGTACCCCAATCAGGTCTACATCGGCAATGACCTGGGCGTGTGGTTGTCGCGCAATGGTGGCCAGAGTTGGGAATTGTTTTCCGGCGCGGCGCCCCATGCTCTGCTGGTCATGCACCTGAGCATCAGTGCCGACCGCCAGTTGCGTGTGGCCACCCATGGCCTGGGCGTTTGGCAAACCCCGATGGACATTCCGGTAAGCGCCAACGCCCCAGGAGCAGCCCCGGCATTGGACCTGCGGCTGTCGCCCAACCCGGCGACCGATCAGTTTAGCCTCCACACCACATTGCCGCTGGGCGCTCGGGTAAGCATCCGGGTGTTGGATATTGCCGGACGCACGGTGTGGCAGCAACAGTTGGGCCAACAGCCCGCCGGCGCCTTGGTGCTCCCCGTCGACTGCCGGGCATGGCCGGCCGGCCGCTATGGTATTGCACTCGAAGGGAACAGCACGGTCGGGCAACGCCGGTATTCCGGCAGCCGGGTGCTGGTGAAAAAGTAGAGGCCAGGAAAAAACTAGTGCTGAATTACAAATGGCTTGGCGGTATGCCGGCCGTTGACCTGCAACTGCAGCCAGTACAGGCCCGGGGGCAATTCGCCCAGCGCGAAGCGGTATTGCTGTTCGCCGGCGGACTGTATTTCTGCCGGCCGGCTGCGCACCACCTGCCCCAGGGTGTTCAGTATGAAAAGCCCGACGTGGGCATCTGCGGGCAAGCGGTAGTTCGCCTGAATGTCCTGATCGGCGGGGTTGGGAGCGATTTGCAGCGTGGGCACGGTTGCTTCCGGATCTTGTACAGCCGTCAGGATACCGGCAGAAAAGCCCCGGTGTTCGTATTGCCGGAAATCGCCACCGGAAAGAATGGGCACGGTAGGATTATCCAGGTTATAGAGTTTGAAATATCCGTTGCCGTACTGGCAGCACATGCCGTCGCCAAAGGCATCGGCAAAATGGATCGAATAACACCCGGGTTCGGGCAGTACCAGGGTGTCCCGAATCAAGGCATTGTTGTTGTATGCGCCTGGGCCATCGGGTATGCCGGCAGGGAATTTTCCGCCGCCATTGGGGCCCACGGCCTGGTTGCCACCTTTTTCCAGTACTTGTCCGGCCTCATCGCGCAGCTCCCAGTATGTTTCCGCACCATAGGCATCGGTCCGGATTTTGAGCAAAATTTTCTGGCTGTTGAAGGTACTGGCAATGCCAAAACTATCCGTCCGGATATTGTTTGAAATATCGTCGTCGTTGGGTTGGTTGTTGACGTGGGTGAGGGTGGTGCTGAGCTGCCCGGGACTGCTGAGGGGGGTGTCGTCGAAACTAATGGGCACTTCTTCATACAGGCCCAGGTACCCCGACCATTCAATCGTTTGGACGGTGGTCTGGTTCCATTGCAGCGACAGGGTGGCCTGGGTGAGGGCCTCAGACCCGAGGTTGATCAGGGTAAAGGCCGGTTTGGTGTTCAGCGTTTCGCAAATATCGTGCAAGGGGGTGCCGGTTGCGTATTCAAAAATACCGGCATTGTTAACTCCGCTGGCTACCGGGCAGGTCGAGGCCTGCTCCCAGAGTTGGTCGGCATCCCATTGGCCTACTTCATAGATTTTACGGTTGGGACAAACGACAAACAGGGTAGGAAAATAAGTTACCCGAAAGGTCTCGGCCAGCGAGTCCTCGTTAATAATGGGGAAAGGCGTGCCAGCCACCCAATTGCCCGGAGTATAATCATTACAACCAGCGGCACCGTAGAGGCAATTGACATTGGTTTTGGGATCACCTTCGATAAACAACACTCGCGCTTTATCGTCCCCGGCGGGGCCATGTGCTTCGTAAAATTTTTGCATCGCGTGGCCATTGTGGTAGGCCCAACAAGGCGCGCACCAGGTCGCCGAGATTTCCAGTACCACAACCTTTCCCTGGTCGAGCATATCGTACAGGTGCCAGGCTTGTCCGTTCAAGTCGGTTGCCGTGAAATCAGGAGCAAGCGTGTCGGACGGCAATTGAGCGGCCAGCCGCATATTTCCTGCCAAACACCAGATCAGCACCCAAAATTTTCTCATAAAGTTTTTTTGCTATTGGCGCGCAAACGACTCAAAAAAAGCCATTGCCCAAACAAAAATAGGGCAGCAGTTCGGTCAACCCGGTGTACCTTTGTTTAAATATTACAAAACCTGCTAAAATTGGACATTTTGCCTATGAAACAGTTATTCTCTACCCTGTTTGTTTTGCTTTCCGCTGTTGGTATGGCTTCGGCGCAGTCATTTTCCCTGGCCAATACGGAGGTCTGGACCATTGCCAGTCAAAATCAACCTGACGTGGAAGCACATACGTCGATCATGAACCTGATGAACTCCCCACAAACCTTCCGTTGGGAGCGTATTGTGATCAACATGACCCCAGGCTGCGCCAGCCGGGTCTGCGATATCAACGTTTGCTATATTGCTTCGGTGAGTTCAAAACTGTTCACCCTTGAGGCCAATGCTGGCGGGCCGCTGATTCTGCACTTCGATAATCCGGACAGCATTGCCGGTGCCAACGCTATTATTCGCTTGAAAGTCACCAATGCAAACCTTACGACAGATACCGCTTCCGTGGTATTCCTGTATACCTCCGACCTGTCGGACACGAAAGACAAATTGCCGGCTGCCAACGTGAAATTGTTCCCCAACCCGACGAGCGACTATTTCCAACTGGAAAATGCCGAAGCGGTGAGCCGTATTCGTGTATTTTCGCTGGATGGCCGCAACGTGGCTGAGTTTGCCGCTACGCCGGGCCAACAATACTACCTGACGGATCTGCCCAGCGGCTCGTATTTGCTGGCACTCGAAGACAAAGCCGGCCAGGCCTTTCAGGCGCTGGAAGTGGTGAAAAAATAAGGGGTTGACGCTGTTTTCAGCGAAGATAAAAGAACAAAGGGGTGGTTTTTCATACGAAAAACCACCCCTTTGTTCTTTTAAAACCTACATCGAACGCTCCCTACACGTGGATCGGCCGGTTGGCCGTTGCTGCCAGGGCCGCTTCTTTGAAGGCTTCCGTATAGGTCGGGTGCGCATGGCTCATACGGGCTGCATCTTCTGCTGAAGCCCTGAATTCCATGAGCGCTACGCCTTCGGCGATCATATCGGCGGCGCGGGCGCCTACGATGTGGACACCGAGGATTTCGTCCGTATCTTTTTGGGCAATGACTTTGACCATGCCGTCGAGGTCCATACTGGCGCGGGCGCGGCCCAGTGCCCGGAAAGGGACTTTACCGGTTTTGTACGGAATGCCTTTCTCTT
>JADLDL010000351.1 GCA_020846655.1 Saprospiraceae bacterium | reverse complement strand
TGGCCAAATTTTATCAAAGTAGAGCCAAACTAAACCATCATTTAGTTACAAAATTTGGAGAGTGATTATATCATATCCAAATTTTAAATGGCTAAAATTCAAATCTTTATGGCGGACGGCAAAGGTTAAAAAGTTAGAGGGTTGGATGGTTAAAAAATTAGAAGATTGGAGGGTTGGATAGTTACGACTATCTAACCCTCCAACCTTTTTAACCTTCTAACCTCTCTAACCGTCCAACCTTCTAACCCTTATTGCCAGTCCCCGTCAACTACATTCGAGACGCTGGCATGCCCTCGCTCCGCCGTTGCTGTTGGCGGGACGCCAACAGCGGCAAAAAAGGTAGAGGGTTGGATAGTCGTAACCATCCAACCCTCTAACCCTCTAACTTTTTTAACCTTCTAACCTTAAAAGCCTTACATCGCTTTTACTTCGCTAACCAGTTTCTGCAAGGTGTCTTTGGCGTCGCCAAACAACATTTTGGTTTTGGCGTGGTAGAAGAGTGGGTTTTCGATACCAGCGTAGCCGGCTTTCATGCTTCGTTTCATTACGATCACGTTTTTGGCGTGCCACACTTCGAGTACGGGCATCCCGTAGATCGGACTGGAGGGGTCGTCGAGCGCGGCGGGGTTCACCACGTCGTTGGCGCCGATGATGATCGCCACATCGGCTTTGGCCAGGTGCTCGTTGGCTTCTTCCAGGTCGAACAGTTTGGTGTAGGGCACGTCGGCTTCTGCCAGTAGCACGTTCATGTGGCCGGGCATCCGGCCGGCTACCGGGTGAATGGCGTATTTCACGTCCACCCCGTTGGCTTCGAGCATGGCGTCGAGGTCTTTGCAAATTTTCTGCGCCTGCGCCACAGCCAGGCCATAGCCGGGCACGATCACAACGGAAGAGGAATAGTTGAGCAACACGGCCGTATCGGTCAGGCTGATTTCTTTGATGGTTTGGTCGCCTGCAATAGATGCGGAGCCGGCGGCCGGGCCGCCGAAACTACCCACCAGCACGTTCATCAGCGACCGGTTCATGGCTTTGCACATCAGGATCGTCAGGATACTACCCGAAGCGCCCACCAGGAGACCGCCCACCAGCATGATTAGGTTGTCGTAAATAATACCGGCTGCGGCGGCGGTGAGGCCCGTACAGGAGTTGAGCACCGAGATGACCACGGGCATATCCGCCCCTCCAATCGGCGCGACAAAGGAAAATCCGTACAACAAGGTAATACCAAACAGGATCAGGCCCCAGGTAAGGCCGTTGTCGCCGGCGCCCCACACGGTGTAGCCGATCAGGCTCAGGATCACCGCCAGGAAACCCAGGTTGACGAGGGTGTGGCGCGGCAACACAATGGAAGAATCTTTGACTAATTCTTCCAATTTGGCAAATGCCAGCAAACTGCCGGTGAGCGATACGGAGCCAAAAAACAAGGTAAACAGCACCAGAATCAGCCCCGAGGCTGCCGGATGGCCGTGTTCCATGTATTGCAGTTTCAATTCGGCAACCGCCAGCAAGGCAGCACAACCGCCGCCCAGGCCGTTGAACAAAGAAACCATTTGCGGCATCGCCGTCATTTTTACTTTGTAGGCTACACGCCAGCCAATGCCGCCACCCACCGCCAATGCGGCGTACATGAGCAACAGTTTGAGCCGGCGATCGTCTTCAGAGAAACTTTCGGCCGAGGGGTGCAAAAACAATGTACCCAACACCGCCAAGCCCATGCCAAAGGCAGCCAGAATATTGCCCCGGCGCGCCGAATCGGGATGGCTCAACATCTTGAGGCCGATGACAAACGCAAGGGCCGCGATCAAATATAAAACGTCCAAAAAATGAGTTGCAAGCATATCAATCAGGTAAGAAATAGGGTATTGAGTCGAAGGTTCAGGTGAAAAATCACGGGGTAGCCCGCCAGGCGGGCCGGCCGTTTACTTCTTTTTCTTTTTAAACATTTCCAGCATCCGGTCGGTCACCGCAAAGCCGCCTACTACGTTCAGCGTACCCAATACTACAGCGACAAAACCCAGGCCCAGCGACAAATAATCGTCCGTGCGGGCATTGAACAACACAATGATAGCCCCCACCAGCACCACGCCGTGGATGGCATTGGCGCCCGACATCAGGGGCGTGTGCAACACGGCGGGCACTTTGGAGATCACCTCGATACCGAGCAGGATGGAAAATGCCAGGAGGTAAATCAGCAACAGGTTCTCGTGAATAAAATTGAAAAAGGCTTCCATAAGTATGAATCAAACGGGCAAAGATGTTTCAAAAAAAGGTGGACAACGGACAAGCGGCTCAGGCTGCCGCCGGTTCCGTTTTGCGGGAAGCCACGCAACTTTCCCGGATGATTTCGTTAGCGAAATCAGGCGTGAGCGTACCGTCTTTAAGCAGCAGTTTCAGGAAATTGGTCACGTTGTTGCCAAACAACACGCTGGCATCCTGCGGCAGGTGGGTAGCCAGGTTCGAATCGCCGATGATCGTGACCCCCTGATGCTGGATGGTCTGGTTGTTTTGCGTGAGGCCGCAGTTGCCGCCGGTGCTGGCCGCCAAATCGACGATCACGCTGCCCGGGCGCATCTGGTTGATGGTTTCAGCCGTCACCAGTACGGGCGCTTTGCGGCCGCGCACCTGCGCTGTGGCAATAATCATATCGGCTTTCACCGCGCGGGCTTGCACCTCGGCGCGTTGGCGGGCCAGAAATTCATCGCTTTGCTGCACCGCATATCCGCCGGCGCCCCGGTCATCAACGGCGCCTTCCACTTCCACAAAACGCGCGCCGAGGCTTTCCACCTCTTCTTTGGCGGCCTGGCGGGTGTCAAAGGCCTCCACCGAAGCCCCCAGACGGCGGGCCATAGCAATGGCTTGCAATCCGGCCACACCGGCGCCCAGAATGAGCACCTTGGCGGGTTTGATCGTGCCGGCCGCCGTCACCATCATCGGCATGTAGCGGCTCAGGTGCGTTGCGCCCAGCAACACGGCCATGTATCCGGAGATCGAGGCCATGGACGAAAGGATGTCCATCGCTTGTGCCAGGGTGGTACGCGGGATCATGTCGAGGCTAAATGCCCGGAACCCCTTTTTGTCGAGGGCTTCGGCCACCGTGGGGTCCACGTACGGCTGAAACAGGGCGACGAGTGTGGCGCCGGGTTTCAGGCTCGACCATTCGGCTTCGGGCAGCGGGTGTACGCTGATGAGCAGATCGGCCGAACGCAGGACTTCCGCCCGGTCGGTTACCCGGCCGTGCGCGGCATAGTCGTCGTCGGAAAAAAAGGCATTGGCACCGGCGCCCGATTCAACCAGAAATTCGAAGCCCGGTTGGGTGAGTTTGGACAAGTTGGCGGGAACGAGGGCAACGCGGGGGTCGGTGGTTTCTTTGATCAAACCTATAATCATGTGGTGTCGCGAAAAATGTTGAATTTGGAGTCGCAAACATAACGATCCTCCCTTTTTCCGCACCAGTTATTTCCCAATTTGGAATAAATTTAGCAACTTTCTTAAATAGGATCACCATGAAAAACGTTGCACCCCTCTTCTTTCTCCTCCTCCTGACCCTTCTGTTTTCATCCCTCCCTCCTGAAATCCTGCAAGGCTGTCCCTGAGCGCATCCTACTGGACACATTTTTTTCGCCCTTGCCGGAATTCAGCCCGGCAAGGGCGAAAATTTATTTTTGAAAAATCAAACAAAACCTACCTTCGCGGCAGTCCTTACCAAATTCAGCCGCGCTAAAGCGTTGCTTTGCCAAATTTCAAACCTATTTTCGATCTTTACGCGCTCCCGGGCTCACCTGCGTGGTAGTCCGCTGTATTTATTCATTTACCGAATGTAATTATGCGTACCTCCCGTACCCTGTTTATCCTGTTGGGCATCGCCCTGATTGCTTTGTATGTCTGGTCCAACCGGAAAGAACACGCCGCGCCGCCCGCCAACCGGCCCAACGACCCCTGGGTGTTTCGCTCCGTGCTCGATAAGCAGGCCCGCATGATCACCTTCGCCCTCAACGACAACCTCTGGGTCGCCTATTCCACCGACTCTTGCGCCCTCTACAAAGCCTGGGCCGGCAATGCCGATTTCGAAGGCGCCGTGTACAACATGCGCCACGGCCCGCAGCCCATCAGCGTGGGTAATGCCTGGTTTGAAAACCAGTTTCAGCAGCCCTGGACAGTGCGCCTCAATGGCCAGTCCGAACAACCCCAAACCGACTACAAAGGCCACCGCTATACCCCCGACGGCCATGCCGAAATCCTGTACGACCTGGTGCTGGCCAACGGCCAACGCATCCGGATCAACGAACAGCCCGAGTACCTCTCCCGCGACCGCCAACACGGCTTTGTGCGCCACTTCCGGGTCGAAAACGCCCCGGCCGGCGCGCAAATCAGCCTGAAAGCCAACGTCGGCTCCATCGCCGACCCCTCCAACATCGAAACCGACGGCGCCTGGACCACTACCTCCAGCCGCCCCAACCACTCCGCTGAAGGCATTTACGCCATCGACGTGGAGGGCGAACTGACCCTCAATACCGACAAACCCACCCGGCTGGCGACTATGTTTGTGGCCATGCCCTTGTTTGCCAATCCATTCAAAAGCAGCGAAGACGAAGAAGCCAGCGCCACTGTGTCGCCCGGCGAACGCCTCATGGCCAAAAGCGATTGCCGCACCTGCCACAATGCCCAGGTCAAAACCGTAGGTCCCGGCTATGTCCAGATCGCCGAACGCTACAAAAACACCCCCGAAAACGTGGACCTGCTGGCGCAAAAAGTAATGGCCGGCGGCGCCGGCGTGTGGGGCGTAGCCGCCATGAGCGCACACCCCGACCTGCAACCCGAGGATGCCAAATCCATCGTGTCCTACGTGCTGAGCCTCGACAAGGGTGAAGACGACGGCGAGGGCGGCTCCGACAAACCCGTCGACCTCAGCGCTATTCCGGAAAATGCCTGGCTGAAAAGTGCGCCCGGCATCAGCGATGCCGATATGCTTCCAGGGTTGGTGGCTCGGGTGTTTACCCTTAAAGCCAGCCCCAGCCAAATCGCCGATATCAATTTCAAGGGCAAACCCACCCTGCTCGCCATCGCGCCCAATGTGAACGCCGGCCCCGACGCTTTCGGCGAACTGAAAGACAACTTTGCCATTGCCCTCGACGGATACCTGTACCTGGAAAAAGACGACAACGTCCTGCTCCAACTCTCCTCCGACGACGGCTCCAAACTCTGGCTCGACAACCGCCTGCTCATCGACGCCGACGGCCTGCACGGCGCCGAACCCAAAGAAGCCGAAGTGGCGCTGCGCCGCGGGCACCACACACTCCGGATTGAATATTTTCAGGGCGGTGGCGGCCGCGAGATCTACCTCAAATGGGCGCGCCCCGGTTCCAAAGGGTTCGAAGCCATTTCGTCCGCCAATTTTTCGCACTCCAAAGCCGACAACCCCGAAGGCGCCATTGCCCTGGGCGGCGCCCGCAGCGGCATCCCCGGCGACGGCACGCCGCTCTCCAGCGTGCACCCGGCCTTCACCCTGTCGCAAGCCCGGCCCGAAACCTTCCTGCCCAAAGTGGCCGGCATGGATTTCCTGAGCGACGGCCGCATGGTTGTCACCACCTGGGACGCGATGGGTGGTGTGTATTTGTTGGATCATGTAGAAAGCGGCGACCCCAAAAAGATAAAACTAAAACTGATCGCCAAAGGACTGGCCGAGCCCCTGGGCGTAAAAGTGGTGGACGACACGATTTTTGTCCTCCAAAAACAAGAACTCACCAAACTGGTCGACCTCGACGGCGACGATATCATCGACGAGTACCAGTGTTTTGCCAAAGGCTGGAAAGCCTCCGCCAACTTCCACGAGTTTGCCTTCGGCCTGGTGTACAAAGACGGCTATTTCTACGCCACCCTTGCCATCGCTATTTTGCCCGGCGGCGCCAGCGCCCGCCCGCAAATCCCCGACCGCGGGAAGGTGCTGCGCATCAGCCGCAAAGACGGCAGCCTGGAGTTTATCGCCCGTGGCCTGCGCACCCCCAACGGCATCGGCATCGGGCCCGACAATGAGATTTTTGTAGCCGACAACCAGGGCGACTGGCTGCCCTCGTCCAAAATCTTGCACGTCAAAGAAGGCGCGTTTTACAACTCTTTTGCCGTCGATAGTGCCGTGGTGGCGGCCATGCCCATCCAGCAGCCGGTCGTCTGGCTGCCGCAGGATGAAATCGGAAATTCGCCCACCCAACCTGCCCTGCTGCGCGATGGCCCCTACGCCGGCCAACTCGTGCAGGGCGATGTGTGCTACGGCGGTTTGCAGCGGGAGTTTATTGAAAAAATAAACGGCGAATACCAGGGCTGTGTGTTCAAATTCACCCAGGGCCTCGAAGGCGGCACCAACCGGCTGGCCTGGGGCCCCGACGGCGGGTTGTACATCGGCATGATCGGCAACCCCGGCAACTGGAGCCAGGCCGACAAACTGTGGTACGGCCTGCAACGCCTGAAATACAACGGCAACTCCGTTTTTGAGATGCTGGCTGTGCGGGCCAAATCCAATGGCCTGGAACTGGAGTTTACCGAACCCCTGCGTACCGGCGACGGCTGGAACCCGGCCGACTACCTCGTGAAACAATGGTGGTACAAGCCCACCAACCAATACGGCGGTCCCAAAATGGATGAAGAAGGCCTCAAGGTAGTATCGGCCAGCGTGAGCGCCGACCGGAAAAAAGTATTCCTGCAAATCGAGGGCATCAAGCCTGGCCACGTCGTGTACCTGCGCTTGCGCAACCTGCCCCTCAGCGACCTGGGCCATGAAATCTGGACCACCGAAGCCTGGTACACCATGAACGCCATTCCGGCCAACACACCGGGAACTGTGACGCCTCCGCCCGCTTTTCCAAAAACAACCGACAACGAACTCAGCACGGAGGAAAAAGCAGCCGGCTGGGCGCTTTTGTTCGACGGGAAAAGCATGGCCGGCTGGCACAACTACGGCAAAACGACTACCGGCCCCGCTTGGGTAATCCACGACAATGCCATCCACCTCGAAACCAAACCCAAGGGCGACGGCGAATGGCAACAACGCGACGGCGGCGATATCCTGACCGCCGACGAGTACCAGGATTTTGAACTGGAACTGGATTGGAAAATTGGCCCTTGCGGCAATTCCGGCATCATTTACAACGTCGTCGAAGACCCCGCCAAATACCCCTATGTGTGGCATACCGGCCCCGAAATGCAGGTGCTCGACAATGCCTGCCACCCCGACGCCCGTATCCCCAAACACCGGGCTGGCGACCTGTACGACATGATTTCCTGCCGCTATGAGATGGTCAAACCCGCCGGCGAATGGAACCACGTGCGGCTGGTCAGCCGGGGCGGCAAAATCGAACATTGGCTGAATTTCCGGAAACTGGTGGAATACGATATGAATGCCCCGGATTGGCCAAAAATGATCGCCGGCAGTAAGTTTGTCGAGATGCCGGATTTTGGGAAATTCCGCCAAGGCCGGATTGCTTTGCAAGACCACGGCGACCTGGTTTGGTATAAAAACATCAAGATCCGGCGCCTGACCAAGTAAGGCATTTTTTACACAATTCGTTGATTTTATTCAACTTGACGAAGTATTAAATTAAAATATATTAAACATGGCTACATAACAAACCAACATGCTCCGGTAGATTTATCCAATTCTGAACCTGAACCAGCATGGACAAACCGGCGTATTTAACCAAAAAATATGTAAACTGGCTTACCTACCAGGTGGTTGGAGCCAGCATTGAAGTACACCGATACTGGGGCCCCGGTCTCTTAGAAAGTGTGTATGAAAAAGCCCTGCGGTATGAATTGAAACTCCGAGGATTTCGGGTAGAAAGCCAAAAAAGCATCCCAGTTCCGTACAAAGACATCTTGTTGGATGTGGAATTCAGGTACGACCTTTTGGTAGAGGGTGTACTTTTGGTGGAAACCAAAGCGGTGGTAGACATGCACCCGATTTTCGAAGCCACCTTGTTGTCCTATATGAAACACCTGCGAATGCCTAAAGGGATATTATTGAACTTTCATGTAAAAAACCTGCATAAAGAGGGCCTTCGTGTTTTTGTGAACGAGTACTTTGCAGCATTGCCAGAGGAGTAGAAGCCATTTTTTTAACCACTAAGATCACTGAGGACACTTAGTATATCTCAGTGATCTTAGTGTCCTCAGTGGTTCATTTTTTATAACCACTAAGATCACTGAGGACACTAAGTCTGTCTCAGTGATCTTAGTGTCCTCAGTAGTTCATTTTTATAACCACTAAGAGCACTGAGGACACTTAGGTTGTCTCAGTGATCTTAGTGTCCTCAGTGGTTCATTTTTTTATAACCACTAAGATCACTGAGGACACTTAGGTTGTCTCAGTGATCTTAGTGTCCTCAGTGGTTCATCAGTCAGATACAATTTCAAAACGAAAACATCGATCCATGTCCAACATCAACGCCCAGCGACTCTTCACCGCCAGTTGTTTTGCCCTGGTTACTACGGCATTTGCTTTCGCGATTCGCGCCGGTATCCTTGGCGAACTGGCCGCCAAATTTGGCCTCACCGACACCCAATTGGGGTACATCAACCAAATGGCTATCCTTGGCTTCCCGATCGCCACGATGGT
>JADLDL010000350.1 GCA_020846655.1 Saprospiraceae bacterium | reverse complement strand
TGACTACCTAAAAGTCAAAATGTAAAAAGGTGACTTTCGGTCGCGCAAGCCTGGTGGCCAAATGCCACAATCCATGCCGCCGCCCGTTTCCATCCTTTTACATTTTGACTTTTACATTTTACATTTTACATTTTGCCTTACCTCCCTGCCATGTCGTAGGCCGTCCGGATCCAGGTCAGGACTTCGGTATCGATGTCTTCGGCTTTTTCCACCCGGATTTTGTGCGAGCACATGCCGCCTGGCGGGCAGCCTTCCAGTTTGCCGGCCGGCGCTACGCCTTTCATGTTCAGGCCAACTTCGAGCCGGGTTTTTGTTTTGGGTTCCAGCAGGCAAAATTGTTTTTTGCGGCGCAGGCTCACCGATGCGTTTTTGGGCGCTACTTCGATGTCGCCGCCCAATTGCAGGATTTCGGCCATCAGCAGTTCATACAGCGGCCGCAGGCTTTCCTTTCCTTTGTATTGATTTTCAATCAACTGGCTCTTGTCGTCGGCCGAGCCGGCGTCGGTAGCGAAGGCTTTGTGGGTGATAAAATTGGCGTAGCCGTGCCCCAAGCCATACGTTTCCTTGAGGTGGTTCAGGATTTCGCCGTGCTTCGGCAAGCCACAGGAGCGGGCAATGGCGAGCCATTCGTCAAAACTTTTACCCGTGTTTTTTTCCAGGTTTTCGATCATCGTGCGTTCAGCCGGATCCATAGCGTAATTTTTTTGGTAAAGAAAAAAGGGATAGGTGTCCAGGTGTGGGCACTTGTTTATTGGCCGCGGTGCCGGTGTTGTACCCAAACCGGCGATTGCTTGAACCCCGGACCATCGGTGACGCGTTTCAGGGCCTTAGTTTTCCAATCAAACAGAAAAATATCGCCGGGCTTGCTTTCGTCAGTAAACAACTCGACGGCCAGCCAGCGCCCATCCGGGCTCCAGTCGTGCCAACCTGCGCCCAGTTCTTCGGGCCAGCCGCCCAGTTCCTGCGTCTTTTGCCCATCGGGCGACACGGCAAAGAGCCGGTATTTGCCGCCTTGTTTGGATTGGTAACTGATAAAACCGCGTTTGGCATTCCAGTGGGGCGGCCCGGCGTGATAACTGTGCCACTCGGCCGTGGTGTCGGCGGCCGGGTAATGGGTCAGTTGACGGGGCTGGGAGCCATCGGCATTGGCGATCCAGAGTTCCATTTTTTCATTTCGGTCGCGTTTGTTCTTTTTGTAGCGGTACACGATTTTTTGCCCGTCGGGCGAAAAAACCGGGTCGTTGTAGCGGGCACTGGTATCGTGAGTTATCTGCCGGTAATCGCCTGTTTTCAGGTCGATGATGAACAATTGGCCCCGAATTTCTTTGCTCAGGCGCCCCGAAACGACGAGTTCGCTGCCCTTGTTGCGCGAGCCCATCCAGGAATCTTCGAGTCGAAGGCCGCTCACCCGCCGCAAGCCCTGGCCTTCAGCGTCCGATTCGTACAGAAAATAGCAGCGCGGGCAGGTATCACGGTCCGAAATCCAGTAGAGTTTGTCCCGATAGGCGTAGTACGTCCAGGCCACGTCGGGGTGTCGGCTCACGTTGGTTTTTCCCGAGCCATCGGGGTTGATGCTGTATACCTCATAGTCGTCGCCGGCCTTGTTTTCCAGCACGTTGTACGCTATTTTCAGTCCGCGCAGCGATTTCTGGGCTGCTGCCGGCATTCCCAGGCCGGCAAGCGCCAGCAGGATCAAAACCTTTTTCATGTGCTCTCGTTTTGCTGCAAAAATCGGGCGCCGGCGGTTACCGGTGATTGTAAAAATTTTACCTCAGGGGCAGGTAGTTCAAATCGTTGCCGCGTTCGCCGAGGTATTTTTCGGGCGAGAGCCCGGAAAAGCGTTTGAAATCTTTGATAAAATGGGCCTGATCGTAGTAGCCACATTCGTGTAGGAGCCGCATCCAGTCGACCGAAGCCTGTGCCCCGATCGCCGAAATGACTTTTTGAAACCGCGTGATGCGCACGAACTCCTTGGGCGACACGCCCACAAAACGATCGAACTGGGCAATCAGGTGTTTGTGCGACCAGCCGGTGCGGCGCACCAGTTCGTCGATGGTGACCTGGGCGGGGTTGTCCAGTATTTTCTGTACCGAAAACGCTACCGCCGGGTGGATATCGGGGTGCCGGCGGATGCGGTCGGTCAGGAACTCAAGGGCAAACTCGAATTTTACCTCCGGTGTGGGGGCATTGATCAGTTGTTCGCGCAGCCGGGCAATGTCCGGGTTGAGCAGCAGGTCAGCGTCGAGCACCTGGTCGCGGAGCACCCCCAGCGGCAGGTGCAGGGCTGCATGGGCCATGCCTTCGCGGAAGCGAATGACCAGCATGCTGCTGCCGGGTACGGCCGAGATGGTGATAAATTCGTGGCGCAGGCCGGCGACCCAGGCCTTGCGGCAGGTTTGGGCCAGGGCCAGCGTGTCGTTGTCGAAGATAAATTTGGGTGGCTCGGTCAGGTCGATCACCAGTTCCACCACGCCCTGCGGCAGGAGCCGCTCGTAGGCATAGTCGGGCATATAGCCCTCGTACCAGGTTAGCAACTCAACGTAGCGGTCGAGTGGCGGCGGCGGCTGGAGGAATTGAACGCGCATAGGGTGGCGAATTTCGCAGAATTTTGGCAGAAATTTTCCTCGCAAAGACAAGGCCATTCCGGTTATGCTGCATCCCATAGGGCAGGTTTCAAAAAAACAAAAGGGCCCCCGGCAATTGCGCCAGTAGCCCTTATCAAAAAAACTATCAAGAAGTAAGTTATCTATCTGTCTCAAGCCGGAAACGAACCGACGCCACCCGACAGGTTGCGCACGTCGAAGCCCATTTGGTGCATCAGGCGACAGGCCTGCCCGCTGCGGTTGCCGCTGCGGCAAAACACAAAGTAAGTGGCGTTTTTATCCAGTTTTTGCACGGTATTGGCAAAGACCGGCGAAAAGAAGTCGATGTTGCGCGCGCCGGGAATCGTGCCGCCGGCAAACTCCCCGGAGGTCCGTACATCCAGCAGGACGGCCTTTTCGGCCTCTTTCAGTTGTTTTTTAAAGGCTGCGCCGGACAGGTTTTCGTTCCGGGGGCCGCCTTCAGTTTCGGTGGACACGGCGCTGTTGTTGTCATCGCCAAACAGGTTTTTCAAAAATGAATTCCAAGCCATTCGTAAGCAAGTTGATATGAACAAAGGGATTTGGTTTTTCTTGTAGCCAGCCTGGAGCAGAATACCCACTCCGGCTGACTTACAGGAAAACTAAAACGTTGGCCGTTTCCGGCCACAATACTGCAACCATGTAATTGGACAAACCCAGTCTCCCTGTCGCAAACTGCTCATTTCATTTCCGGATGCCCGATAAAAATGTCCGCTTGTAAACGGAGTTATCTGGATTGCCTGGCACAAAGATCAGGGCGATTGGCCAGCCCTGGCCATGACTTTTGTCACGCTCGCCAGTATTTTTTATAAATTTTTGCCACACTCAATGGCCGGCGCCGGCTGCAGCGGGGTTGAGGTACAGTTCTTTGATCAGAATGTAGATCCCCATGGCGAGTACAAACCAGCCGAAGGCTTTTTTGAGTTTTTCTCCGTCGATGCGGTGGCTGAGCCGGTTGCCCAGAAAGATACCCGCTATCGCCAGGGCTGAAACGCTGCCCAGCAGCGCCCAGTCGAGGTGGTATTGCGAAAGGTCGCCCATGAAACCAAAAAGCGACTTGGCGGCGATGATAAGCAGGGAGGTGCCCACGGCTTGTTTCATGGGTAATTTGCTGAACAGCACCAGCGCCGGAATGATCAGAAAACCGCCGCCGGCGCCCACCAAGCCTGTCAGCAGGCCCACTACGGCGCCTTCGAGCAGGATCATCGGGTAATTAAATTGCTGGGGCGCAACTGGTTCGGCACCGGTTTCTTTTTTACCGCGGATCATGGACAAGGACGCAAACACCATCAGCACCGCAAACAAGGCCATCAGAAGCATGGCTTTGGAGACGACCCAGTGGCCCGTCGTAAACACCGGGTCCGGAATCAGCGGCACCAAATAAGCCCGCGTAGCATATACCGCCAGGATAGACGGGATACCAAAAATGACGGCTGTTTTCAGGTTGACCAGGTCGTCACGGTATTTGGGCAAGGTGCCAACCAAACTGGTCGAACCCACAATAAACAGCGAGTAAGCGGTTGCCAGCACGGGGTCTACCCCGAATAAGTAAACCAATACCGGCACCGTCAGGATACTGCCGCCGCCACCAATAAGTCCTAAAGAAACACCGATCAGCGCCGATGCAAAGTAGCCTGCAATTGCCATGAATTCCACTCGTGTTTAAATTGTAACTGGGTAGTTGAAAGAACGTGGCAAAGGTGCAGGTACCTTACCCCGCCCGCCTGTGACATTTGTCACATCATTCACCATTTCATTGCGCGGCTACGGCTTTTTTCAGTTCTACAGAAGAGGCCATGCCGGTTTTGCGCCAAACGGGCTCGCCTTTTTTAAACAGGATGAGTGTAGGGATCGACATGACGTTGAAGCGCTGGGCGAGCATTTGATTTTTATCCACGTCAATTTTAAATATAACCACCTGCTCGCCCAGTTGGGCCTTGAGGTCTTCCAGTACGGGTTTCATGGCCCGGCAGGGCGCGCACCAGTCGGCGTAGAAATCGACGAGAACGGGTTTGTCGGTATTGGTCAATTCTGCGAATGTCATTGTTGTTGTAGTTGTGTGGTTTGTAGGAGCAAAGATCGGCCGGTTTGGCGCTGCCGGGCTTGTGTTTTTACTTTAAAAAATAGTACTTCTTACGGAAATACGCCTGCTTCAAACGTTGAATGGCACAGGGCTCAGGCGCTCGCCTGCGCAAAGGCAGCCCGAAAGCCTTCGGGTGTGACGCCCAGGTATTTTTTAAAAAAGCGCGTGAAGTAGGCATTGTCTTCAAAATGAAGTGTTTCGGCGATTTGGCCGATCATCAGGTCGGAGTTGGCCAACAGCCGTTTGGCTTCCAGCAAAATCCGGTCCCGAATCAGTTCGCCGGCGCTTTTGCCCACTACACTGTTGGCCAGCGCATTGAGGTGGTTGGGGGTCACAAACATCATTTCGGCGTATTCCCGGGGCAGGCGTTTTTCACGAAAATGCAGTTCAATCAGTTTTTCAAACTGCCGCATCAGCACCACATTGTGTTTGGATGCCCCGTCTTTGAACGAATTGGGCGCCACCCTCGACAGGCGAACGAGCACAATCGTCAGCATGCCACGCAGGATATCCATCCGGTAGTCGTCGCCTTTGTCAAATTCCTCCAGCATCTGGGCAAAGGTTTGCTCCACCTCGGCGCAACAACTCATGTCGAGGGTGTTGACCGTGACGCCGCTGATGGCGTTGAACAAGGGGAAATCCCGCACAAAATGTGGGTTGTGGCAAATGGACGTAAAAAAGGATTCGTTGAAATTGACCAAATACCCATCGGTGTCGGCGTCAAATTCCCAGCTGTGAATTTGTCCGGGCGCCATGTAGTACACCTGATGTGGCTGCACCTGAAATTGCTGAAAATCAATGGAATGCCGTCCCCCGCCCCGGGTAAACAACACGATCTGAAAAAAATCATGCCGGTGTGGAAATTGTATGTCCCGGTGCGATTCTATAAAATCCCGGAGCCGGGTCACCACAATTTCCGTCATGCAACGGTCGGCGCCAAGCAGGTTACAGATGCTGTAGGTAGGCATTTTTTTGGCCATCATCCATCAATTTTAGCGCCTTTTGCGGGCAGTACCTGTAGCAACAGCAGCCGCAAGAGCAGCAGCCAGGGCAAGCCGTGCATCAGCAGGTCAAGCCAGTCCATAGGTTTCATGCCAATAGCGCCGCCGGCAACCCAGCGCAGTTTGCCGAGCAGGTGCGGCTCGGGCAGGAAAGGGGCCAGCCCCAAAGTAAGGCAGCCGAACAGTACCGTTTTCCAGTCGTTCCAGAATTTCATCGGCGTCGGAAGGGTTGAAAGAGTTGACTGAAAAATCCATGCGGATATTGGTCCACACCCTCAAATCCGAGCGGGATATCGCGCCCGTCGCGGGGCATCCAGGCGGTGCCAAACAGGTAGTCCCACACAGAAAGGCTGATGCCGTAATTGATCCCGTAACTACCTGCCGGCAAATCCTTGGCATGGTGCCAAATGTGCATTTGCGGGTTGTTCAGGAGGTATTTCAAGGGCCCCAGCGGCAGGTACACGTTGGCGTGGTTGAGGTGCCCGATCACGATGGTGAACAAATGGACGAGGATAAAATCCTGAATGCCGAAGCCGATCATGGCCAGGGGCAAATATTCGATGCTGCGGTACACGATGGTTTCGCCAAAATGATAGCGCAGGTGGGCGGCATAGCCCATCTCGCGCACCGAATGGTGCACCTTGTGTACTTCCCAAAGCCAGGGCACCCGGTGCAGTAGCCGGTGGGTGTTCCATTGCACAAAGTCGCGTACCACAAAAAGGATCAGCAACTGTACCCAATGGGGCAGTTGGGCCACGTTGAGGGCCACCAGGTTGCGGATGCCGAATACCTGGGCCAACATATCGTTGAAGGCCTGCGCCACCACATTCGACAGCGCCGCATAGCCCACCAGCCCAAACAGGAAAAAGTTGAAAAACATGTAAAAGGTGTCCAGCCAGAAGTCTTCCCGGATGGCCGCCTGTTTTTTGCGCCAGGGGAACAACAACTCCAGCGCATATACCAGCGCCGAAATCGCGATTAGCCAATAGAAATAATTGCTCCAATGCGGGTGCAATACCGTGTCCTTCAGGTAGAGGGCGTAGCCGGTAAAACTTTGAACGAAGGTCTGCCAGTAGGCTTCCATAATTTGTATCAAAAATACGTTTCAAAATGCGGCAACCACATCCGGCTACCGGAACACATAGTCTACGCCGCTCACCTGCGTCAGCAGGGTGGCCGGAGCGTCCAGAATTTTTGCCGCGCCCCGGGGCAGGGGCGACACAGGCGAGTGCTTGGCCAGGTATTCTTTCAGTACCTGGTGGAGGGTCAGTGGCAGGTTCCGGCCTTCCGTCACCTTGGGTATCCGGCACAGCATGGTTTCCGGGTCGCCGTCGCGCTCGCAGGCAGCGGCTGTGTACGTGCGCTCGGGGTCGAGCGCTTGCCCGCCCACCAGCACCCGCTGCACCCGTTTGCCCTGCTCGCCGAAGGCATTGAATTCCACTTCCATGCCCCTGAACTTGACCATCCAGCCCCCAAAACGCTTGGCCGCATCTTTGGCAAACACGTTATTCAGTTCCTTTTCCAGCCATTTCAGCAGTTCAGCGCCCGTCACCTTGGCCGTCCGCAAGGTGGAATCTACAGGCAACATATCAAACAAAAAGCCCTCCGTAATTGGGATCAAGCCCTCGGCATTGGGCGTACTGCGCGGCGGACAAAACCGAAACCCGTTGGACAAAATAATATCCGCGTCCACCTTCCAGTCCAAAGCATCCAGGATGAGCGTATCGATGGTGTTTTCTACCACGAAATACCGGTACAACGGCACCTTGCTGTAGCCCAACACGCGCTCAATATTAGCCACAAAAGGGGCTTCCAGGCGCCCAATCAGGGCCGATACCTCCTTTTTGGCTTTGTGTCGGCGCACATCCACCTCCAGCAGTTCGTAGCGTTCGCCCACCACTTTGCCGTCGCGCACCTCCAGGTCGAGCCGCCCCACAAAAGAGCCAAACGCGCCGGGTTCCACCACTTTGGCGTAGCGGCATACGATCGGCTCGCGCACGCGCTCGTGGGTGTCGCCGCCAAAAATATAGTTCACACCTTCGCATTCGGGCATGTTGGCCAGCGCCAGTTGTTGCGAGAGGCCCAGGTGCGCCAGGATAATCACCACGTCGCATTGTTCCTGCTCGCGCAACACGTTGACGTAGTACGCGAGGTTTTCCTCCGGTTTGGTGTACACGATGCCTTTGGAGTAATTCGGCGACTGCCGCAGCGGCACCAAAGGATCGGTGTAGCCGAGAAACCCGATTTTTACGCCCAGGCGCGACCAGGTGTGGTAGGCCGGAAACACCAGTTCGCCTTTTTTGCCGTCGCCGGCGTCGTGGTACATATTGGCGCACACTTTCGGCGCATCGAGGCCGCCGAGCCGGGTTTGCATATTTTTTTTATAATAGACCACCTCCCAGTTGCCGGGCAGGTAGAGGTCGTAGCCCAGGCTGTTCAGGATCGGTAAAAAGGCTTTTCCTGTCGTTTTGACCGACAATTCGCTGCCCTGAAACATATCCCCGGTGTCGACAATGAAGGTATTCGGGTTGCTCTTGCGCACCTTGTCCAACAAGGTAGCAATGTGCGCGTAGCCGCCGGTGCGGCGAAACACCGCCTGTTCATTTTCCCAAAACATCTCGTCGTGGGGGTGAATCTGGCAATGCACATCCGTGGTTTGGAGCAAACTCAGGGTGCCGGATTGGGGCGCTGTTTCCGCCCCCTCCTCCTCGCTGCCGGCTGCCGATTCTGGCAAAACCGCGTTAGCGCCCGGCAGTGGCAGCGGCGCCAAACCGGCGCCTAGCCCTGCCAGCAGGGAATTTCGCAAAAAGCGGCGGCGGTTCAGGCCGGGCTTGGATGGATCGGTAGGTATCGACATGGCGAGACTAGTTCTTTTTGGTGGTGGATTTGTAAAACGCGACGATGGGTGCAAAGGGGCCAAACTTGTGTTGCGCCTGCGGAAAAGTATCTGCATACGGACCAAAAGGATGGTCGTAGGGTTTTTTCTCAATTTTAGGCCAGTCCGTGTCCAGAAACGGATGCTTGGGCCGGGCTTGTGCATTCACGAAGGCTGCCACATCCCAGGCTTCTTCGTCGCTGAGTTGCGGATTTTCATAGCTGGCGCCAAACGGCATATTGGCCTTCACATAGCCTGCAAACCGCGAAAGCCGGAACAGGCCGGCGCCCTCGTTGTAACTCTTGTCTCCCCACAAGGGTGGGTAACTGCGCGGGCTGCCGGGCATGGGCAAGCCCTGGCCATTGGCGCCGTGGCAGGAGGCGCATTTGCCGGCATACACCTGTTGGCCCCGCAGCGGATCGGCCGGGCGGTCGAGGAACGGCACCTCCAGCAACCCGGCGCCTTTGGGCTTTTCGCCTTTGGGCACCCCGGTGCCCAACCAGTTCAGGTAGGCCAGGATGGCTTGCATCTCGTGGCTGGTCGTATCCAGCGGCTGGCCGTTGAGGCTGCGCTGGAAGCAGTCGTTGACCCGTTTGGGCATGGTTTCGAGTGCGCCGGAGCGGGCGCGCAGTTGCGGGTAGGTGCTGGCAACGGCGAAATAGTTGTTGCCAAAGGGTTTGCTACCGGCGTCCAGGTGGCAGTTTTGGCAGTTCATGCCGTTGATGCTGGCTGGCCGAACGAGGCCGTTTTCGCCGAAATAATCCTGGGTATTGGCAATCAGGTCGCGGCCGTAGGCGATCAATTTGCTGGACGGGTCGATTTCGGCCAGGTAGGCATCGGGGGCGTTCCAGATTTTTGTCTTGTCAAAAACGGGGCTCAGGCTGGCGCGGGCCTTGTCCTGGTGGCGTTGCCGGGCAGCGGCATCCCAACTCCAGGCAGCAACGCCGCCGACGGTCATCAACATGGCCAGGAGCCACATGAGCCAGCGCAGCCGCTGCAAAACCAAGAGTTGCCGCCGGCATTTTTCCCGCAACTCCGGGTCGCGGTCAGCCAGGCGGCGATACAGGGATATGCCGCCGGAAACGGCAAAAATACCGGCGAGCAAGGCCAGCAATACCAGCCACAACACGGAGAAATAAACCGGGCTTTCCATGGGGCTACTGAACCGTTTTGTTGCCCCGGGCTTTCCAGTCGTTCATGCCGCCGGCGTAGTCATAGACGTTTTGAAAACCCATTTTCAACAACAGTTTGGCGGCTTTCGGACTGCGGCCACCGGCTGCACAGTACACGATGACCGGTTTGGTTTTGTCCAGTTGGGCTACTTGTTGCTGAAAATCCGGGCTGTTGTAATTCATCTTCCGGGCGCCTTCGATCACGCCGGTTTGTTGCCATTCGGCGGGCGTTCGTACGTCTACCAACTGAATGGAGGGATCTTTGAGCCGAAAGGCTGTGGTTTGAGCGGCGTCAATTTGGGTTTGGGCAGATACAGCGGCAGATAGAAACAACAGCGCCACTACCCAAAGCAAGGAGCGATTTTGCATGTGCGGAATACTATTTACAGGTCAGAACAGGTATTGGCAACAAAAGTGCGGAATCCGTAAATAGTACAACGTGACTTTTGTCACAACCCTGTAGGGCGAACAGGCGAATTAAAAATTCGCCCTACATTTTATCGCCATAGGCCAAATCACCTGCATCGCCCAATCCGGGCACGATGTACGACTTGGCCGTCAGTTCCTCATCGATGGCGCCCAGCCAGATATGGGCTTTTGGGTATTGCCGCTGAACAGCCTCTACACCTGCCGAACTGGCGATGACGGCCGCTACGTGCACCGCCCGGGGTGTGCCGTGCCGTTCGAGGTGCTTGAGCGCCATCACGATGGAGGCGCCGGTCGCCAGCATGGGGTCGGCCAGGATGAGTACACTGTCCGTCAGGTCGCCGCAGCTCACGTATTCGAGTTGGATATCAAAACTCCCGTCTTTGTGGTGGCGCCGGTAGGCGCTGATAAAAGCGTTGTCGGCCTGGTCAAAATAATTCAACATGCCCTGGTGAAACGGCACGCCGGCCCGGAGAATCGTGGCCAGCACCACCCGGCTCGTTGGCAACATGGGTGTGGCTACCCCCAGTGGTGTTTCCACCTCCACGGGCTCATAATCAAGCGTCTGCGAGATTTCATAGGCCAGCACTTCGCCGATGCGCTCCAGGTTGCGGCGAAACCGCAGCCGGTCTTTCTGGACTTCAGCGTTGCGGAGTTCAGCAACAAAACGATTGGCGATGGAGTGGCGGTCGGCCAGGTTGACGAGCATGGTGCAAGAATTTAATTCGATGTGCCAAGGTACTGCTGTAGCGCGAATATTCAATTCGCACACACTACGCAGGCGAATTGAAAATGCGCGCTACATTTCTTCGATGGTCGCGCAGGGGTGGGTTTTGTAAAAATTGGTTTCCCGATAGGCTTGTTTGTATGCTTTGGCGTAGGCGCCGGGTCGATAATTGTCGTCCGATGTCGCCTGTTGACGTTCCATGTCGATTTGCGCCAGCATGAAGGCGGCATAGGCTTTGGTTTCGGTATCGGCCGTGGCGGTGCGCAGTACTTTTTGGTAATACAATTCGGCTTTTTCGGCCCGGCAATAGTTGCGCTCAAACCCCAGCCGGGGCACAGCGTAGTCGGGCAGCACCGAGGGGTAAAAATTCATGTGCAGGATGCCGGAAGAACTCCAGGAATAGGCCAACATCATCCAGGAATGCCCAAACTGCGAAAAATTATACCAGGCATTGCCCAGCTGCAAATAACACGCCCCGGCCTGCGCCGGGTCCTCGGCAGCGGCTTTTTCGAGTTCCAGCAGCCGGGCTGTGGCGGTGGTTTTGGTGTAGCTGTCGAACGAACGGTTGGCTTCCAGCACGGCCACGTGGCCAAAGGGGTCGTCCTCCAGGTAGTAGGCAAAATCGTAGGTTTTTTTCCAGAAATCGGCCGGCAAGTGGCTGAATACTGCGTGGGCTTCAGCCACCTGCCCCTCGCGCAGCAGCATGGTGCCCAGTAAATCGTAAAACGGCCAGGCATTTCGATAGGGTTGGGTAAGCAGGCGCTCGAAGGCTGTATGGGTTGGTTTTTCGATCAGTTGGATGGTTTTGCGCACGGCCTCGGGACTGCCCCGCCGGTCCAACTGACAAATTTGCAGGTAATACGGCTCGCTGTAATCGCCGAAATAGCCCCGCAGGTTACCCCGGCTGCGCAAGAGCGCGGCCTCGGCCACCAAGCCTTTTTTTTCAAAAAAATCGGCGCAGAGGCTCAAGGCCAGGGCAAAACTCCGGGGCCCGGCCAGGATGTTGTCGCGCTGGGCTTCGAGCCAGCGCAACTGGGCGGCCAGTTGGTCCTGCGTGGTGGTGGCGCTCAGGTTTTGTGTTTGCAGGATCAGGTTGATCTGCAACAGGCGTTTTTGTAACTCGAACAGGAAATTTTTGCCCTGCACCGCATCAGCGTATTTCCGGGCGCTTGCCGGCTGATGGTCGAGCAGGAACAATTGCGCGATGGCCAGTTGCAGAAAATCGCGGTTGGCGCCGGCGCGGGGCAGGGCTTCGAGCAGGGTTTGGCGGACCTGGCGCAGGTACTGAAGGTCGTTGCTGCGCCATTTTTTGGGCAAGTCATAGTAATCGTCGTCCGTCTCCCAGGTGTCCTGTCCCAGGACGGAATGGTGCAGGGTGCCGGATTTGCCCAGGTATTCGAGGGTGTAGAGCCAGTCTTCCAGTTTGTTGACTTCACGACCGACGAGCAGTTGCAAGTAGCGGTCGCCGGGGGCCAGGCTGATGATTTGCCGAATGGCGGGCAGGGATTTGCCGGGGTTGTCGATTTCAGCAAGTGTCAGGAGCGTCGCTTTTTCGTGGGGCGTTTTGGCCAGTTTCAGCGCCGCCTTGGCAAAGCGGTTTTCAAACAATTGCTCGTTGCGCAGTTTTTTGCTGTCGCAATGGTCAAAGGCCAGCGAAAACCGGTAGGCGCGTTCCAGTGAGTCGGGGGTTACCTGTGCCACGTAGTGCAGGGCCCAATTGCGCAGTACGGCGCTGTCGGGTAGCGGGGCGAGGTATTTTTGGTACAAGTCCTCCATTTCCGCAGCCTGGCCATTGCCATACCAAAGCAGCCGCAGCAACAAAAAGGCGTAGCGGGGCTGCAAAAATGGCGTCAGTTGCGCTGATTGCAACCGCTGCTTCAGGCCTAGTACGAGGCTGTCCCGCTCCCGGGCTACCTGGTTTTGATCCGCAGGCTCTTCCTCCCACACGTCTGGGTAGGCGCTGTAGGCTTCACAGCGTTTGACCCAGAGCAGGTATTCCCAGAGGGCTTCCCGGCCGGGTTTCTGGAGGGCCGACACGCAAGTGTTTTTTCCAAAAAAACGCGGCAGTTCGTGCAGGTGGTGCAGCAAACTATCGGGCTGTGTATCCAGAAGGAGGCCCCTCAGGTCTTCCTGTTGTACGCCGGGGTCCTTGATTTCCCGCAGCCAATCGTCGAGCAAGGCCTCCACATCGCGGTAGGTTTTGGGTTCAAATTTTGAGGCGTCGCGCGGCCATTCGTAGGGGTTTCTGCCAAAATACGTGAACTGAGTGTAGTAAAACGGCATCCAGGCGGGCTCGCCGGCCAAGTCGGGGCGAAACATAAAAAAGCGCAGGTCGTCGCCTTCGCTGCCGTCGAACAAACAGGCTGAAAGCCGGACGGGTGAATGGCACACCAGGGGCAGGCTAACGAAAAGCGCGCACCAGAGCTTGTAAGCGCGGAATATTTTCATACGAACAAAGGGTGGAGCCGACGTGAAAAAAAGCGAGGTGCAAGGGTTGGGCGGTTATTTGGCGGCGCAGCAGCCCGATCACTGCGAGCAATTCCTCCTGGCTGGGTTCTTCGAGGCGCAGCAGGTCGCCTTCGCGGACGTAGTGGCCGTTGAGGGTAAAATCGGTTTTGGCGCGGTACATGTTTTTGCCCAGCGCCTGAAATTGGTCTTTTTGTTCGTCCCAAACCTCTTCCGGCACCAGGCACTGAAACTGACCGAGGTGAAACAATACGCCCCAGCGGAAGGCCGGTAAGGCCAGGTCGAGCGGCAGTGGGTAGGGCTTTTTGTTTTGGAGGTACTTGCTGGCTTCGGAATAGTTGAAAATGGAGTTGGTGCTGGCGGGGTCTTTCAGGTCGCCGACGTTGTAGCACATCAGCATGCCGCGGGCCACGGGCGGCACGCCGGTTTGGTCGGGCTGGCGAAACTGGTGCAGGCGGATGGTGCAGGAGAGGGCGTACTGCGGGTGCAGGCGTTGGAGTTCGGTCAGCAGGTAAAAAAAACGGTCACGGGTGCCCGCCGTCCAGTCGCAGTCGATCTGCAATTCCCGGATGCGGGACATCCAGGCGTCGGAGCGGCGGGCAGCCGTGTCAATCAGGCGTTGGGTTGCGTTGTAGAGCGTGTCTTGCTCGGGGTCTTCCAGTAATTCCCAGTAGTATACATCCCGTTCCATCGAGGCCAGGCGCAGGAGCCTGGCCTCGATTTTTCGGGACATGCGCTGCGCCAGATCGGCGCAGCCGGCCGAATCGAGGTGTTGCAGGGTTTCGTTGGTGATAAAAACGACCGGTACCGGCTCGGCGGTTTTCCCCCAGCGCCAACTGCTCTGGAAAGGCCCCGCCGGGTAGGGTTTTTGCCGTACGGGGTCCCAGGCCACATCGAACAGCCGCAAGTACAGCCGGCTGGCTTGCAGGCTGTCGGGGACAGCGTCATTTTGATAACTGGGCTCCGCTTCCCAACAATAAAACGCGGGGCGTACGTCCAGCGGCGGCGCAGCCGGCGCGCAGGAAAAACAGGTGGCCAGCAAGGCCAGGCAGCAAAGGCGATACATGGGATAAAGATAAATCAATACCCCTGAAAAACATTTATTTCCGGCTCATCCACATAAACGACCCCCGCTGGGCAGGACCTTTTTCGGGTTGTACATCCAGGAAATACAGGCCGTCCTTCAGACCGTCACGCTGGAGCAAGAGCCCCGGCGCCTGTGCGCTGTAGTGCCGTAAGGGCCGGCCCAACAGATCCCGGACCCAAATTTCGGCACGCGAGTCGGCTTCCAGCGGCACAAAGAGATTGTCGGTAGCCGGGTTGGGGTACAGGCGCAGGCGCGTTGCCTCGGGGCCGTTGTTCAGCCCCAGGGGAACGAAGTTGTACCCGACCGTATGAAAAACGGTATTCGTCAGCACGACCGGGTTGATGTCGAAATAAATACCCGCCCGGTTTTCGAGGACCGATCCAATTGGGTTGTCGCGCTTTTGAGCAATGTCAAAGCGCACGAAGCCATGCGATGCCGGCTCGTTGGTGGTGGAGTCGGGTAGCAAAACCTGCTCAAACCGCACCGTGAGCACGCCGGCGCCTTCCAAGTTCCAGGTGTAGGGGTGACTGCTGGCGCCCATACGAATGGTAGCCGGGTCGAGCAGGGGCGACAGGGTGTCGCGCAGCACGATCAGGAATGCCGTGTCGGTGCCTGTGTTTTGAAACCCCAATTGGTAGCTCAGGCTAGTGTTGGGTTCGATCAGGTGCTGGTCGGAATACCCTACCGGAAAAGCCAGTTTTTCGTTGGGGTCAAATGAACTGACAATCTGCCGGCACTCCAGGTCGCTGAAGGGGTTGCCGTCTTCGTTGTTGAAGGCCAGCAACTGGCTCGGGATGCTGATGCCGTTGCAGTTTTCCACCGCCAGCGAGGGCTGAACGGATATCGGGTGATTGGGCTCTTGCTCAGCCATTATCCGCAAAGCACTGCCGCCTGCTGCCAGCACCTCCTGCTGCAAGGCTTGCGGGGCAAATCCCTGGGGCAATTGGCCCTGGCGCATCACCACCATATCGTCGATGACAATATAATTCAGCGGCGCTTCGGTGGGCGCCAAGCCGGCATTGCGCAGCGAAAAATGCACCGAGTCGCCGGTACAAACGGCCGACACCTCGATTTGGGCGCCCGACCAGTTGGAATTGGCCGGCGTGCACAGTGTTTGCGGAAACACTATGGCTTCCACGCAGGTATATTGCCCGGTCAGGCCCGGGTCGCAGGGGGTGTCAAAATATACTTGAATCTGCTCGCAGGTACCCACTGCGATATCGCCCAGTTGCACCGTTATCGTATCGCCATTGAGGGTATAAGGCACCGAGGCGCCATTGAGCGTCAGCGCCGCGCCGGGCAAAATTTGCACGTAGGCGCCCTGGGCTACACTACCGCCGATGTTGCAGCTGCGCACCGTCCAAACCGAGGTACTGCAGGGGCGGATCAGCGCTGTACCCAGGTCCGTATACAGGACCGGGCAAGCCACCTGCGGCTGCACGGCAAAATCCTGCACCAGCGATTGCACCGTAGCCGGCAGCGCCAGGGTAACCGGATTGTTGCACACCGTCCACATCGACGAAGGCGGCATCACCTCCAGCGTGTAGGTGCCGTCCACCAGGTTGTTGAACTGGTAGTGCCCTTGCTCGTCGGTAAAGGTATACAAGGTGTCGCTGCTGTTGGTAGCGCTTACGATAAACTCAGGCACGCCTACAGCAGGCGCTTCTGCTGCGCAGTCCGTATTGCTGTCAATTTGCACGCTACCGGTAACGGAATGGGTGTCAAACAGGCAGGTCGTGGCTTGCACGTGTACCGTGGTGGTGCAAGCGCCATACACTGGAGTGCCGTTGGGATACACCGCAAACTGGCCGTTGGGGCGCAGTTGGTACACCCGCAACTCAATGGGGACATCCAGGCCGGATTCGCAGCAATAAAACTTGATGGAGTCTTTTTCGCTGACGGCCTGTTCAAATTCAGTGGGGAAATCAATTTCCAGGTCGTTGCAGTCGGGGTGGCCGTTGTAGGCGTTCAGCGCCAGGATACAGGCTGAAAACGGCAGCACCCGCCGGATCGATAGTTTGGTATTGCTGCAATTGTCAAACGACCCATTGTTGAACACCGCGCTTTGCACCCAGTTGATCTGGCTGTCGTAGCAGTCGTTGGTGTCGAATTCATCCACGTTCACCGTCACATTGGTGGCGCAGATAGCCTGCGGCGGCTGGAGGTCGCGCACATTCACCTGAAAGGAACAAGTGGCTGTGTTGTTATCGGTATCGGTCACAAGAAACTGAAGTATCGTCACGCCGATCGGGAAATCGGAGCCGGAGGGTAGTCCGGCGGTTTGGCTGAGCGTCCAGCCCGGGGTATCATCGGAGGCCGTCACGCTGTATACGAAATTGGCCGTACAACTGGATACGCCGGCCTCCAGGACCGCGTTGGCCGGGCAAGTGATCACCGGTAGCGAATCGTTCAGAACCAGACGGGGTGTGGCCGGAGCAACAGCAAGCACCCGGCAGTACAGGCCGAGCAGCAGGAAAAGTAAAGTAGTGCGCATAGGATTACGGGTTGTGTGCGCTCGCCGGCCGGTTCCACCCGGGGCAGTAGCGAACGTCGTTTTCAAAATCAGGTGAGGTACTGGCATACGAATCGAGATCAGGCGGAAACCTATTTTTTACGCAACAAAAGTCAGGGAATGAAATTTCTTAATTTTGTACAAAAATTGCCAATTATCAATTTTGAAACATTCGCTACTAGTGCATTTTTTCAAGTTCTTAATCCGGAAAATACATTTTTTTAAGACAAAATGAATTTTATATGCACTTTTAGGTGTAATAATTTATGTTCAAAAAAATAGAATTATCGCGTGAAAGGAACTTTCCTCTTTGAACTTTGGCAGGCTTTAGCCCCTTCGGAATACCGGGATGTGTTGAAATTTTTGAATAGCCCGCTGCACAACCAGCGCCCCGATGTACTGGCCCTGGCACAGCTCCTGACCGAATGTTCGGCCACGGAGATTGACATGTTGGATAAATCGAAGGCTTTTGGCATTCTTTTTCCCGGACAGCCTTACGACAACCTCCAGTTCAACTACACCTGTTCTTTTCTGGTACAGCGGCTCGAAACCTTTTTTACCTGGAAAGAACTGGATCGCGAGCCACACTGGCGCGACTGGATGCTCTGCCGGGCCCTGCGCCGGCGCGGCGCCCGGGCGCATTTTGCGCGGCGCACCAGCCGGCTGGCCCGCACGCTGGAGGAGCAGCCTCTCCGCAATGCCAGCCACTACCTGACCCGCTACCTGCTCGAAAGCGAGCGCTACCAGCACCGGGTGTTGCACGAGCGCGAAACCCCCACCCTGTTGTCGGAGGTGACGGACCCGCTCAACCATTTTTTTATCCTTGAAAACCTCCACTGGGCCGGCACCGCGCTGGCCTTGCAGGCCCGCTATGGCGTACAAAACCTCCTGCCGTTTTCGGAGCGGGTGCTGGAAGAGGCCGGTCGTACCGATCCGGAACGCTTTCCGGAAATTACCCTGATGCACCGCGGCTACCTGAGCCTGCACGAAGTGGAAAACGAAGACAATTTCCGGCAGTTAAAAAACCTGATCCTGGAAAAAGGCCAGTTGTTTAGCGCGGCGGAGAACCGCGATTTGTACTTGTTGGCCATCAATTTTTGCCTGCGGCGCCACAACCGGGGCGAGCGTCCGGGCTACACCCGCGAGGCCCTCGACCTGTACCGGCAAGCCCTGGAGAAAGGCTTGCTGTTTGAAAACCAGGTGTTGCAAAAATTTACCTTCAACAACATCCTGCGCCTCGCTTGTACTGCCGGCGAACGCGACTGGGCCTTACATTTTCTGAATACGTGTCAGGACTACCTGCCGGCCGGCGACCGGGCCAATACCTTCCGGTTCAACCTCGCTTGCTGGCACTACCTGGGCGGCGAATACGCCCGGGTGCCTGCGCTGTTGCAAACCTTTGATTTTTCCGACCTCGACACCCAACTCAGCGCTCGTCAAATGCTGCTGCGCTGCTATTTCGAACTCGAAGAATGGCAGGCCCTGGATTCGTTGCTGAAAAGTTTTTACAGTTTTTTACGCCGGCGCCACGAGATCGGGTACCAACGGCTGATGTACCTCAACCTCGTCAAATTTACCCGGCAACTTATGGCAGGGCCGCTCACGCGCCAAAAAGCGGCACGGCTCAGTACGCGCATCCAGGCGGAGCCGTATGTGGCCGAACGCGAATGGCTGTTAAGTAGGGCGAATTTTCAATTCGCCCACGCTACGAAACATATAAGCACATACACGCCGTAGGGAGGGCGAATTTTTAATTCGCCCACGCTACGAAACGTATAAGCACGTACCCGCCGTAGCATGGGCGAATTGAAAATTCGCCCTACATTATTTGCCGTGGCAGTGTTTGTACTTTTTGCCGCTGCCGCAGGGGCAGGGGTCATTCCGGCCTATTACTTTTTCTTTCACGATGGGCTGTACCCGCTGCACGGGGCCGCTGTTGTGGCCGGCGGCCTGGGCAGCGCGCTGGGCGGCTTGCTGGGCCTCGGTCATCTGCTGCTGGTTGTTGGTGCGCAAACGTTGCTGGTTGGCGTTTTGCTGGGCCCGGCGGTTGGCTTCGGCTTGTTGTGCAGCATTTTCGTCGGGCAAGGCCAGCGAACCTTTGAGCAGGAACGAGGTCACGTTGGTGTTGATGTGGCCGATCAGGCTTTCGAACAGGTTGTAGGCCTCCATTTTGTAAATAACGAGGGGGTCTTTTTGTTCGAAGGAAGCGCCTTGTACGGATTCTTTCAGGTCGTCGACGTTGCGTAGGTGTTCTTTCCAGGCATCGTCGATCAGGGCCAGGGTGGCCACCTTTTCCACGTCGTGCATGATGCTTTTGCCGCCGGTCTCGATGGCGTGCTCCATGTCGGCGCTGATGTTGAGGCCGAGGGCGCCGTCCGTAAACGGCACCACGATACGTTTGTAGCGTTGACCTTCGCGACTATGGACATCCCGGATGATGGGCAGCAAGCGGTCCGACACTTGCTGGCGTTTGCGGGCGTAGAGTTCGAATACTTGGTCCTGGAATGTTGCAAGCACCGAATTCAGCGGGGCGCTTTTGAACCAGGCGGCGTCCATTTCGGGGTCCACACCGATGGCGCGAAGGGTATCCAGGCGGAAAGTCTCGAAATCGCCTTCCTGGCGGTGAATCTGCACCAGTTCGTTGGTGATGGACAAAAAGGCGTTGTTGATGTCTACGGCCAGCCGGTCGCCAAACAGGGCGTTGCGGCGTTTTTTGTAGATGGCTTCGCGCTGGATGTTCATCACGTCGTCGTATTCCAGCAGGCGCTTCCGGATGCCAAAGTTGTTTTCTTCGACTTTTTTCTGGGCGCGTTCGATGGATTTGGTCACCATTGAGTGCTGAATCACGTCGCCTTCCTTGTGGCCCATTTTATCCATGAGGCCGGCGATGCGGTCGCTCTGGAACAGGCGCATGAGGTTGTCTTCGAGCGATACGTAGAACTGCGAGGAGCCGGGGTCGCCCTGACGGCCGGCGCGGCCGCGCAACTGGCGGTCCGTACGGCGGCTTTCGTGGCGTTCAGTACCGATAATGGCCAAGCCGCCGGATTCTTTTACCCCGGGTCCGAGTTTGATGTCGGTACCCCGGCCGGCCATGTTGGTGGCGATCGTTACTTTGCCGGGGAGGCCGGCTTCGGCTACGATTTCGGCTTCGCGCTGGTGCTGTTTGGCGTTCAGCACGTTGTGGTCGATGCCACGAATGCGCAACATCCGGGACAGCAATTCTGAAATTTCGACGGAGGTGGTACCCACCAGGCAGGGGCGGCCGGCTTCGCGGAGGGCTACAATTTCGTCGATGACGGCATTGTACTTCTCCCGGGCGGTTTTGTACACCAGGTCGTCCCGGTCGTCGCGGACGATGTTCCGGTTCGTGGGGATAACGACTACGTCGAGTTTGTAGATATCCCACAATTCTTTGGCCTCCGTTTCGGCCGTACCAGTCATACCCGAGAGTTTGTGGTACATCCGGAAGTAGTTTTGGAGCGTAACGGTCGCGTAGGTTTGGGTGATTTCGCCCACTTTCACATTTTCTTTGGCTTCCAGAGCCTGGTGCAAGCCGTCGGAGTACCGGCGGCCTTCCATGACACGGCCGGTTTGCTCGTCCACGATTTTGACGTCGCCTTCCGCTGTGACGATGTATTCGTTGTCGATCTCAAACAAGGCGTAGGCCTTCAGCAATTGCTGGATGGCGTGTATCCGCCGGCTTTTCACGCCATAATCCTGCGAAAGCCGTTCTTTGGCTTCGATTTTTTCGGTATGGTTCAGGTCGGTGTTTTGGTCAATTTTGACCAATTCGGTGCCGATATCGGGCATGACGAAAAACTCCGAGTCGTTGCTGAACCGGCTGAGGAATTCCACACCTTTTTCGGAGAGTTCGACGCCCCGGTTTTTTTCATCGATGGTAAACAACAGTTCGCGGTCTACCTCTGGCATCCGTTTGTTGTTTTCCTGCATGTACTGGTCTTCCGTTTTCTGGAGCAGCACTTTTACCCCTTCTTCGCTGAGGAATTTGATGAGCGGGCGGTATTTGGGCAAAGCCCGGTGCGCGCGCAGCAAGGCCATACCGGCCTGGCCTTCGTCGGAGCCGATTTTTTTCTCGGTGTACAATTTTTTGGCTTCCGCCAAAAACTGGCCTGCCAGTTTGCTTTGCTCCTCAAACAGGCGTTTTACATTGGGGTTGAGGTCTACGTATTCCTGGTCTTCGGCGCCGCGCGTGACGGGCCCCGAAATGATCAGGGGCGTCCGGGCGTCGTCGATCAACACAGAGTCGACCTCATCCACGATGGCGTAGTGGTGTTTGCGTTGCACGAGTTCGTCGGGTCCGATGACCATGTTGTCGCGCAGGTAGTCAAAGCCGAATTCGGCATTGGTCCCGAAGGTGATATCGCATTTATAGGCGTTGATGCGTTCGGGGGAGTGGGGTTTGTATTTATCGATGCAATCGATAGTGAGCATCAGGAATTCGTAGATGGGGCCCACCCATTCCTGGTCGCGTCGGGCGAGGTAGTCGTTCACCGTCACGATATGTACGCCTTCTCCGGACACGCCGTTGAGGTAGGCGGGCAGGGTAGCGACGAGGGTTTTGCCCTCACCGGTGGCCATCTCCGCGATTTTGCCGTCGTGCAACACCATCCCCCCGATGAGCTGCACGTCGTAGTGGATCATGTTCCAGGTGATTTCTCCCCCGGCGGCGAGCCATTTATTTTTCCAGATCGCCTTGTCGCCTTCGATCCGTACGTACGTTTTTTGCGACTGGGCGGCCAATTGGCGGTCGTGGTCGGTAGCCGTCACGGTCAGCGTCTCGTTTTGGGAGAAGCGGCGGCTGGTTTCCTTCACCACAGCAAAGGCTTCGGGCAAAATATCGAGCAGGATCTCTTCGAGGGCCTTGTCGCGTTGTTTGCGCAGGTCGTCCACCTCTTTGAACAGGTCTTCTTTTTCGTTGAAATCCTCGATGTCGATGGCTTTTTGATTCACCTCTGCAATCTCGGTATCCATCGCCGCCAGGTATTCGCGGATGCGACTGCGGAATTCGAGCGACTTGCTGCGCAGGGCATCGTTCGACAGGTTTTGGTATTGCTCAAAATGGCCATTGATTTCGGCTACCACGTGCTGGTAGTTCCCCATGTCGCGATCCTGCTTGGTGCCGAATAATTTCTTAAGTAAGCCTAACATTTTATGATGTGCTGGTTGATAGGTTAGAGAGTTGGAAGGTTAGAGGGGTTAGTGGGGTTAGAGGGTTAGAAGGTTAGAGGGGTTAGAAGGTTGGAGGGGTTAGAAGGTTGGAGGGTTAGAAGGTTGGAGGGTTAGAAGGATTAAAAAGTTGGAAGGGTTATATAGATTTTTTACCGATGGTGAAGTATGGTGATTGCGTCGATGCATTCATGGTTGACAGTTATTTCAGATTTGGGGTATTCAATATTTAAATTTTTCAGAACGGTCTCGCGGCCGGGAGGTTGCTCTATCACGAGATTGGGATTCATCACCTCAACGGTTATGGTTGGCGCGTAACGTAATGAAAACACCAACTCTCTAACCCTCCAACCTTTGCCGTCCGCCATAAAGGTTTGAGATTCACTTCAAATATATGATTATCAGTTGCTTAAGCATTCCTTTCGTCTTCTTGGCCAAATTTTATCAAAGTAGAGCCAAACTAAACCATCATTTAGTTACAAAATTTGGAGAGTGATTATATCATATCCAAATTTTAAATGGCTAAAATTCAAAT
>JADLDL010000349.1 GCA_020846655.1 Saprospiraceae bacterium | reverse complement strand
CCGGTTTGGTCTCCGTTGTATCGGCGCGTTGGACGGTGGGGCTGGAGACCACTTGCTCGGCCACCCGGTCGGCTTCTTTTTCGTACATGTCGTCGGGCGCGCCTACGGTGAGTTTGGCTTGTACCGAAACATCGGATTTCATTTGTATCGGCTCTTCCTCTTCTTCAGCCTGCAATTGGAAGGCAGGCGCATCGAAAGCCGTGGCGGCGGTAAGGGTATCGGCGATGTTGCGGGTAGGCCGGTGTTGTTCTTTTACCTGATCCGAGTTTTTCATTGTTATTGGTGGTTTGAATCTCCAAGGGAGTGTTTATTGGCAAACAAAAATAAGTTTTTTTGAGGAAACATTTCTACTTAAATTTTACAAAACCGGGGCCTTTCAGAATCATATTGCTGGGTTGAAATAGCCCAGACAGGCACTTACCGTTTGCGCTGTACCGGGCCGGGGTCGGCACTTACTTTGAACGGTAATTGGGTCGATATCTGTTCGGCCATTTGATCGGCTTCCTGTTCCTGGCGGTCGGCGGTATCGGGTTGCAGGCTTTTTTCCTGAATCAACGGCGTAGAGGCAGTAGCAGGGGCAGTAGCAGGGGCAGTAGCAGGGGTTGGGGCGGCTTTCACGAGCGGGGGGCGTTGGCCGGACTTTAACTGGAAGTGCATATAATCTTTGGTGCCGCCGGTGGCGCCCAACCAATCGAGGTCGCCGCCGTCTTGGCCGGTCAGGGCGGCGATGAGTTCGCCGGGCAAATTCAGGTAGCCGTGCACTGCGATCGAACTGTGTGTAGCCTCCGTTTGGGCTTTGATCGTGCTGTGGTTTCCGCTGACAGCCTGATTGGTCAAATACATTCTATGCGTGATACTGGCTACTGTGCCGGGATTGAAACCGGCCGTATTTTTTGTAAAAAACATCTTTTTGAGCAACTCTTCCACTTTGCTGTTTTTGTCCTTGGCTTTTCCGCTGAGTAAGGTGGTCAGGGCTTTCATGTCGGGTTTTCCAGGGCTTAGACCAACGATGGACAACTCCGTTTTCAAGGCAGTCTCAATGACGGCCGCTTTTTCCTTTTTCACCGTGGCGGCATCGTAGGAATTTATTAAAAGTGTGGCGAGCGGGCCCACTTTGGTATCAAATTCCTTGGATTCCTTGTCAAAATGCTGGGCGAGGTATTGCTTTTTGAGATACTCGTGCAGGCCCGACGATTTTTTATTTTGGGTAATCAGCGTGGTATAGGCCGTGTACGCAGCGTCATCAAGGGTAATCCCGGCGGCGCTGAGTTGTTTCAAAAACTCGGCTTTGAAATGCGCGTCGTCGGAAAACGCAGTTTTAAACTGCTCACTGCCGGCTTTCAGTTTTTCGATATCGGGCAACAGTGCGTCGGCATTTCCGCCTTTGCGGATGTTTTCCACGCTTGTCCCTTTGTCGATGTCGATGCCACTGACGGCGCTGACCATTTGTTCATCAATACTACCAAAATTGGGGTTCTGCGGCGCGTCGATATCGATGGCCCAGCCAAAACTGTGGTCGCTCAGTTTGTCCACGTTATTCCGGTTTTCGCGGATATTGAACCCACCCACGCCTTTGACATTGGCCTCCATGATTTCGAACCAGGTTTTGTCGCCTGTTTTTTTGGATTTCATCAGGGTGATGGCCTTGTCGAGGCGGTCTTTGAGGTTTTTGTGAACCTGGGTATAGCGGCCTTTGGCGCTGGAACCCGCCGAAGGGAAGTCGGCGGATTTCATATCGGCATAGTAGGCCTTCATGCCGGCCAAGTCGCCAAAGGTAGCGAACAGCGGTTTTCGAATGCCGACATACCCGTTTCTGCCCCCTTCGATATTGCCCCGGATGCCGGCAGGAAGGGCATTAAATTCGGTGTCCAGGTCGGCGCCGCTCAACCCGGTCAGGTTGGTAATGAGGGTATTTTCCAGGGCTGCAGCGATGGATTCGCGGTCGGCAACACTGAGTTTGGCCAGTTCATCTTTGGTGGCCGGCTCTAACAGAAATTGAAACGATTCAGGCAGATTGGCTTTTTTCCCGGCCAGGGTGGTAATAGTGTTTCGGCGGGTTTGCCAATTGCTTTTAAACTGCATGCGGCCTATGCTGGCGACTTTTAGCGCGAGTTCGGCTTGCATTTTGGTTTTCAGCGCAGCAAGTTCTTCTGCCGTTGGGGCGGCGGGTGAGGTGCCGGTTTGCGGAGCGGGTGCGCGTTGCACGGCGTTTGGGGCTGACGCGCTGAGTTTGAACGTCGCGGCCCCATGCTCCGGCACGGCAAGTGGTATTTCGCCTGGTTCCGCAGACCTCTGGGCGACAGGCGCCCTGGCTACTCTTTTGCGCTGTTTCATGCATCATTTAATTTTCGCATCCAAAAAAGTCTTGATGGCGTCTTGTTGGTCTTGCGGGAGTTTTGCCAGTTCTTCATCAGCCAAAATGGATTTTTTCTCCGCTTTTGCCGGCTTGGCTTTTAGTTTAACAGCAGCAGCGGCGCGCATGGCCAAAAGTAGCCGCGGGCCTTTGCTTCCGCTATATTTTTCTTTCAGGTCGTTGATCGTGCCGGCGCTG
>JADLDL010000348.1 GCA_020846655.1 Saprospiraceae bacterium | reverse complement strand
TTTGCTGCGCGCGAATTCCAGGCCTTGCCAGGCGAGGCTGCGGCCGGAATCCGGGTTGGCATACAGCAAGTCCCAGGAAATGTCCAGCAGCGCTTTCAGCCGGTTCGTATCGGCTAGTGCGGGGTTGTTCCAGGTGAGCCGGAGGCTGTCGACATTGACCTGAGCCGGCAGTTGGAGCGTCAGGCCAAGGGCGAACAGCAAGAGGTGCGCTTTTTTCATGTGTGCTGCGCGGTGAACGGATGCGGTTCACCGGAATTCTACAAAAATACAACCCTGGGGGCAGGAACCGCAAAGCCGAAGGTATGACTGCCCGGAATCGCCGGATGACTGCCGGAAACGGGCAGACGAAGGCATACCCTCAGCCGGGCCATTTGCAATTTATATCCATTCAATTTTGGCTGCCGCGCCGGAAAATCTGCCGGTGAAACCCGAATATTTGTAGTACAAAAACGCCTGTCTTGCGCCGTTTCCGGCTGGCCGGGAGCGGTGGCGGGCAGGTGGTCACCTACTGGAATCAGGTTTTATGAAAACATTTTTAAAAGTAACCATCGCCTTCCTGCTCCTGTTCAACGGCAGCGGCGCCCTTTTCGGCGGCTGGAACCTTATGGCACACCCCGACGGCAGCAGTATCCAGTTGTCGATGGACTGGCTGCGGCACACGCCTTTTCCGGATTATTTTATTCCCGGGCTGGTCCTGTTTATTTGCAATGGCTTGTTCAGCATCGTTGCGTTGCTGGCACTTTTGTTTGCGTACCGGCACACCCCCTGGCTGGTGATAGCGCAGGGAGCGATCCTGAGCGGCTGGATCATCATCCAGATGTTGTTTATGCAAACCGTCCATTTTTGGCACCTTGCTTTGGGTTTTGTGGGATTGGCCTTGCTGCTCTTGGGCTGGCGGCTTCGGAAATATTGGGGGGCCGGATGAACCTGGCCAGCACAAATTTTAATATTTAAATTCTGACCATTTGTTGGAAAACAGGTAGGTTTGTTTCCCGCTCCCGTCTAGATCAGCATCCCGGGAGCCGGGCATTTCATCTTGTGCTGAGTTTTTCAAAAATGCTTGCGGATTCGACCTACAAGGAAAAACTAAAAAACTGGCTGGCCAAAAATTACCTGAAAGAGATCGCTGAGTCTCTGATCACCAGCCTCAAAGACAACCCGGACCCCGGCGCCATGTCGATTCGGGAAGAGGCGTTTAACCTGGCGGGCCGTTTGCAATCGGCCAAACAGGAATACCAGGGCGGGCGCATCGAACGCGACGAATTTGAACTGGACGAGAATAAAATCCGCGCTTCCCTGAATGCCATGATCGATGCACTGGAACCCGATTGGGGCCCAGCCATGCCCCCGCCGGCGCACAGCCGGCCTGTACTATCGAATGCCGATCCGCTGGATGTTATTTTCAAATTTTTGCTGCTGGGCCTGGGCCTGGTTTCCGTGGGTTTGTTTATTCACACGATGGTTTTTCAGGCGTCCAGTGAAAAATTCCCGCTCTTTATCTTGTCCATTGTAGGCTGTAGCGGTGGTTTTTTTGGCTACGGCAAATGGCGTCTTATTGAACTACAACGATTCAGCAACCAACTACAGTACTAGCCTCATGGCAAACAAGTCCATCGACCAACAAATCCGAAATACCAAACTTGGCATTTTGATTTCTTTAATTATCCTGATTGCCGGCATCCTGGTGTCGGCCTATCTGTATGCCCAGTTGCAACACAAAAAGAAGGAAATTGAGGCTAAAAATGCCTTAGTGGAACTTCAAAGAGACAGCCTGCGCCTTCAAAACGACTTGATTTCGCTGTACAAAGATTCGCTGGAAAACACCCTGGCGGCTGTCAACAAAGGCTTTATCGCCCAAACCGACACGGCCCTCTCCAACCGCATCAATACGCTGCTGCTCCAATCCACCAACCTCTCTGCCGACCCCAAGATTGCAGTATTTAATGCCAACCGGCAAACCCGCGCCCAATCGCTCTCGATTTTGTTAAGCGAAAAACTGAACGATACGCAAACGATCCGGGAGATGATTGCCTTCGGCAAAGCCAGCATCGACGACCCCAAGGGCACCGTAAATGCCTTGTATTACCTGAACTCGAACAACAAATCAGCCTTACTCCCCCACCGGGTTGAATTGCTGGACTATTTGGACCTGGTAGACCGGCAACCCGGGCGCCTGCAAGCCAAACAACTGTCTGCTTCCATCCGGAAAAAACTTCGATAACCCCATGAAAGGCGCCAAAAGCAAATCCATATCCGACGCAGAACAGGTAGCCGCCTACATGGATGCGCTGGAGCACCCGCTGAAACCCGAAATCGACCAAGTCCGGCGTATCATACGCGACGCACATCCCGGTATAGCCGAGCGCATCAAATGGAATGCGCCCAGTTACTACTGCCGCGAGGACCTGGTCACGTTTCATATCCGGCCCCAACACCATGTACACCTGGTGTTTCACCATGCCGAAATTGTGAATATCCCCTCTCCACTCCTCGAAGGCGACTACAAGGACCGGCGCATGGCCTATTTCCGAGACATGGCCGAAGTAGAAGCCCAACAGGCCGAACTCACCCGGATTTTGAACGAATTGGTACGGCGGGTCCAAGCATAGCACGACGTTTGCTGCCGGTACACACCCTAAAAAGGTTGCCGTAAGGCATCGGATGCTGTACCTTGGCACTCTAAACAAGCACTTCGTTGACAAAATATAGCCTTCTTTTTCTTTTTGCATTCGGTTGCATACGGTCGTTCGGGCAGTCTGTCCCGCAAGACACCCTGTTGCGCTGGCTAAAGAACTCGAAAGAACTGTATTCGACCGGCGATTACGCCCGCAGTGCCGAATTGGCCTGGGCTTGTGTAAAAGCAGCACAACAACAACAACTGCCCGCCATTGCCGGCAAAGCCTA
>JADLDL010000347.1 GCA_020846655.1 Saprospiraceae bacterium | reverse complement strand
TCGGAGAGGTCGAACCGGTCTGATCGGGCACAAAAAACAAACGTTCGACCTCTCCGAGGTCGTGCAAATCTTCATTTTTGACCATTCTACCTACGTTTGACCTCTCCGAGGTCAGTTGCGATTTTTTTAGATCAACTTGTGGGTAATCGACAGCCCCCCTCCAAAGGGGGGAGGACTACGGGCGCAAAACAAAACGCCCACACACCACGCACCCCGAAACACGCACCCCGAAACACGAAACACCCACCCCGCCAACTGTTTTTCCGCCAAAACTTTTGCAGGATAAAATGTTTGCCTAACATTGTCCCGCCAGCCCGCGCCATAGCCCAACCAAAGACTGTTTTCACGACACCAACATTCTTTGTACATGAATTTTACGTTTACCACACTTGACCTGGTCATCATCGTCGGGTATATCCTGGCTATTGTCGCCTACGGATTTTACCACCGCAAAGCCGGAAGTTCGGAGGAATATTTCCTGGCGGGCCGCAACATGCCCTGGTACGTCATCGGGATCTCGATGTTTTCGGCCAACATTTCCTCCAACTCGCTCATTGCCATCACCGGCGGCGCTTACAAGGGCGGCATTGTTTTTTTCAACTACGAATGGATGGCCTCGGTGGTGCTGGCCTTTTTTTGCGTGTTTATCCTGCCGTTTTACCTGCGCACGGGGGTGTACACCATGCCGGAGTTTTTTGAAAAACGCTACGATGCCCGCTCCCGCTACTATTTTTCGTTCATCACCCTGATCGGGAATATTTTCATCGACACCGCCGGCACGCTGTTCGCCGGGGTGGTGATTGCCAAACTGGTGTATCCGGAAGCCAATACCTTTCTGATTGTGTTGTTGCTGGCCATGTTTGCGGCCGGGTACACGATTTTCGGAGGGCTGTCGTCGGTGATGCGCACCGAAATGGTGAACACGATCATCCTGCTGATTTCGGCGGTCATCCTGGCCTTCATTGTGTACGACAAAGCCGGTGGGTACCAGGCGATTGTGGATGCAGCCAATGCCAAAGACCCCTCGTTTATGCACCTGGTGCAACCCTCCAACCACCCGGACATGCCCTGGCAGGGCTTGTTGCTCGGGGTGCCGTTGCTGGGTTTTTATTTTTGGTGCAACAACCAGTTTATCGTGCAACGAGCCCTCAGTGCCCGCGACGCCAACGAGGCCCGGAAAGGCGCACTTTTTGCAGCCCTGCTCAAAATTCCGATCCTGTTTCTGCTCGTTTTGCCCGGCATTGCTGCTATCAAACTCTACCCCGACCTGCAGGAAATGTACGCCGGTCAACTCAAAAACTACGCCGACGGCGCCTACCCGACGCTGGTGTTCAAACTGCTGCCGGCAGGCCTGGTCGGCCTGGTCGTAGCGGGCTTTTTGGCGGCTATGGCCTCAGCCGTGAGCGCCACGTTGAACTCCGCTTCTACGCTGGTGACGATGGATTTTGTGCAAAAACTGCGGCCCGGCCTGAGTTCGCAGGGGCTGGTTCGGGCGGGCCAGATTGCCACAGTAGGGTTCATGCTCATCACGGTGGCCTGGGCGCCGCAAATTGCCAATTTTGAATCGCTGATGAACTACATGCAGTCGGTACTGGCCCTGATCAGTCCGCCGGTAGTGGCTATTTTCCTCCTGGGCCTGTTCTGGAAACGCGCCAACGCCGACGGGGCCTTTGCCGCCCTGATGGCCGGCCTGGCGATGGCCTTGTTTTCGGTGGCCAGCCAGGTGTACGAACTGTCGCCGGCCTGGAACCAGGTGCATTTTCTGGTCAAAGCACCGATTTTGCTGGCGGTTTGTATGACTGTGCAACTGGTCGTCAGCCTGGCGACGGCCCCGCCGCCAGCCGAAAAAATCGTGGGTATGATCTGGACGCCGCAAGTGTATGCCGAAGACTCCATTCCCTTGCAAGGCGTACCCTGGTACCAAAACTACCGGGTCTTGGCCGTGCTGCTGCTGATCCTGACCTTCGCAGTGGTATTTTACTACCGGTAAGGGTAAGCGCGGAGAGGGTGTCTCATATGACTTGAACAATGCTGGATGAGACACCCTCTCCGCGCATATAACGTATCTCTCTTAACTCCTCTCTCATGTTTACGCCCCAGTTAAAATCGTCACGGCTTCAGGTTTTCCCCCTTTCCTACGCGCAGATGCAGTTGTATATAGCGCCGGAGCAGGCCCTGGAGAAATCGCTGGGCCTGCTGGCGGGCAGCCGCAGTATTTCAACCCGGTTGCAGGAAGCGCTGGAGCAAAAGATATTGCCGGCAGTGGCGGACCCCGCCAACAACTACCTGTTTTTCACCTTGTGGACGATCCAGGATACTGCGGAACAGGTGCTGGTAGGCGATCTGTGTTTCAAAGGCATGCCCAATGCCCAGGGCGAAGTGGAAATTGGCTACGGCACCTACCCCGACTTTCAGAACAAGGGCTACATGACCGAAGCCGTGGGCTTGCTGGCCGATTGGGCCCTGGCGCAAGCCGGTATAAACGCCGTGGTGGCCGAAACCCGGCCCGACAACCTGGCCTCTCAAAAAATACTGACCAACAATGGTTTTGTGGCCGCGCCGCCCAACGGCGAACACCTGCGCTGGCGCCGCGAGCGGAGCTGATGTGGCGGGCGCTGAAGGGCACACGCTTCAATTCCTTTTTGCCCCGTTTTATTCGAAAACGCCCCTGTCTGGGCCGGTAAAACTTGTGGATGGCCAGCCACTAGGGCCATGTTTGTGTCCTCAACCGATTAGCAGGGACATGACAAACAAACAAATCACTTTAGTACAGCACAGTTGGAAACTCCTCCGTTCGCTGGACCCCCAGGTCGTAGGGGATGTGTTTTACAGCCGGCTTTTTTTTACGCACCCTGGCTTGCGGGGCTTGTTTCCGGACAAGATGGAGAGCCAGCATATCAAACTCATCCAAACCCTCAACTATGTCATCAGCCGGCTCGACCGGATCGATGAAATAGACGCCGACCTGGTCGCTATGGCCCGGCGGCACACCGACTACGGCGTGCGCCCAGAACACTATCCACCGGTTGTGGAAGCTCTGCTCTGGACCCTCGAACGCGGCCTGGGCCGCGACTGGAGCCCCGACATCCAGGAAGCCTGGACCATTTGCCTGCTCCTCCTCACTACCCGGATGCAGGAAGCCGCCAAAGACGCCTTCGCCGCCTGAACAACTATTTGCTTTAACCCACTGCTTTATTTCAAACCCTTTTTCTCGAATTATTCCATTTTCTGCCATGAAACACTCGCTTGTTTTGTTTTTGGTTGCCACCGCACTCGTGCTGAATGCCTGCCACAAAGACGATTCGACCCCCACCCCACCCGTGACCAAAACCGACAAATTGCTGATCAGCACGACCTTCTCTGGTGTTTTTCAGCCCGTAACACTGAAGTACGACGCGCAGGGCCGTCTCGTTCAGGTTGAAGACGCTGAAGACCGGGACACGTATACCTTCAAAGGCGACAGCGTGTTTATCAAAGAATTTCGGAAAACCGAAAACCGCTATGTGTATGATTTCAAAGGGAAAATGGACGCCAAAGGGCGCATCATCAGCGGCAAGGCCTCGGCCAGTTATGTGATCAATAGTCCGTATGTAGCTACGTTTGCGTTCGAATACGATGCGCAAGGGTATATGGTCAAACAAATCACCGACCGCAGCGACCAGTTCGATTATGTGTATGAATACACCCACCAAAATGGCGACATGGTCAAATCTCGTGTCTACCTGGACGGCGCCTTGCAGTACGGCGCCGACTATGAGTACTACACCGACATGGCCAACAAAAGCAAACTGGAGGGCAATAAGTTTTATGGCTATCAAAACGGCCTGACCGGCACGCCCAGCCAGCACCTGATGAAAAAAGTGACCGGCATCAACGACAAAGGCGAGTCGGGCTGGACCGCCGGATACACCTATCAACTGGATGCCGACGGATACCCGGTATCGGCCAAGGGCACTTCCAGTAGTTTTGGCGACTACCAGATTTTTTACAGTTATCAATAAACCACCTTGTGCCGGCGCCCGGGTTACTTCGGGCGCCGGCTTTTCCCGGCCATTCAAGAGGCCATCCGTATGACCGTTTACCGTATTATTTTTGGGTTATGTTTTGCTGTTGAACCCACAAGGCTTGGGAGGGGTGGGTAGCCGATTTTGCGCATAGAGGTACTACCGGAAGTGTTGGCGCCGGCGACATTCGTTGGAACGAAGTGGCCGTTTTCCGCAAGAATCCCCATCTTTGCGGCCGGCTCACACAATCCAACAGCTCTATGAACAAACTCCTGCCATTGGCAGCCTTGCTATGCCTGCCCGGGGCAGCGCGCCTGTCCGCTCAATCGCCTACCCCGCCCCGCCTCATTGTAGGCATTGTAGTCGACCAAATGCGCTACGATTTCCTCTACCGCTACCAGGCTAAATACGGCAGCGGCGGATTTAAGCGCCTCCTGCGCGAGGGGTTTGCCTGCGAAAATACCCACTACAACTACGTCCCGACCTTCACGGGGCCCGGCCACGCCGCCATCTATACCGGCACCACGCCAGCCGTCAATGGCATTATTGCCAACGACTGGTACGACCGGCAATGGGGCCGGCACCGATACGTCACCGCCGATACGACCGTGCAAACCGTGGGCGCCGACGGCCGCACCGGGCAGCACTCGCCACGGGTGCTGATGAGCACCACCGTGACCGACGAATTGCGGCTGTCCAACGCCTTCCAGTCCAAAGTGGTGGGCATTTGCCTCAAAGACCGCGGCAGCATCCTGCCAGCCGGCCATGTGCCCAACGCCTGCTACTGGTTTGACGACAAAACGGGCAACTGGATCACCTCCAGTTACTACCCCGACTCCGCCGGCCTGCCCCAATGGGTGCAGGATTTCAATGCCCGCCTACTGCCGGAGCAATACTGTGCCACGCCCTGGACCCGCCTGCTGCCCCAACCCTACGAGGAGAGTTTCAGCAACTGGAGCAACTATGACGATGGCCAATACGTGAACATGCCCGGCGGCTTTCCGCACGATTTGCCGGCCCTGAAGAAAAAAATGGGCTACACGGTGCTGCGGTTTACGCCCTTCGGCAATACCCTGACCCTCGATTTT
>JADLDL010000346.1 GCA_020846655.1 Saprospiraceae bacterium | reverse complement strand
TCAATATGTGTCAAAGTGTGTCATAATTTCTCCCAGAAGTGGTTTCTCTGGTACAATCGAAAGACCAAGGTACAAATAGGATACAACATTTGCACAAATAAAAAACAAACAATGGCAAGTAAAACAGCATTGTTCCAATAAAAAAGCGCTGCAAATCAAGTGATTGCAGCGCTTTAGATATTTTTTGTTTATCGCTATTTTTACTAGTTACTTTCCCACACAAAACTTCCCAAAAATATTCCCCAACAAATCCTCCACCCCTATTTCCCCGGTGATTTCCCCTAAAAAGTTCAATGCCCGGCGGATATCCATCGCGATAAAATCGCCGGTTATGCCGGTGTGCAGTCCCGTCAGCACGTCGGTTAGGGCCGCGTCGGCGCGGTGCAGGGCATCGTAGTGGCGCGCGTTGGTCACCACGGTGCCTTCCTGCGGCAGCTCGCCGCCGATGGCCAGTTCGAACAGTTTCTGCTTCAGATACTCGATGTTCATGTGGTTTTTGGCGCTCAGGGTCAGCACCTGGTTGTCAGTAAGCCCTACAGTATTCTGCGCCGGCGGCTCGCTTTGCAGGTACGGGTACACATCCGGCAAAGAGGGATCCAGCAGCCACTCGGGTTTGAAGTACGGGTTTCGGTCCATTTTGTTGCACACCACCAGCACTTGCATGCCGGCGACGGCGCCGCTCTCCTGCTCTGCTGGCTGGGGCTTGAGTTGGGCCAGGTCTTGGTGCACCTCTGCCAGGGTCATTGCCGTAACGTCCCAGAGGTAGACCACAATGCTGGCCTGCCGGATTTTTTCGAGGGTACGCTGCACGCCCAGGGCCTCGATCTGGTCCTGCGCTTCGCGGATACCGGCCGTGTCGATCAGCCGAAACGGCACGCCGCGGATGTTGAGCACTTCCTCGATCGTATCGCGCGTGGTGCCGGCGATCTCGCTCACGATGGCGCGCTCCTCATTGAGCAGGGCGTTGAGCAAGGTGCTTTTGCCGGCGTTGGGCCGGCCAGCCAGCACGGTGGCCACGCCTGTTTTCAGGGCATTGCCCAAGGCAAACGATTGCAGCAAACGGCTGATGTAGGCTTGAATTTTTTGCACCAGCGCCGCCAACTGGCCGCGGTCGGCAAACACGACGTCTTCTTCCGAAAAATCAAGTTCGAGCTCCACCAGGCTGGCAAAGTGAATGAGCTCCTCGCGCAGGTGCGCAATCTCGTTTTTGAAGCCGCCGCGCAGCTGCCGCAGGGCCACCCCGTGGGCCGCTTCGCTTTCGCTGGCGATCAGGTCGGCCACGGCTTCGGCCTGACTGAGGTCCATCTTGCCGTTGAGAAAGGCACGCAAGGTAAACTCGCCCGGCTGCGCCAGCCGGGCGCCCTGCCGAAGCAGCAGTTGCAGCACTTCCTGCTGCACATACGGGGAGCCGTGGACCGAAATTTCCACCTGATCCTCGCCGGTGTAGGAGCGCGGCGCCCGAAACACGGTCAGCAGGGCTTCATCAAGCGTGCGGCCGTCTTCGGCCACCAGGCGGCCGAAATGCGCGGTATGCGAGGGCTGCTGCCCGAGCCGCTTGCCTTTGAAAATGCGATCGGCAAGGGGCAAGGCCTGCGGGCCGGAAAGCCGCAGCACCGCAATCGCGCCGACGCCCGGCGGGGTGGCCAGCGCTGCAATGGTATCCGTCAGATCGGGAAGTGTCATATGGGTTGGCGTGTAAATGAGGAACAAACGGCCGGGGATATCCGCTATTGGCAGTTTTTGCCCTAACATTGTAGCGCAAAAATGGCTTAAAAAATGGAATCAACACCCGAACAAGAGCGAAATGCCCGGCTCCAGGAACTGGCCACCAAAAGTTGGAACCTCGAATTGATTATTTCCGGCGCCGCCGTATTTCTGGCCGTACAGTTGCCTCCCGCTGTCGATAGCGCCCTGCAGTATTACCTGAACAACCTGGCGGTTAGCACTGATATGGCCAAAATCTCCCTGCCGGTACTGGCCTATAGTTTCGGCAAAATCGTAGCCTGGCTGCTCATCGCTACCTTTGTGGTGCATTTTATCATGCGCGCCTTTTGGGTGGGGCTGGTGGGTTTGCATGCCGTGTACCCGGCGGGCATCCGATACGAACATTTGCCCGGCCAAACCGACGTCACCCGCGAGCAATCGCGGCTACGCTTTGGCCGCCTCGAAGACTATATCACCCGGCTCGACCGACTGAGCAACCAGGTCTTTTCTTTTGCGTTTTTGATCGCCTTGTTCAGCCTGGGCATCAGTTTCACCTACCTGCTGGTGTTCTCCATCCTGCACCTGCTGCCGCTGCTGGTTCCGGGCCCCACCGGCAAACTCATCAGTATGATCTTACTGACCCTGTTTGTGCTCCTGGCGTGTTTGCCCGCTTTGGCGCTGGGCCTGACCAAATCACCGAAACTGGCCCAAAAACCCTGGGTCAACTACCTCGCCATAAAAGCCACCAGCCTGGCGCCCCAAATCCTGCTGCCTTTTGTGTACCGGCCGGCCACCTACCTGAGCCTGACTTTCACCTCCAACGTATCTGCCCGGCGGATGTACACCACCATGACCCTCGTGAGCACCATCGCCGTGGCCGGCGTGTTTTGGATTTTCTTGCAAACCGCTCTGGATATGGCTGGCCGTAGCAGTTTTTCGGCTCACTCGTTTTATGCACAAAGCAACGGCGCCTATACCCTCGATGCCCGACGCTACGACAGTTTGCGCAGCGAAGACCAAGCGCTGGCACGAGTATCCATACCCGGCGACATCGTTTCCGGACCAGCCTTGCGCGTTTTTCTGACCTATCCCAAAGCGCTGGACGCCGGGATGAGCCAGCGCTGCCCGCCGCTTACCTTTCCCGATTCGATGCCCAAACATCAGCGCCGCCACCTGGCCGATAGCATCCACCTCCAGTGCTTTTCCCAGTTTTTTCAGGTCTCGGTCAACGACTCGCTGTACCGCTCCATAGACTGGATGTTTCACGAACACCCGGCCACGGGCACCCTGGGCTTGCTCACTTACCTCCCAACCAAGGGGTTTCGCAGCGGCAAAAATGTATTGCTGGTAAAAATTCCCACTGCCGCGAAGCCCGACTCGCTCAGCACCTACGGGGTGGTGCCCTTTTGGTTTGAGCAATAAAAAAAATTCCCGGCTGTGACGTTTCACAACCGGGGTTCTCGCCTATGAAGCATAAGACATCTGAATGATAGAAGCGGCGCCCGGAACGGGGGGCTGTTTTTCAATTTTGCCCGCTGAACTCAAGCAGTGGGATTGAAAAACGAGGGCGCCGGTCGGTAAGGGTTCAACGACAAACCCGCGGCTCGCCGGCAGGGTTGCCAGGGCCGCAAATAGCAATTGCCGGACCACATGTACGCTGTGTACATGGCCGGAGAACGGTCAATATAGTAGTGGGAATCAAAAAAACAGGCACAATATGCCCGAAGGAGGCATGGTCGAATCTGCTCATGGGATGTAGTGTTTGTAAACTGTAAATCGGTATAAAAGCAGAACTGGATTAAACTGTATGCATGCAAATATAGGGTAAAAAGCGTGGCGTTGTAAATTTTAACACGCAAAAAAAAGTGTCTGCCATCTATCAAAAGTCCGAAAATCCGGCCCAGCGGTCGCCAAACTGCTCCCAAAAGGCCAGCACTTTGTTGCGCGCCGGAAACTCGGAATATATTTCACCGCGCTGGATACCCTGCAACACGTGGTGGGTGGCTTTCGACACATCCTGGGGCAGGTTATTCACCGGCAGCCATTTTACATCCTTGAATTTTTTGGGTTCGAGCGATTCCGGTTCGCCGTGAAAGCGCTGGGCTTTGAAATACAACACCAGCAGGGTTTCGTCTTTTTTTAGTTTATGCCGGTGCAACACGTGTACGAGGTTCAATTCATTGGGCAAGACGTGAATACCAGCCTCTTCCAGGGCCTCCCGGGCGAGCGCTTCGCGGGCAAACTCGTTTTCCTCCACATTGCCTCCAATCAGGGAAAAACGCCCTCCGTTTTTTTTCGTTTGCCGAAGGAAAAGCAGTTTACCATCCTCTTCCAATATAAGTCGAACGGCGAAAATCAGCATATGCGTACCAGGGGTAAATCGTTCAAGAGAATGGGCGCCACAACAGCCCCGATGTTTGCAATTCGCTGCAAGTTACTGTGCGGCAGAAAAAATGCGAATTAAGTAATGGTAAATATGGCCGGAAGTATCGCCCACCCGGCAATTTTAGCCGCCTACTCCAAATAAATGGACAACACCGCTGCGTCGATGCTCGCCTGGTCGGCGCCCTGTGCCTTCAAAGCCTCCGCTTTAGCCTGCCGCTGGATACGTTGTTCGGCCTGGGTTTGGTTGTACAATTCCCATTGCGCCGGGGTGTTCAGCATGCGCCGGATGCTGGCTTGTGTGCCCCGCTGAATGCTGCTGGTTTTGCTGGTGTACAAGGCCGGATTGCCGGCCTTCAGGGGTTCTATTTCCGCCAGGTTGCGGAATTTTCGCCGCTGGATGGTATACATCGTTTGTGTTTGCGCCTGGTCCAACTGGTATTTTCGCTGGAGCGCTTCGGTTGCCAGCCTGGCGGGGTCCCGGCTCACAGGCGCGGGCGAAGGGGCCGTGACGATCGGAGATTGAGCACCGAGCAACGCCGCTGCAGACAGGAAAAGACCCAATAAAATGCTCTGTTTCATGACAAGAAGGCTGTGTAAAAAAGGGTCCCCAAGGTAGGGAACATTTGAACAGGGAGATAAACGCAGCCCCTCACTGAATGGTATGGGCAGGCGGCGCCGAAATGATTTCCAGTTTCCAGCCCGCACTTTCGGCCACAAAACCAACCATATCAAAAATGCGTTTGCCCTGTTCGCGGGCCGATGGCATCAGGTTGCTTTGCAAAGCCCGCTCCCGGATCAGGTCTTTGGCCTTCTGGTTCATGCGGGTGTAATCCTGCGGAGAAAAATCGGTGAACACCCCCGTCGACACGTCGTAGTAGTCGAGCGTGTGGTCGATACTCAGGATTTGAGGTTCCGGCAAGGGGCCGATGCGCACCACGCGGGCGCTGGAGTCGGCTTCGATGCGCAGGTTGCTTAGGTCGTAGCCCACAGCCACAGTGGCATGCACCCGTACGAGGGCTTTTTTGTCCCAAAACCAACTGAAATAGCCGGAGTATTCATTGTAGTTGTAAATCTCGGAAAACTCGCCCTCCACGGTCGTCAACTTCACCACAGCGCGTATTTTTTCCAGCAAAATACTGGCACTTTCCACCGGCGCCGATTTGGGCGCGAAATACCGGTAAGCCAGCCAGCCACCCAGTAAAAAACCGAGCGCCAGCACAGCCACCAACAACAAACGTTTTGACATAGACCTGGTATTTTAAAACTCAAAGTTGATCTAATTTAGGATTTTTCCGTCCTTCACCGAAAAAATATCCACCTATGGCATTGCCCAAACCTCAACTGTCTTTTTGCTGCGCGCTCGTGCTGTTTGTCACCCTGTCCCAATCGCCCCTGCCCGCCCAAACCGACACGCTCCACCTGGTGTTTGCCGGCGATATCATGGGCCATACGCCACAAATCAAAAGTGCCGAAGTAGCGCCCGGAAAGTACGACTACCAGGCTTGTTTTCGATACATCCGACCGATCCTCGAACGCGCCGACCTCGCCGTCGGCAACCTCGAACTCACCCTCTCGGCCAAAGGCCCCTACTCGGGCTATCCGATGTTTCGCAGTCCCGATGCCCTGGCCAGCGACCTCAAAGAGGCCGGCTTCGATATCCTCGTGACCGCCAACAACCACTCCAACGACGGCCGAGGCGCCGGCGTAACCCACACCGTCCAAACCCTTCGCGACCTGGGTTTCCTGCAAACCGGCACCTTTCTCAACGCCCGCGACCGCAGCGCATTTTACCCCCTGATGGTGTACAAAAATGGCTTTAAAATCGCCCTGCTCAATTACACCTACGGCACCAATGGCGTGCCCACCCAGGCACCCACCATCGTCAACCTGATCGACACCGTGCAAATCGCGCGCGACCTCGCCGAAGCCCGCGCGCGCAAACCCCATTTTATCATCGCCGTCATGCACTGGGGGCTGGAGTACCAACTGGAAGAAAACGCCGAACAACGCCAACTGGCCCGCTTTCTCATCCGCGAAGGCGCCGATCTGATCATCGGAGCGCACCCCCACGTCGTGCAACCCATCAAAACCGAAACCGTGCAACTGCCCGATGGCTCGCGCAAATCGGCGGTGGTCGTCTATTCTCTGGGCAATTTTATTTCCAACCAACAAAAACCGGGCACCGATGGCGGTATCCTGTTTGAGGTAGACCTGCTGCACCGCAAAGGAGTGCCCCGCGCCGAAGTGGGCCAATACGGCTATCTACCCGTTTATCGATACATGAAAAAAAATGCCAGCGGCAAAACCGACTATTTTGCCCTGCCCATTGGCCGCTATGAAAAGTACCCGGATGCCGCACCGGGGCTCACGCCGGCGGCCAAAACCGCTATGCTGCGCTTTGCCGAAAGTGTGCGCAAACGCCTCAAAAACTGCCGGGAGGCCAATTAGTTGTCCGGCAAGTTATCCGCATCGCCCTGTTTGCGTTTGGGCTTGAAAATAGCCGCGATTTCCGACGCAAAGCGCTCGGTGATTGCCTCGCGACGCAGTTTTAAGGTGGGCGTGAGCAGGCCATTGTCCGGCGTCCAGGTTTCGGCCAGCAACTGAAACCCGCGCACCTGCTCGATAGGCCCAAGATGTTGCTCGTTGAGGTGTTCGATTTCTGTCCGAAACAGTTTTTCCACTTTCGGATTCAAAATCATGTACGGAGCCGCCGTCCAGTGTACTTTATTGTCGCGGCACCAGGCCTCCAATTGCACAAAATTTGGCACGATCAGCGCGCCCACAAATGCCTGGTTGAGACCAAGAGCCATGCACTGGTCGATGTAGGGTGAGCGCAGCAGTTGTTGTTCGACAAAGGCCGGCGCCACAAATTTGCCGGTCGTCGTTTTGAATACCTCGCTTTTGCGGCCGGTGACTTTTAAAAACCGCTTGAACTCAAAACGCCCCAAATCGCCGGTTTTTAACCAGCCATCGGGCGTAAAGCGGGCGGCCGTTTCTTCAGGCAACTGCCAGTAGCCGCTCATCACGTTGGGGCCCCGCACCTGAATTTCACCTTCTCCCTGGGCATCCGCATCGGCGATCCGCACTTCCACGCCCGGCGCCGGGATACCCACCGTACCGAAATGCACGCCGCCCGGCTCGAAGCGATTGAAGGACACCACGGGGCTGGTTTCGGTGAGGCCGTAGCCCTCCCGAACGTCGATGCCGGCTGCCGAAAACAAGCGCCCCAAGCGGGGTTGCAGCGCGGCCGCGCCCACAGCAATGCCGCGCACGCGGCCGCCCATGGCCCGGCGCCAGCGCCGAAATACCAGCACATCGGCCAGCAGCAATTTGAGGCGGTAGCCCACCGGCATCTGGTGTTTGCCGGCAAAAGGGTAACGTTCGCCGAGGGCCATCGCCCAATCGAGTATTTTTTTTCCCAAAAAACCAGCCCGGCTGCGCCGTTCGAGCAGGCGCTCGTAGCTCCGCTCCAGGATGCGCGGCACCGCCGTAAAAAAGTGCGGACGCAGCTCCCGCAGGGTCTCCGGCAGGCGTTCGACCGAATCGGCAAACCAAACCGGCGTGCCGGCTGCCAGGTACACATACACGACCATGCGTTCGAAAATATGGCTGAGTGGCAGGTAACTGAGGGCCGTCACGTCGGGATTGACCGGCACGATGGTCAGCACCGATTTCACATTGCTCACGATGTTGGCGTGCGTCAGCATCACGCCTTTGGGCGTACCGGTAGTACCGGAGGTATACAAAATAGTGGCCAGGGTATCGGGGGTGATTGTCGCGCGCAAGCCTGCGAGCGTTTCCGGCGGTACGTTGGCCGATTCCTCCAGCAGCATTTGCCAGGGCACAGCACCTTCCAGATCTCCAAACGCGATGACCGTTTCGGGCAAGGCTGCGGAGGCTGTTAGTTTGGCCAGCATATCCGCGTTGCTGACAAAGCAGGCGCGCAATTGCGCGTCGCGCAGGATGTAGGCGATTTCGTCGGGCCGGGCTGTAGCATGGATGGGTACCGGCACCATACCGGCTTGCAAGAGGGCGGCATCGGCGATAGACCACCAGGGACTGCCGCAATGGCTCAGGATACCTACCCGCTCGCCCGGCAGGAGGCCCCGGTGCAGCAAGCCCCGGCTTAGCCGATCCCGCTCGGCAAGGAGTTCGGCGGTGCTCCAGCGACGCCAGCCGTCCTGTTCACGGCCTGCCAGGGCAATTTCCCGGGGGAAGCGCAGGTTTTGATACTCCAGAATTTCGAATAAGCGCGTGAAATCCATACTCCTGAACCTATGTTAGCGAAACATTGTCCATCCGGCGCACCCGCACCCACATCAGCAAGATCAGGCTGATCACAAACAGCACCGACAACGACAACACGCTGCTGCGCATGCCGCCGTACAACTGCGCTACCAGCCCGAACACCAGCGTGCCGAACACTGTGGAGGTTTTGTCCATGACGTCGTAAAAACTAAAAAAAGAGGTGGTTTCCTGGGTATTTTCTGGCAGAAACTTGGCGTAGGTGCTGCGCGAAAGGGCCTGAATGCCGCCCATCACCAAACCAATGGCGCCGCCCAGCAGGAATACTTCCGTTTCGGTGCGTACCGAATAGCCCAGCAGGCAGATGGCTGTCCAGATGCTGAGCATGACAAACAGGGAGGCCCGGTTTCCGCGTTTTTCGGAAAGCCGCGACGACAGGTAGGCGCCCACAATGGCCACGAGTTGGAGGATGAGTACGAGGCCGATCAGTTTGGATTTTTCCATTTTCATTTCCTTATCGGCAAAACTGGAGGCCAGGAACAAAATCGCCTGTACCCCGGCGTTGTAGCAGAAAAAAGCCAGCAGGAAAAGCGTGGTGTTCCGGCTTTTGCGCACCACCCGGTAGGCCTTGGCCAGCTCTTGGTACCCTTTGCGCAGTGCGCTTAGGGGCAGCGGTTTCGGCGAGTCGGCTGGTAAGCGGCGAAACGGGATTTGTGCAAACAGCAGCCACCACACGCCAACGGTCACGAATGCCCAGCGAATCGCCGCAGTATCGGTGGAAAAACCGAAGGCCTCGTAATTCAGCACCATTGCCAGGTTGACAACCAGCAGAATCACACTGCCCGTGAACCCGTAAATAAAGCCCTTGGCACTCACGGCATCGTAGCGGTCTTCCGTGGCAATATCAGGCAAGTAGGCGTTGTAAAACACGATGCCGCCGGCAAAACCGATGGTAGCCAGCACAAAACCAAAGACGCCGATCCACAGCGATTCCGGCGTTTGAAAAAAGAAAAGGCTGATACAGGCCAGGGAGCCGATGAAGGTAAAAAACCGCATGAAGCGCTTTTTCTTGCCCCCATAATCGGCCAAACCCGACAGGAACGGCGAAAGGAGGGCAATAATCAGATAGGCCAGCGAAATACACCAGGCCTCCAGGGTTTCGTCGCGCAGTTGCAAGCCGCCGCCGATATCGACCAGGTCGGGCGCAATTCCCAAAAAATAGGGCGGAAAAATAGCAACCGTGATCACCAACGCATAGGCGCTGTTGGCCCAGTCAAAAAATGCCCAGGCGGTAATGGTACGTTTGTCGTTTTTGAGCAGCGGCATAGAGCCGGAAGGAGATGCAGTAGCCACGTTCAGTTGGTTTCGTTTTAGGTGGGTAAATGTAGAACCTTCCGGCCACAACTGTCTCTCCCCAGGCTACAAACAAACGATCAATAGGAGGCAGGTTTGCCGAAGGGCACTGAAAGCCCCAGCCAGGGCACAGCAAGAAATCCTTCCTCGAGCACGACCGGCACCACCAAACCGGCGTCCACCGAAATACGCCGCCCGATAAAGCGCCCACCAAACGAACACAGGATCAGGTTTTCGTCGCCAGTATCAAACACATAGTTTTCAGTGAGCAGCGCAAATTTTTTGCCGGTACGGTACATACCACTGAGCGAAACGGTGGGCGTATTGGCCCAGGAATCGCCGGCATAGCCATAGCCCAGGCCAACGTTGATATTCCGGTCGCGCGAGCCAAACGTCATCTGGCCGTATGCCACGCCAAAAGATCCGTTTTCTTCGCCCAGCACATAAGCAAACAGGCCGCCCAGGCCCAGGTTGATCTGATCTTTCTTGATCGGGATAGATACTTTGGGCGTAATCCAAACCGGAGAAGAGGTACCATCGAAGAAAAACAAGGGCACGATGCCTACCCCAATGGTAAAATGATTGCTCAATCCATAACTCACCTGGTTAAACAGCACCCAGGTGTTCTGGTAATATCCCTCGCCTTTGCGCAAGCCGTAGCCGTTGGGGCCAAAGAAATAGCGCGTGGAACTGGGGTTTTCAAACCAATACTTGCCGTCCACGAGTTGCACCCGACTCAAGGGCTGCAATTGCCGGATATCTTGCCGGCGCAATTGCAGCGCGCCCAGGCTTTCGGTTTTCAAGCGGATAAACACCGAATCCATACCGGTGACAAAACCCACATATTCGTTACCGTCCTTGGTTTCAACTGCTACCAATTGGGTAGTATCGGCGGGTATCTTAATTTCTTGCCCAAACATAGGCTGGCAACACTGCAACAGGACCAGTAAAAAGCCGGGTATTCCTGGATTCTTTCTCATGTGAATTGGATTGAGGGTACGTTGATTTTTTTCAAAAATAAGCATTTTTTCTCCAAAAACAATAATTATACGGCCAGTAAACTACCATTGAGGCTTACTTTTTACTCCGTCCAAACGGCACATGGAGGCTGGCCCAGGGTATCGGATAGGTGTCATCTTCACCCTCGCGTACAAACGTCAGTCCACCATCGAAAGCGATACGCCGGCCCATAAACCGGATACCCAAGCCAAGCAGGCTGACGCTGTCCTCGCCGCCGTCAACGGAGATGTAACTTTCTGCTATGAGCGATATCCAACTGCCGGCCCGAACCATGCCGTTGATCGACAACAACTTGGCCTTGCTCAATTGATTGTCGGTCGTCACAAAAGCCATCCCGGCAGAGATGTTGGCGTCCCGCGTGCCAAGGGTGATCTGCGAAAAAACTGCGGCAAAATCTTTGTCGTCAAACTCATAACTGCTGTAGGCGTGGCCATACAAACCGCCGACCGCCAGGTTGAGTTTGTTTTTTGCTATCGGAATAGAAAATTTTGGCGTTAGCCATACCGGAAAGGGGCCGTCGAACAGTATCATGGGCGCCAAGCCAAGCCCCAAACTAAAGTGGTCGGACAGGCCGTAACTTACCTGGTTGAAAAACAAGAAGGTATTGTCGTACGAACCTTCGCCTTTTTGAAGGCCATAGGCACTGGGGCCGGCAAAGTGGCGGGGCGCATGAGGATTGCGATACCATATTTTCCCATTGACAATTTTTTCCGGCTCGGTGGCCCGCATCCGAAATATCATCTTGCGCTGGATGCTCAATTCGCCAAAGGTGCTGGTTTGCAATACCACTTTCTCTTCGGTTTGCGTGATGATGGTTCCGATAAATTCGTTGCCATCCTTTGTGGACACCAATACCAAAGTCAATGAATCGAAAGTAGGGTGGCTTTGTGCGGATACTGGCATGGCAGCACCCAATACAAACAAAGCGGCCATAAAAATGCCCGGGAGGTATCTGTTCATGGTGGTGGGTTATATGTAAACAATTGGTTACGATACAATGACGCAGGCCAGAGGACCTGGGTTGGTTTCCTGCAAATACTATTGCGATAAACGGGCGCCTTTTCCGGTTCCAAAGGGCACCCGCACGCTCAGGCAGGGAATCGGGTATGGGCCGTCGTCCTCCAGGGTTAAAAAGGCCACACCCAAATCGATGGCCAGGCGCCGCCCCATAAACCGTAACCCCATGGCAGACATATTGTACCGTTCGTTGTCCAGTTTGAAAAAATAGCCTTCCGCCAACAAAGCCAGGCGCGGGCCCACCCGTACAGTACCGCCGAAGGAATACACCGGCGCACTGCCGGCATCACTGCCGGATTGAAGGTAGCCCAATCCGGCAGTAAAGTTTTCGTCGGGTTTGCCCAGCGTAATTTGAGTAAACAAGCCGCCGAACGTGGGGTTTTCAGCGGAATAGCTGTTAAATAAATGGCCAAACAAGGCCCCTAGGCTCAGGTTCACCCGGTTTCGCTTGAGTGGAATGGAGAATTTTGGCATCAGCCAAACGGGCATCGGGCCGTCGACGAGCACAATCGGCGCCAAGCCCGCCGACAACGAAAACTGATCGGAAAATCCATAACTCACCTGGTTGAAAAACAACAAAACATTGTCGAAGGCCCCCTCGCCTTTTTGCAAACCATATCCGCTGGGCCCGCCAAAATACCGGCTGGCATACCGGCTGGCGTACCAAGGCTTCCCCCGCACCATCCGTGGCGGCTCCATCTGTGTCATCGTCAGGATCGCCTGCCGGGCAATACGTATTGAGCCGTACTGCTCCGTGCGCAACACGACATGGGTGCTGTCTTCCGACAGGAGCGTACCCATAAACTCATTTCGGTCAAGTGTACGAACGATCAGCAGCGTACTGGGATCCGCGCCATGTGGGTGTTGTGCCGACAAGGTGCCTGAGGCCCATAGCACTAGGGCAAATCCGGCAATACAAGAGTAGAATAGGCGTAGGTGCATATCAGGCAAAGGGTTAAACAAAGGCTAATCCACCTGCACTTCATCCAGAAACAACCAGGCGCCGCTGCCGGCACCGGCAACGGCGGGCGGTATAGTACCGTAGTTTTGGGCAACCAGTTTGAGGTAGCGCGCTTTGGCGCCCGGGGTGCTCAGTTCCACGGTTTCTAGTGAATTACCCTGCATATTGTCGGCGTCGATGGTCTTTTTAGCCACCGGCCGGAAGTTTTGCCCGTCGTCTGATACCAACACTTCGATGCTGCGCGGCGGGTAGATCCAGGCCGATTTATTGTTGATAAAATGCGTCGTCACCCGGCTGATATCCGTTTCAGCGCCCAAATCGATCACCGGGTCAATGTTGCTGTTTTGCAGGCCCACCCAGTTGTTCCAGGATTTCAGGGCACCGGCCATGCCATTCGTCAGGGCATAGCGCTCGCCGCCCGAGTATTGGCTGGGCTGGTTGCTCATCGTATAGGTTTTACCGCTGGCTTTGTGCACAAAAAAGCGCACAGTAAGGATTTTGCCCAATACCACTCCTTTTTGCGTGGTCACCGCTTTGATAGTCGTGGTTTGTTGTAGCGGCAGCGGCGAATAGAACCCGGCCGAGGTCCCCTTGGGCTCGGTGCCGTCTGTGGTGTATTTTACCTGTGTGCCGGGCACGCCGCAGCGCAGGCTGACATAGCCGCCGGAAAAACTGGATTTGACATCATAAATGCTTTTGGCATAAGTGACCCCCAATAAATCGAGGCGTGTGAAATGTACCTGGATCCGGCGCAAGAAATCCGGCCAGTTGCGCTTGGCTTTGGGCGTCCACACGACTTCCGACAGGGCAGATGCCCGGGGGTAAACCATGTATTCGGCATAGGCGGGGTTGTCGATATACTCCGTCCAGACGTTGCCTTGTGCGCCCAGGATGTGCCGGCCCTGCTCCTCGGTCAGGGAGTCGGGTATCGGTTCGTAGCCATACACGCGTTCCAGGGTGAGGAGCCCGCCTATCGCTAAAGGCTCGTTGCCGGGGTCGCTTTGGTAATAATCAAGATAGCAATGAGAGCCCGGCGTCATAATGGCGTCGTGGCCCGAGCGGGCCGCTGCAATGCCGCCTTCGATACCCCGCCAGCTCATCACTGTAGCCGTGGGCGCCAAGCCGCCTTCCAGGATTTCGTCCCAGCCGATCAGTTTTTTGCCATACTTCGCCAGGGTTTTTTCAGCGCGTTTGATAAAGTAGCTCTGCAATTCATGCTCGTCTTTCAAACCTTGATCTTTGATTCGTTTTTGGCATTTTGGGCATACTTTCCAGCGGTCTTTCGGTGATTCATCGCCCCCTACATGCACATACGTGCCAGGAAACAAGGCACATACCTCTTCCAGCACTCCGTCCACAAATTCAAAGGTTTTGTCGTTGCCGGCACAAAACACATCTTCGAAAACGCCCCAATGCGTGGCCGGCTCGTAGGGACCGCCCGTGCAACCCAACTCCGGATAGGCCGACAGCGCCGCCAGGGCATGGCCTGGCATTTCGATCTCCGGCACAATAGTTACGAAACGCTGCTTGGCATATTTCACAATTTCTTTTACTTCCTCCTGGGTGTAAAAGCCGCAGTGTTGCTTGCCGTCAAATTTTTGGGGCAGCTCGGAGTTGTGGCCGATCAGGGTTTCTTTGCGGCAGGAAGCCACGGTTTGCAGTTTCGGGTATTTTTTTATTTCGATCCGCCAGCCCTGGTCGTCGGTCAGGTGCCAGTGGAAACGGTTCATTTTGTGCATCGCCAAAAGGTCGATGTAGCGTTTGACAAACTCTACCGAAAAGAAATGGCGGCTCACATCCAGGTGCAAGCCCCGGTACCCGAAGCGCGGGTAATCGGTAATTGAGCAGCAACGGGCCTGCCACGCCACACCCTGCACAGGTTTCGGGCTGCAAAACTCCGTTGGAAAGATTTGCCGGAGGCTTTGCACCGCATAAAACGCTCCGGCAGCGGTGCTCGCCCGAACCGTAATGTAGGTAGGCGAAATTTCCATTTTATAGCCTTCAGGCTGCTCGACGCTTTCATCCGGGATAAAATAAATCGCATTGTCGCGCGGGGAGCCAATGGGGTTTTTAAACGCTTGGGCCACCAGTTGAAAGCCCGTCGAGGTTTGGCCTACTGCCATAAAATATTGAGCCGCCGTTTCCCAATCCTTTTTGCCTTCCGGAAAATAGATACGGGTGTCAGCTTTGAGTTCAAATTGCCCTTCGCGGCTATACGCCGTCGCGGGTTGCGGTACAATGGTAATGGACGTGGTTACCTGTGCGTTGGCCAGCAAGGGCAGGAGGAACAAATACCCGAGCAAAGGAATTTTTTTGCAATTCATTGGAAATGAATATTTAAAACCAAAAACAAAGAGCGCTATTCATGCTATTAAGCAGCCGCAAAGGTAGCGCTTTCCACTGATCAGAAAACAAAATACCCGCCAGCCAGGCAAGGAGGCCGGCGGGCGGGTATATCGGTTTGGCCGATACCGGAATTTTAATACCCGGCGTTCTGCACCAGGTTTTTGTTGGCCTGGATTTCGCGGGCAGGTATTGGGTACACAAGCGTGGGATCGTCATACGAAAGGCCATCTACCGAACCTTTCAGGCGTTTCACGTCGTGGATCCGGTGTCCTTCATGGGCCAGTTCGAGGCGGCGTTCGTACAGAATATCGTCGAGGCTCACCCCGGTTTTCGGCTGAAGGCCGGCGCGGGTGTGGATGGCGTTGTAATCGTCATCGACGGAGGCTCCCGTGGATGTACCAAGCCGGGCATTGCATTCCGCGCGGATCAGGTACATTTCAGCCAGCCGGATCACCGGTTCGTTTTTGTACTGGTCGCGCCATTTTCCGGTGCGCCAGGCGCCATAGCCCTCGTAGTGCAAGGCCAGGCGGGCATCGTCGGCCTCGTACAAATCGAGGTGGGTTTGATTGACTTCAATGTCGCCGTCGCGGCCACCGTAATCCGGAATGGAGTAGAAAATGACCATCGTCGATTCGTCGAAATCCTGGTTGGAAATCTGAACGGCGAAGATGTCTTCGGCCGTGTTGTCTTCGTTGTTCCACAGGTCGGCATACGCGGGCAGCAATGAATACAGGCCGGATTCGATCACTTCATGGGCGTGGTCGCGGGCTTCGGCAAAGCGGCCCATTTGCAAATACACACGGGCCAGCAAGGCCGTGGCGGTGTATTTACCGGCTTGAACGCCGTTGTCGTCGGGCAGCAGGCTTTTGGCCGTGTTCAGGTCTTCCAGGATCTGGGCATAGCATTCTTCCACGCTGTTGCGCGATACGAGGTTGGATTCGTCGATCATGCGGGTCGGCCGCAACACAATCGGTACCCCCGCCTGGGTATTGTTGCCACCGGCTTCATACCCCTGGGCATAAAAGCGCACCAACTGAAAATAAGCCATGGCGCGCACGAAACTGGCCTCGCCTTTCACCTGGTCGCGATCAGCCTCGTTGACAACAGCGAGTGCGTCGAGCACATTGTTGCAGATATTGATGGCCTTGTAGGCGTCTACCCACATGTTTTCGGCGTCGTTGTTCTCGGCGATCATGGCGTGGTTAAACACGTCGCGGGGGCCTTCATAGGTACCCACCCAGCGAATTTCGCCATCGGCGCCCATCAGTTCGGCATCGCGCAGGGTGTTTCCACCAAACATGCCATCGAGAGCCAGGGCATCGTAAGCGCCGAGCAGTACCAGTTTGACGTTGGCGTCCGTATTGAGCGCCAGTTCTTCCCGGATATCCTGTGCCGGGTCGAGGTTCAGTTTTTTGTCGCAGGCAACCAGGCTGCTGAGTGCCAGCAGGATCAACCCGTTTATATATCGTTTCATTGTTATCAATTTTTGATGTGAAAAAACTTGGCTTGCGTGGGTTTAGAAACCGGCACGCAGCCCGAATACAATGGTTTTGGGCTGAGGAGCCGAGTAGAAATCCACGCCATAAATGATGTTGTCGGCCAGGTAGTCGGTGGTTACCTCGGGGTCCCAGCCGTCGTACTTGGTGAAGGTGAGCAGGTTGGTCGCCGTGGCATAGAGCCGCACATCGCGGAACCCATTTTTGCCAAACCAGCGCGCCGGCAAGTCATAGGCCAGGGTCACGTTTTTGAGGCGCAAGTAGGAGCCTTCCGAAAGGTAGCGGCTGCTGCGGGTTTCAGCGCCGTTGGTATAGCCCAAGCGGGCTTGCGGCACATTGGTGATGTCGCCCGGTTTTTGCCAGCGATCGAGTTGGTCGCGGGTTTGGTTGTCAAACCAGCAGGCGTTGCAGGACATGAACTGACCGCCGCCGTTCTGGATCTGGTTGCCTTGCTGACCCTGGAGGCGGATGTTCAGCGTGAGGCCGCCATACGAGAACGTGTTGTCGAGGCCATAAATGACATCCGGCATCGGCGAGCCGAGTACCACAAAGTTGGCCGTTGAAAAATCATTGGTCGTAGCGGTTGGGTCCACAATGTTCCCGTTGTCGTCGGTAGCGTTTACAAACCAGAGTGCGTCGCCGTTTTGGGGGTCTACACCGGCATAAGCGGCGCCATAGAAAGTGCCGATTGATTCGCCAACTTTGACCACGTTCATGTTGCTGCCGTCGTCGATCAGGGTTTGGCCATTGGCCAAAGAGATGACTTCGTTTTGGTTGAAGGCCATGTTGAGCGAGGTCGTCCAGGAGAACGCACCGCTGAAGTTATTGGAATTAAGCACCAGTTCCAGGCCTTTGTTGCGCAGTTTGCCGATGTTTTGGAATTGGTTGGTAAAGCCCGAAGAAGCTGGCACCGGCACGTTCAACAAGAGGTCGGTGGTGTTTTTGATGTAATAATCCACTTCGCCCGAGAGCCGGTTGTCGAACAGCCCGAAATCGACGCCAAAGTCCAGTTCGGCACTTTTTTCCCAGGTAAGGCCCGGGTTGGCAATCTGCTTGGGGTTCAGGGTGCTGGAACCATTGTAGGTGCCGGCATTGTACAAGCCCTGCGAAAGGAAGTTTTCAATATCAGCATTGCCGCTGACGCCCCAGGAAGCCCGCAGTTTGAGGAAACTCAGCGCCTTGTTTTCTTTCAAAAACCCTTCTTCGCTCAGCACCCAGCCGGCCGAAGCGGCCGGGAAAAACGCGTAGCGGTTGTCTTTGCCGAAACGCGAAGAACCATCGACCCGTGCACTCAGGTTGAGCAGGTATTTGCGGTTGAAATTGTAGCGGGCCCGGCCAAAATACGAAACGAAACTGTAGTTGGTGATGGTCGAAGTACCGGCTTTGATGGACGCGGCGCTGGCCAGGGTTTTGAAATCGTCGGTCGGAAACTGCTCACCCTCCACGTAGGTGCGGGTGTTTTCGCTGGTAAAATACTCGGTACCCAAGTCGAGGCCCAGGGCATGGGCGTCAAACTCCTGGTCCCAGTGCAACAGGGCGTTGGCGTTGTAGTCGGTAGCGCCGGCAAACGCCGAATACCCGTAGCCTTTGCTGGCACTTCCGTTTTCGGTGCGTTCACCAAAGCTCGCGTCGTCGCGCACATTGTACAGGTTGGCAGCGCCTTCCATGTGCAGGCCGAGATGCTCGGTGATGGTGTATTCGCCCGAAATATTGGCCAGGGTGCGGAAGGTATTGACCTTGCGGCTGCCGTCTTCGATATCGATCAGGCCGTTGTAGTAGGTGGTTACCGGCCGGTCGTACAAGATGCCGTCTTCGTCTGTTTTGGGCGTAAACGGCGCCAGGGCGACCAATTGGAGTGGCGTGGAAAACGCATTGTCGTTCGATACCTGCCGGGTGCTGGTGCGCGCCAGGCTGAGGCCCACACCCACTTTGAGGCGTTTGGTGGCATCAAAATCGAGGTTGAGGCGCCCGCCGTTTTTCGACAGTTCGTTGCTGAGCAGTACGCCCTCGTTCAGGCCCAGGTTGCCGCTGGCAAAATAACGCACCTTGTCGTTGCCGCCACTAAACGACAGCGAAGCATTGCGCACGCGGCCGGTGCGGAAGGCTTCTTCCTGCCAGTCGGTCTGGTCGATGCGGTCTTCCCAGTTGGTATGGCCGTCGTAGCGCCGGAAGCGGCTGAACACAAACTCGGTCCAGGAATTGGGGTCGTCGTAGGGCACGCCTTCCAGGTCATCAGCGTTGTTGGCGGCTTCTGTAAACAGCTCGATATACTCTTTGGAATTCAGAAAATCGCGGCGGCCGGTGGCCTTGGTGAAGCCAGTTTGCAAGTCGAGTTCAATGCGAGACTTGCCGCTTTTGCCCGATTTGGTGGTGATGATGACGACCCCATTAGAGCCCCGCGCGCCGTAAATGGCTTTGGCCGAAGCATCTTTCAGGACCTCAATAGACTCGATATCGTTGAAATTCAGGTCGGCCAGCGGGTTCATATCGGCGCCGGAGGTATTGCGGGCGTCTTTGGCCAGCGGGATACCATCCACCACAAACAGAGGCTCGGTGCCGGCATTAATCGAGCCGACGCCCCGTACGCGCATACGCATGGCGCCGCCCACCTTGCCGTTGGTGCTTTCAATATACACCCCGGCGGCCTGGCCCTGTAAAGCCTGCTCGACCGACACCACCGGCATGGCTTTGACATTGTCGCCGCTCACTTTTACGATGTTGCCCGTCAGGGTCGATTTGATTTGTTTGCCGTAGCCAATGACGACGACTTCGTCAATCAGTTCGGCATTTTGTTCCATCGCAACATCGACGTTACTGCGGGTGCCAACCGTAATTTCCTGACCCCGGTAGCCGGTGTATTTCACCACCAGCACATCTGCGTCTTTGCCGACGCGGATCGAGTACCGGCCGTCGGCATCGGTGGTAGTTCCGGTTGTAGTACCTTTTACGGTGAGGGTGGCGCCGATCAGCGGTTCGCCAGAGGATAGCTCAGTTACCCGACCAGTGACCGCACGCTGGGCATGTACGCCCATTGCTGCCACGCAGATAAAGAGCAATGTGAGTAATTGCTGCTTCATATAAAAGTAGATTTGGTTAATAAAAGAAACGATTAGCCTGCAAATGATTTGCTGAAAGGCAAAAAGAGGCGCTAAAAATACTGCGTTGGCAGCATTATTCGCATTTTTAAAAAAAGGACGCTGTCCGTTTCTAACAGGAGGGCTTTTTTCCCAGGCCCCCTGCGGGCTTACTGTACCTGTGCGCCTTCCTGGTTGACCGCCGAGAGATACACCTGACTTTCAACCCGGTGCCGGGCAAAAGCCCGTTGCATGGCCTGGCCGGCGTTTTCGGCGACGAGGCTGTTCGGGCAAATGGCAAACACCGACGGGCCGGAGCCCGAGATACTACAGCCCAGCACACCTTCGGCCAGGGCGGCTTCTTTCACGTCGTAAAAGCCGGTGATGAGCCCGGCGCGTTGCGGCTCAATAATATCGTCGCGCAGGCTGCGGCCGATCAGGCCGATATCGCCGTTGAACAAACCAACGATAAAACCGCTCAGGTTGGCGCTTTGCCGCACATAATCGGCCATTGGCACCTCGGGCCGGAGCAGGGCACGGGCATCCCTGGTCAATACCTGAATTTGTGGGTACACGACCACTACATACATACCGCGCGGTACGTGCAGCCGGTGCACGTCGAGTGTGGGGTTGTCGCGGATCAGGATGATGCCGCCCAGCAGGGAAGGGGCCACGTTGTCGGCATGGAAACTACCCGACGCGAGTTGTTCGCCCTGGCAGGCAAAAGGCAGGAGATCGCGTTTGCTGAGGCCCGTGCGCAGCAATTCGCTCACCGCCAGCACGGCGCCTACGGCGCTGGCAGCACTGCTGCCCAAACCACTGCCCAGTGGCATTTTTTTGTGGATTTCCAGTTCGATCCCTTTTTCTGTTTCACCGATGTATTCCAAAAACCGCTGTGCCGCGACGCCCGCCGTGTTTTTTTCTACTTCATAGGGCAATTTGCCGCTATGGCCGGTGATTTTGGTGATGCGCAGGCCGGGGGTGTTGCTTTTGCGGGCGATAACTTCATCGCCGGGCCGCTCCAGGGCCAGGCCCATGATGTCGAAACCCACGCCGATATTTCCGATAGATGCCGGGGCAAATACTTTGATTCCCAAGGTGTACGAGTGCTTTAGCGAATAATGGTCTTTTCGTTCCGTTTGAATAAACCCGATGGCCAGTGCAGCGGTTATTTGTCTTGCAGTAGCGAACAGGCGGCGCAAAGGTACTTTGAATACGCAAGTGTCGGAAAATAGCCGTAACTATCGTTTCAAAATACTTTTTCCGGTAGCCGGCGGTTCTACACCTGCCCCCTCAACAGAAAATCCCTTGGTTATGCAATACATACTGCTTTTTATCGCCGGACTGAGCCTGGCCCTGCTCCAGCAAGGCTGCTATTCGTATCCGGAAACGATTCAGTTGGACACCAAAATTTGCGTACAAACCTCCCACCACTATTTTCCGATTCCGGATGCGACGGTATACGTGAAATTCAATGCCGATTCGTTTCCCGGCTACCTGCAAAAACCCGAATACTTCGACAAGGTGTTTAAAACCGGTAAAGACGCGCGGGGCTGCCTCACGGGGGTGCCGGAAGGCAACCATTACCTGATCGCTTTCGGATACGACAGCCTGCATTACCCCCACGATGTGTTCGGCAACCTGCCGGTAACCATTTCCCTGGATGGGAAACCCGTCGTGGACACGATGTTGTTTGTTTCGGAGAAACATTGATCGGCATTGGTTTTGGGCCAATTCCTCGAAAAACATCTCCGTATTCGCTGCCAATCCTTTTCATTTGCGGCACACCAATCGTTCCTCCGATGAACATCCGTTGCTTCCTGCGCCTGTGCGCCTGTCTTTCCATTTTCATGGCACAGCCTGTTTTGGGGCAGGCGCAAGCCCCCCAGTTTACCCACGACGATACGCTCCGGGGCAGCATTACGCCCGAACGCGCCTGGTGGGACCTCCGCTTTTACCGCCTCGCGGTGCGGGTGGATCCGGTCAAAAAACACATTTCCGGCAGCAATGAAATCCACTACCGGGTATTACAGCCCAACCGGATGCTGCAAGTCGATTTGCAGCCCCCCTTGCGCATCGAACGCGCTGAACAAGACGGCCAGGCGCTCCGCGTCGAAAAGGCCGGCGCCAATGCCTGGCTGCTAGAACTTAAAAAAGCACAACACCCCGGCGCCAACGAAGCCGTCACGGTGTGGTATGCCGGCCAACCCCGCCAAGCCAAGCACGCCCCTTGGGACGGCGGCTTCAGTTGGTCGCAAGACGGCCAGGGCCAAGCCTTTGTAGCCACCTCCTGCCAGGGCCTCGGCGCCAGCGTCTGGTGGCCCTGCAAAGACCACATGTACGACGAGCCCGATTCGCAGTCCATCACCATCACAGTGCCCAAACCCTTCCTGGATGTTTCCAATGGCCGGCTGCGCCGGACGACCGACAACCCCGACGGCACGCGCAGCTTCGAATGGTTTGTGGCCAACCCCATCAACCACTACGGCGTGAACATCAATATCGCCAACTACACCCATTTTGGCGATACCCTGCAAGGCGCCAAAGGCGTGCTGACACTGGACTACTACGTGTTGCCCGAAAACCTGGACAAAGCCAAAGTACAATTCCAGCAAGTCAAGCCCATGCTGCGGGCCTTCGAATACTGGTTTGGCCCCTACCCTTTTTACGAAGACGGCTACAAACTCATCGAAGTGCCCTACCTGGGCATGGAGCACCAGAGTTCGGTGACCTACGGCAACGGCTACCGCAACGGCTACCGGGGTACCGACCTGTCAGAAACCGGCTGGGGCCTGAAATGGGATTTCATCATCGTACACGAGTCGGGCCACGAGTGGTTTGCCAACAACATCACCTACCGGGACATAGCCGACATGTGGGTACACGAAAGTTTTACCAACTACAGCGAAGGCTTGTACACGGAGTTTTATTTCGGGAAAAAAGCAGGCGCGGAGTACATCCGGGGCTGTCGCAAATCGATCGAAAACCGCCAGCCGATCGTCGGGGTATACGGCGTGAACCGCGAAGGCTCCGTGGACATGTACCCCAAAGGCGGCAATATGCTGCACACCATCCGCCAGGTGGTGAACGACGACGCCAAATGGCGCTCCATCCTGCGCGGCCTGAACCTCGATTTTTACCACCAAACCGTGGATGGCGCCCAGATAGAGGCCTACATATCGAAGCAGGCGGGCATTAATCTTCAAAAAACATTCGATCAGTATTTGCGCGACGTACGGATTCCGGTGCTGGAGTATCGCCGCGAGAAAGGCAAGGTGGCCTACCGTTGGGCCAACTGTGTGGAGGGTTTCGACATGCCCGTCAACGTGATGCTGTCGCCGGGCAAGTATAGTTTCATTTACCCGACTACCGAGTGGCAAAGCAGCCCTTGCAAATTGTCCAAACGCAAGGATCTGCTGGTCGACGAAGATTTTTATGTGAGCGCCCTGCGGCTGGATTAATAAATGCCCTGGTCGGGGTTTTTGCCCGGAATATCTTTGAAGTAATTCCAGATGAAGGCCAGGTCTTTTTCTTCGTCGCCGGTGGGGTAAAACAACTGCGGGTCGAAGTAGACTATTTTATTGGGCCAGTCGAAGATGCACAAGGCGATGGGCACATCGGCGAGCCGGGCGATGTGGTAAAAACCCGTTTTGAGTTTCAGTACGCGCTTGCGGGTACCTTCGGGCGAGATGACGAGGTGCATGCGCTCGTTTTGCTGAAAAGCCTCCACGGTAGCCGACACAAAATTGCCGCCCTTGCGGGTGCGGTTCACCGGGATACCGCCCAGCCAACGGAAAAACACGCCGAAAGGCCAGCGAAAAATGGTGTGTTTACCCACATAGTTGGCCCGCATGCGGCCCGCGCTGTTGACGAGTACGCCCACCGGGAAATCCCAGTTGGAGGTATGGGGCCCAACGGCCAACACGAGTTTGGGCACATCGTAGGGGTATTGGCCGGTTATTTTCCAACCCCAGAGTTTCAGAATCCAGGCGCTAAGTTTGGCTAACATGGTGATTCGTATTCCTGTTTGAAAAGGAATAGCTGTAGTTTTCGGAAAGCAAAGTTTGTAAAAAAAATCAAAATGAAACCATCTTCCATGTCCACCCTACAGGCTATTCTGATTCTGGCGCTGCTGGCTGCTGGCCTGGCGCTTCTCATTTGGCTGTGGTGGAAGGGTTGGTCGCCCGAGCAGCTGCCCCAGTGGGCCGGCTGGGTTTGGGGTTTGCTGGCGCTGATGCTGCTGGCGCCCGCCCGCTTGCCGGCTACTATTCGTTGGAGCGAAGGTATGAGTGTCGCCCAGCTGGTGCTGGGCGCCGTGGTGCTCACGTTTGGCCTGAAGGCCCTGATCCTCCTGATGCGGCACGGCCCATCGCTGAGCAGTGCTCAACGATGGGCCGCATATCTTTGTATGATTCCCTTGCTGATTGGCGTGTTGGCGTTAGCGGTTTTTTTCTGGACCGCAGGGATGCTCGGCAGCAAAAAATAACAGGCTACTCCTGCACCAGGGTCATATTGCCGGTAGTTCCACTGCTCACGATGCGGTAGTTGCGGTTGTACAGCGGCGCATAGGTATTGTCCCAGGCGCAGTTGGTGGCGCTGCCGATGCATTCGTAAATGGCCAGTTGGTTGGCGGTGGTTTTGACTGTAGCCTGCACCGTTTCGCCTTTGGCGAGGGTGTAGTACACGCCGTTGAGGGCAAAGGTGATCGAGGCTGTCGTATTGGCCGCATGGCGGATTCGGATCCGCTGCGAGGAGTACATTTTGCCGATAAATTCTTGATCGATAACCGACAACTGGGTGTTCCAGGCAATACCCACATTGTTGGTGGTCAGGGAGGCCGGCACCGGATACTGCATGATCGACTTCGGATCGTGGTTCGTGTGCTGGGTTTGCGGCCATTGGTATTTGGTCAGTACCTGCTCGTTCACTTTTTGCTGCGACCAGCCCATTTGGGCGTAGTAGGGATACACAGCCGAGGTTTTCCACAAAATATTGGCCGTTGGGTTTTGGTGCTCATGGCCCAGGCCCAAAGCATGGCCAAACTCATGCAAGGTGGTGGCGCGAATTTCATTTTCGGTCGTTGTGGCCGTGAATTGCAGGTTCATGGTTTTTTGCGTTTGGGCGATGTACTGGTTGTCTTTGCCCACATACGACCAGTGGCCGGCATTGTCAAACGCAATCCGGATCTCGGAAGTACCGGATGTTACTTTCGTAAATTTGATGTTGGCCAGACTTTCCCACTGTTTGGCGTAGCCCATCACCTTGGTCTGCAAGGCAGCGCTGCCGTTCATAAAACGCACGCGCAGGGTTTGGCCCGGCGTCCAGAATTTATTTTTCATACCCGTCGCGCGGTCTTCAGCCGTGCCTTCCAGGGGGTTGTCGACATAATCCAGATCAGAGGGATCTTCCGTGAGGCAGCTTTGGCTGATCAATTCGGCCAGCTCCGCCTCGGAAAAGACCGGGACCAGGATATCTTCTTCTTTATGGCAAGCGGTAAAGGAAAGGGCAGCGATGGCGATGGACAGTACCCAAGGTTTTTTTGGACCGGAAAAGCAGGTGCGGAAGTACATGAGGTGTTGGTTTGTGCGATAAACAATGAATGGATATTGGCATGTCTATCAAATCCTCATGGGCACTTGCGTTGAATGGTTGGTGTAAAAATAAGATCCTCCGGCAGCAGGATACTATCAAACTGCCGGAGGGCGGCGCATATTTTCAGCGCTGCGTTTTGGTTTTGTTAAAAATTCATTGACAAAACAATCGTTACCTGATCCTCTCCAACACCAGGCCCGTGCCCGGCGCCAATTCGACATCCGCGCCATGCGTCGCCCCACTCAACACATCGCGGAATTTGCCTTTGCGCGGCACATGAAACGTGCGCGGCTCCGTTTCCAGGTTGAACAACACAAATATTTCGGCTTTGCGGTCGTAGCGCCGGTACATCAGCCGCCGGCCTTCAGCCAGCAAAAACTCACATTTGCCCTGGCGCAGCACCGGGTGCGCATGGCGTAGGCGGGTCAGTTGCTGGTAGTATTTGAAGTGTTCGTCGTTGGTCTCTGCCAGGTCGGTGGTTTTTGCTCCTGGCTGTACGTTGTTGCGTGTTTCGGGGTCCATTCGGTACTCGCGCCACCACAGCGGCTTGCGGCAGTCCGGATCGTCGCCCCCCCACATACCCAGCTCATCGCCGTTCCAGATGTGCGGTGCACCCACGCTGGTGAAGGTATGCAGCAGGTAGAGCCGCACGCGACGGTAGGCGTCGGCGTCGGGTTTGCCGGTTTGGTAGGCGGGGTTTTCGTAGGGCTGTGCCCGGTATTTGTATTTTCCGGTATTGTAAAAACAGGTGAGCAGGCGCGGTGCATCGTGGGTGGCGGCGGTGTTCATCATGGCGTAGCGGAAGGATTTGCCGAGCCGGTTCCATTGAAAAAGCAGGCTGTCGGCAAACTGCCGCGCATCGATGGCGTCTTCCGGCTGGGCAAAAAAACTGCGTGCCGGCCGGTAGGCCTGGTAAAACATCACGGCATCAAACATATCGCCCCGGCAATAAGGCACCGGGTTCATGAGCCGGTCGGGCCATTGCTCCCACCAAATTTCGCCCACCAGGTAAGCGTCGGGCTTGGTGGATTTGACCACGCGGCGCAACTCGCGCCAGAAGCCCAGCGGGATCTGGTCGGCCACGTCGAGGCGGTATCCGTCGATGCCCTGTTTGGGGTCGCCGTTGGGCGCCAGCCATCGCCGCGTGACGTCGAAAATGTGTTTTTTAAAATCCGGGTGAATATTGCCTTCGTAGGGGTGGCCCGATTGCCGGGGCACCGGCACATCTACTTTTTTGATCTCCGGCAGGCTGCTCACGTTGGCCCAGCCCCGGTACCGGAATTCGCTACCGGGTGTGGCCGGGTCGTCGAACGACAAGATTTCGTACCAGTCTTTGTACTTGGATTTCTGCTGGTGTTGCAGAATGTCTTTCCAGGCCCAAAACTCGGTGCCGGTGTGGTTCCAGGAATAATCCACCACCACGCGGATGTTGCGCTGGTGGGCTTCCTGCACGAGTCTCAGGAACAGGCGGTCGGCGCTAGTCCATTGCCAGGTAGCTGGGTCGGTCGGATTTTCGGCAGCCATGATCTTTTTGTCGCCTTCGGGGTCGGGGCCAAAGGTGACGTCGATGTGGTGGTAACTGCGCGCATCGTATTTGTGCGACGAGGGCGCGTCGTTCAGGGGGTTGAAATAGATGGCCGTGATGCCCAGTTCCTGGAGGTAATCAAGTTTGTTGAGTACTCCTTGCAAATCGCCGCCATAGCGCCGGAAAAACAGGGTTTCGTTCAGCGGCCGGCCGGTAGCGGCGGCCCAGGGCTCCTGCCGGTACCAATCCTGGGTCCAGGGGGTGAGTGCCCAATCTTTGGGCAGGGCAAAAAAATCGGAGGAGGCCTGGATATCGGCGGGCCGGGGGTCGTTGCTGGGGTCGCCGTTGGCAAAACGCTCCACGAAAATTTGATACCAAATGGCATCGGCAGCCCATTGGGGCGCGGTGCTGCCGGCAGATTGTGCTTTGCCTGCCACTGCGAGGAGTACCAGGAGGAAAAATAGCGCGGCAATAAGTTTAAACGACATGGTTGGGTAGATTCATCCAAGTGAAAAAAAAGTCTTGCAAGATCGTATTCCGCCGGTATTTACTGCCTTTCTTTTTCATAGAGCCCCGGGTGGAGCGGCGTTTCGATGCGTTGGCCCATCTCTTTTTCAAAACCGCGTTTTTGCAACCCAAAAAGGCACGCCGCCCAGCCAATTCCGAAAACAGTTTTTCAGCCGATAGCTTCCGTATTTTCCGATATTGGTGCCCACATTTATGGATGTACAAGCTGTTTCGCGTATGCGCCTACCCTCTTTTATACTTGCCTTTTTCGCGCTGGCACTTTGCCTTCCGCTGTTTGCCCAGACCCCAGCTCTCATCCCACAGCCGGTGTCGGTGCAGCCCCTGAAAGGCTCGTTTCGCCTGAACGCCCAAACCACCATCGGATACAGCCAGGCCGCCGCCAAACCCGCTGCCGAATACCTCGCCACCCGGCTTAAAACGCCGACCGGCTACCGCCTGCCCATTCAGCGACAGGGCCAGATTCAGATTCGGCTGAATACCAAAGCCAATCCGGCCCTCGGCGCCGAAGGCTACAGCCTGGAAGTAACGCCACAGGGCGTTCGGCTGAGCGCCAACGCAGCAGCCGGCCTGTTTTACGGCGTCCAAACCTTGCTGCAATTGTTTCCTCCGGAAATTGAAAGTACCACCAAAGTAAAACGCGCCACCTGGACCGCGCCAGCACTGCGCATTACCGACTACCCGCGCTTTGCCTGGCGTGGGGTGATGCTCGATGTGAGCCGGCATTTTTTTTCCAAAGACGATGTCAAACGCTACATCGACCGGATGGCCCGCTACAAATACAACGTGTTTCACTGGCACCTGACCGACGACCAGGGCTGGCGGATCGAAATCAAATCGTTTCCCAAACTAACCCAGGTCGGCGGCTGCCGCGTGCCACGCTACGGCAAGTACGGCTACCATGTAGCCCCCAAACCCGGCGAACCCGCCACCGATTGCGGGTTTTACACCCAGGATGACATCCGCGACATCGTGGCCTATGCCGCCGAACGGCACATTACGGTGCTGCCCGAAATCGACGTGCCCGGCCATAGCATGGCCGCCATTGCCGCTTATCCCGAACTTTCCTGCACCAAGGACACCAGCACGCGGGTCAACCCAGGCAGCCGTTTTGTGGAGTGGTACGGCAATGGAAAATTTAAAATGCTGATTGAAAACTCCCTGAACCCTGCCGACGAGCAGGTCTACCAATTCCTGGACAAGGTTTTCGGCGAATTGGCGACGCTGTTCCCCTCGACCTACATCCACGTGGGTGGCGATGAGTGCTACCACGGCTTTTGGGAAAACGACCCCGGCTGCCAGGCCCTCATGCAACGCGAAGGCCTGCAAAACACCCACGAATTGCAGAGTTATTTTCTGAAGCGCGTGGAAAAAATCCTGCAAGCCAAAGGCAAAAAAATGATTGGCTGGGATGAAATCCTGGAAGGCGGACTGGCGCCGGAAGCCGCCGTGATGAGTTGGCGCGGGCTGGAAGGCGGTATCCAGGCCGCCAAACTGGGGCACCCGGTCGTGATGACGCCCAACGACTATGTGTACATCGACCTGCTGCAGGGCGACCCGCTCGTGGAGCCCGACCAAACGGCCTACAAACGCGTGCGCCTGCAAAAAACCTATACGTTCGAGCCCGTTCCCGACAGCGTCGATGCGCGCTGGATCCTCGGCGGCGAGGCCAACCTGTGGACCGAAAAAGTATACAGCATCCGGCAGGCCGAATACATGAGTTTTCCGCGAGCCTGGGCCACGGCAGATATTTACTGGAGCCCGAAATCGGCAAAAAACTGGGACAACTTTACCCAACGCATGGAACAGCATTTCCAGCGGGCCGATGCCGCCGGGTGCAACTACGCCCGGAGTGCCTACGATGCCATCGTGACGGCCATCCGGCAAGACGGCAAGTTGCTCGCCGAAGTAACAACCGAAATCAAAGGCCTGGATGTGTTTTACACCCTCGACGAGTCCCTGCCCGACCGCTACAGCCCGCGCTACACACAACCCGTGGAGATCCCGGAAGGTCCGGTGACGATGAAGGTAATCACCTACCGAAACGGCCAGCCGTTGGGGAAAATGATTGCGTTGCCCAGAGAAGAATTGATCCGCCGGGTGAAATAATTGCCGCCGGCCCAACCCAAAAAGTTGACCATGCGCCCTATCCTGTTTGCCTTGCTTTTGCTGCCCCTGGCTAGTTTCAGCCAGGGAGGGGCGGGCCGTTTTTTTTACGTGTCTCCCCTGGGAAACGACAAAAACCCCGGCACGCTCGAACGGCCTTTTGCCAGCCCGCAACAAGCCCGGCAGGCTATCCGCAACGCCAAAACCCTGGCGCCGGAACAGGCTTTTACGGTATATTTCCGGGAAGGTACCTACCAGGGGATGGCTACGCTGGACTTGCAGGCAGCGGATAGCGGCAGCCTGCGCTTTCCCATTACCTATGCAGCCTATCCGGGCGAAAACGTGCGGCTGCACGGCGGCGTTTTTTTGAAAAATAAAGATTTCAAACCCCTGTCGGATCCCGTCGTTTTGCGGCGCTTGGTCCCTGAGGCCCGGGGAAAGGTATTGGTCCTCCAACTGAAAAAATCTGGCATTTCCGATTTCGGCACCCTCCGGCAGCACGGCTTCGGCACTACGCCGGAACCGGCAGCCCTCGAATTATTTATCGACGGCCAGCGCCAAACCCTGGCTCGATACCCCAACGAGGGCATCCTGAAAATCGGAAAACTGTACGACCGCGGCTCCATTCCCCGGCAGGGCGACCACTCCAACCGGGGCGCCGAATTCGGCTACGAAT
>JADLDL010000345.1 GCA_020846655.1 Saprospiraceae bacterium | reverse complement strand
GCCGCGAACGGCGTAGCAAACACCAGCACTTTGTTTTTGTAAAACCGCCACTGCAACAGCCGCTGCGTCCCGGCGGGACAACGGTTGTTGTCATTCCAGGTAGGGAATGCCGAAAAGAGGGCTTTCCGGACCAAACGAACGCGCGGTTTTTTATTGGAGCAGCAAGGCATGGTTTTACAGAGGACTTGGGAAGGTTTTGCTCAACGAGGGGATGGTAAACGTTTGGCCGTCTTTGGCCGTGATTTCCACGTTGGCGATCACCAACAGCCAGGTGCTGCTGACGTTATTTTCCGTTTGTTCTACTCCGGAAAAAGTGATGGTAAGCGCTCCCGGAGCGCCAGTATTGTTCGGCCCGGCAGCAGTGCCAGAAGGGGTTTCCGAATTCAGGGCACCAAACAGCGTGGCATCGCCGGCGGTTACAAAACCTTCCACGTCGCCGAAATTCACTTTGGGTTTGAGGGTAGCCGTTACATCGAAGGTGCCTTCTGTTTCGCCGGGCGCTGCAACTACGTTCAGGCTGAAATCGCCGCCATCCAGCTCGGTTTCCCGCGTGGTGATGCGTTTCCGGCAGGGGCTTTGGAAATATCCGTTGCTCATGTGGGTTGTTGATTTTTAAAGGTTTTATCCAATGAATTTTCGGGTCAGGCCCTCTGCTATTGCATAAATGAAGACTATGAGAAGAATCACAAACCCGAAATACAGGGCCGATGCCGTATCCGCTTCATACCGGTACGGTACCTTACCGCTGGCGATCATATCTAGCACTTCCTGGTTCATCCGGTAATTTTTTTGCGAATCAAGGCAGTCACCACACCGGCCAACACGGCCGCTAGGCAACCGTACAGCAGTAGATTGAAGATCGTCCGCTCCTCGAAAGCGACTTCGACCCGGATGCCATCGGTGGACAGTTTTTCGAGCACGTCAAGGACTCCCATCAGGCGGTTTTTGGGCGTTTATTATAAGCGTTCACGGCCAGGGTAAAGGTGGCCAACACGGCTACCAGCAGCAGCGTAAACTGCCAGACGGGAAGCGTTCCGATTGGATTTTTCATGTCGTTTGGGCGTTTTTGGGTTCATTGAAGCGAAAGAAATAATACAGGATTACCGTGGCCAGCACCGTGGCAGCCACATTGATCAACGTCCAGGTTATGATTTCTTTCGCGCTCATGTCAGATATTCAGGTTTTTCACGCGGTCTTGGATACTTTTCAATTTGGCGTCCACCACATCCCCGGCATCTTTAAAACAACAACCGCTGACATAGAAACTGTCAAAGGTTGCGCGTAGCGTGGCGCCATACATGGATTTGTAGTAAGCCGCCAATGGGATCAGTTGTGCATCCGGCAATTCGGCTATCGCCAGGATGGTATCGCAGCGCAATTCGTTGCAGATAAGGGTCCAGCCAGTGGCCTGCTTCAGGTCGTCGGCCAGGCGTTTGAGGTTTTGCGGCAACGGCGCTACGGGTGTGCCGTCTGGGTTGGAACCGTTGCCGTTGTTACCGCCATTGCCCTTGGTCGGATTACTCCCTGCCGCCGACTTTTTGACCAGCCGGATGACGAACACCACGATCAAGGTCACCGCCAGGCCCACGGCCAAAAAAAGACCGATGCGGAGCAAGGTCCGCAAGGTGGCAGGGTTAAAAACCTGTTGTATGGCATTGGGTTGTGGCATTGGGGTAATCTGTTAACAGTCAAACGGATGGTTGTGTGGGTCCTTGTAATAATAGGCGTCGTCTTTGACGCATTTCGGCTGGCCGCCGGCGACCGGGTCCTTGAATACCAATTTGGGTACCCGCAGCAGCAGAAACAGAGCCGCTCCCAGGACAGCCAGCACCAGCAGGATACGCAGGATGGCGACAAACGATGCGTTTCCGGAGTTCATGTCAGGCCGAGGGTGTCCAGTTTTTGCATAAAGGTGGTGTTCAGTCCGTCGCTCATGCCCAGGTAGGAACAATCGTCCGTGTACGTGGCGCCCACCGCGTGGTGCAGGGTTTCCCCATGCGCGTTTTTGTATGCGTTGTGGATGAGGCGGAGTTGATTGTCGTTCCACTGCAAGGCATTGTACAAGGCCTCGCAGCGGCCTTCGGTGGTCAGGGCATTACCGCTGAGGGTTTCGTGCAGGCGTCCGGCAATGTCTTTTCGGCGCTCGTAAAAGTCAGCCGTCACGTCACCGCCGCCCGTCTGCATTTTCGCATCCTCCGGCACCAGGCCGAATAATACCCGGAAATACGGCCGGAACAGCCACCACAGCGCCAACGCGGCGAGTGCCAGGGCGAGCCAGCGGGCGTTTTTTTGCAAAAAGCCCGTCGCGCCCGATCCGGCACTCCAAAGTGCCGATGCCGCCGTGAGTGCCATAACCTACCAGTACGGGTTTAGTTCGACGATGCCGACACCGGGCCGACCAGCCGGGACTTCAGGCTTTGCAGCACCGGGGCGCCAGTGGCAGGACTGGGGTCCGTGGAGGTATTCGTACCCGGTACTTTTCCGGCAGTAGCCTTTTTGATTTTCGGGTACACGTAGGTGATGAAAAGCAGGGTCGCACCCACGGCGAGCACGGCAATTACCCAGCGTTGTTTCAAAATGCGCATCATAGTTTTTTGAGTGATAAGTGATGAACGATGTTGAGCGTTAGCGAAATCCCATACACGCAGTGTCGGGAAGTGATGAATATCCGAGCGTGATTCTATTCACGCGACAGCCTTTTCCAGAATTCGCCCCAGGTAGCGCAGCACGCATAGCAGCCCGATCACAGCCAGGCCGATCAGTATCCAGGCCAGGTAGGGGCGACCTTTGCCGTTGCTCAACAACGAGGCAACTGTGTTTTGCGGCACGGTTTGCCGGATTTGCTCTGTCAGTAGCCGGGCCGGGGTTTTACCCGTCGTTTGCCGGATGGCGGTCAGTTCGGTGGCGTACAGACCCGTTTGATCCACGGGAACGTCCAGCACCTGCTCCAACCAGGCCAGGAACGCCTCGGGCGACAACCGCCCGGACTGTTCCTGAATGGCATACGAGATCGCATCCACGTTCGGGAGCATCGCGGCACTGACGCGGCCTTCCTGGGCGAGCCGGGCATAAACGCCCGTCAGGTTGTTGGTCGTGATCAGGTGAACCAGTTCGTCCGTTGAATACTGCGTTTGCACGGGAAGGGGCGCTTTGGGGTGAAAAAGAAAGGCTGAGCGGACCGGTTGAAAATCCGGCCGGTCGGGCCGTTTAGTTCGCGCCCCGAAAGCCCGTGTAGATGGTCAGGGTGTACTTGCGTTTGCCAACCAGGCCCGGGATTTTCCATTGCGTGTCGCGGTCGAACAGGTTGGCCGCCGAACTCAGCGAGATGT
>JADLDL010000344.1 GCA_020846655.1 Saprospiraceae bacterium | reverse complement strand
TTAAGGCAAAGTTAAAGTTCGCTGTTGCGGCAGCGAGGGTTATCCTTTTTATCAGAGGTAGTGGAAATAGAAAAAAATTGTAAACCTTAAAGGAATAAGCATTGGAATTAAATTTAATATAAAAAATATATTCCAAATACGCTTTTTAGTGTATTTTTATGTCGACTAGGATCTGTGATTCGAGATTTATTTTTGAAAATTGGCTTTTTTAAAACATATCACTTTTCTTTTTAATCCCGGTTTTACCAATAACCAGTCCATCATTCGCCCGGGATTTGTTCACGCAACGATTACGTCGTTCCGCTTCTTAGAAGAGTAGACCAAATGAAGGGTAATGGGTGGATAAAACCCAATATCAGGTCATGCCCTCTACCGAGCATCCGAAAACCAGTCGGAATGACAGCCCTTCCCAACCAGGAGGAGCGCCGCCATACCCCCAGATTGGCAAAACCGACAACCCTGCCCAAACCCCAACCAACAGGGTAGAGGTGCCTTCTATTACCCTGCCTAAGGGCGGTGGTGCCATCAAATCCATCGACGAAAAATTCCAGGTCAATGCTGCCAACGGCACGGCCTCGTTTAGTTTGTCTTTTCCGGCCTCTCCCGGCCGCAGTGGGTTTACGCCGGCACTGGCATTGAGCTATAATTCTGGTGGCGGCAATTCGCCCTTCGGATTGGGCTGGCATATGGATACACCCTCCATCCAGCGCAAGACGGACAAAAAACTACCGGAATACCGCGATGACGCTGACACCTTTTTATTCAGCGGCACGGAAGACCTCGTGCCGGCCTTGGATACCAACGGTAAAAAAATAGTATCTTCCGATGGAAAAATCACGCGCTACTGTCCGAGAATCGAAGGCGGTTTTGCCAAAATAGAACACATCCGGGAGGGTAAACACATCTGGTGGCGCGTCACCAGCCGCGATAATATCGTATCGGTGTTCGGTCAAAATGCCGCGGCTCGACTGGCTGATCCCCAGGACGACACGCGCATCTTCCAATGGTTGCTGGAATATACCTACGACGACAAAGGCAACTATGCCGAATATCGCTACAAAGCGGAGAATCTGGACAATGTCCCTTCCGTACTGCATGAAAAGAACCGCCGCAATGGCAACGCCCCGTTTGCCAATCTTTACCTGAAACAAATACGCTACGGCAATTTAACCCCTTACTACGCCGGAGCCCCACTCCCTGACCGCTTTTTGTTTGAAATCGTGCTGGACTACGGTGAGCACGACCGGGACACACCCACCACCCGGGAAACCGCCCAATGGCCTGCCCGTCCCGACGCCTTTTCTGACTACCGGGCCGGCTTTGAAATCCGCACTTGGCGCCGCTGCCGGCGGGTGCTCATGTTCCACCACTTTCCCGAAGAACTCGGAATAGCGGACTACCTCGTGCGTTCGCTAGATTTCCGCCACGAGGAACATCCCCACCTGACGTACTTAGAAGCGATCACCCAAACCGGCTATATCTGGAATCGCGACGGCTCCCTGCAATCGAAGCGATCCATGCCGCCTATGGAGTTCCGGTATTTCAAACCGGGGTTTAATACCCGGGTGCAGGAACTGTCCCGGGAAGCAATAACCGGCCTGCCCGTTGGTCTCGACGAACGGAGTTACCAGTGGACAGACCTGTACAGCGAAGGTATTTCGGGCATCCTGACCGAACAGGCTGGCGGCTGGTATTACAAGGAAAACCTTGGCGACGGCTATTTCACCGCCCCCCGCCTGGTATCGCCGAAACCATCCCTCAACGGCTTGGGCGGCGGTCTGCAAATCCAGGATTTGGAAGCCAACGGCAAAAAATATTTAGTCAGCAACGATCTGGCTTTGCCCGGTTACTTCGAACTGTCGGCCGCAGTGAATCCCGGCGAAGGGGAAAACTGGCAGACATTCCGGCCTTTCGACCAATTCCCTACGCTCGATCTGCGCGACCCAAACGTTAAGTTCTTCGACCTGAACGGCGACGGTCTGGCCGATATTCTGGTGTCGGACGATTCAGTATTCCGCTGGTACGCCTCCAAAGGTACGGCGGGCTACGACGAGCTCCGGACGGTGCAGCAAGCCCAGGACGAAGAAAAAGGCCCCCGTGTGTTGTTTGCCGAAAAAAACGAACAAGTGCTGATCGCACAGGCCGACATGTCGGGCGACGGCCTTGGCGACATCGTGCGCATCACCAACAGCGAGATGTGTTACTGGCCCAACCTCGGTTACGGCCGTTTCGGCGCCAAGGTGACGCTGGGTTTTGCCGGACCGGGCGAATACCTGTTTTCCAGCCATTCTGACCAGTTTGACCCCCAACTGCTCCATTTTGCCGATATCGACGGCTCCGGCACCACCGACCTGATTTATATCGGTGAAAACAAAATCCGGGTTTGGTTCAACCAGAGCGGCAACCGCCTGAGCGAGCCTTCTGAATTGTTCAATCCTTTCCCCAAGCTCGACAACCAGAGCCGGATCGCCGTCCTCGACCTTTTGGGCAACGGTACGTCTTGCCTCGTGTGGTCATCACCGCTCCCGCTGGATGCACACAGTCCGCTGCGTTACATCGATCTCATGGACGGTCAAAAACCGCACGTGATGCAGCGGTACCTCAACAACCTGGGCAAAGAAACCACGCTGGAATACAAACCCTCCACCTGGTTTTACCTTCAGGATAAAAAAGCCGGCAAAAAATGGGCAACCAAGCTGCCCTTCCCCGTGCAGTGCGTGCATAAAGTAGTGGTGGAAGACAAGGTTGCTCAAACCCGTTTTACGAACGAATACAATTACCACCACGGCTACTACGACGGCGAGGAACGCGAGTTCCGGGGTTTTGCTTTGGTAGAACAAAAAGACACGGAAGCATACGAGCACTACGCCAAACAAACAGCAGCCTCCGGCGCGTTGAATACCGTGGAACGCGACCTGTTCCAGCCGGCAGTGATCACCAAAACCTGGTTCCATACCGGCGCTTTCGCGGGCCGCGACCGAATTTTCCATCAGTTACGCGATGAATATTACCCTGACTCTCATATTAAAGAAGGGCTCTTAGATGCCCCCTCCGCGTTCGGAGCGCCGTTGCCGGAAGCCCCGCTTCCAACGGGTCTGACCACCCCCGAACTGCTTGAGTGCCTGCGCGCCCTCAAAGGCCTGCCTCTGCGCCAGGAAATATACAGCGACGAAGGGGATGACGCCATAAGGCGCCACCCCTACACTGTGGTGCAATACAATTACGACATCCAACGCTTGCAGCCGCGCCTGGAGCAGCGGCACGCCGTATTTTTCCCGTTTCAAAAAGAAACCCTGACGTTCAACTACGAGCGCAACCCGCTCGACCCGCGCGTGGCGCACGCTTTGAATCTTGAAATCGACCGGTTTGGCAATGTCCTGCAATCGGCCAACGTCGTGTATGGCCGGCAAAAAGAAAACTCCGCCCTGCCAAGGCCAGATGATCGCGCCAAACAAACCCGGACACATATTATCTATACAGAAAACCGTTTCACCAACGCTATAGACGACGCTACCGGCTACCGACTGCCCGCGCTTTGTGAAACACAAAGTTGGGAACTGCATCCCCCGGCAAAAGCCGGATGGTTTTACCGGCCGGAAGAATTGCGCGGCGCCTTTGCCGGCGCAACGGCAATACCGTATGCCGCTCAAACAGGAGCCAAACAAAAGCGGAAGATTGAACATATCCGGACCCTGTTTTTAAAAAACGACCTAAGCGAAATGCTGCCGCTGGGCCGGCTGGAAAGTCTGGCTTTGTCCGGACAAGCGTATCAATTGGCCTTGACCCCCGATATGGTTCTGCAGCTGTTTGGCGATAAAGTGAACGCCGCCCTCCTGCGCGGGCAAGGGCACTACGTCCGCAGCGAAGGCGACGACAAGTACTGGATTGCCTCGGGGCGCATCCTGTCGTATCCCGACCTGGGCGCCAACCCCTTTGCCAAAACCATAAGCGCACCGACCGATGCCGACCGGGCTTTTGCCAAAAACAATTTTTACCTGCCGCTTGTGTACGAAGACAATTTCGGCAACCTGGGCAAAGTCTTTTACGACAAATACAAATTGTTCATAACCAGGACAATTGACGCGCTGGACAATGAAACCGCCGTCGAGGCTTTCCATTACCGCACCCTGACGCCCTGGCTCCTGCGCGACGCCAACGGCAACCGCTCCGGGGCACGCTTCGACGAACTGGGCCTGGTGACACGCAGTTTTGTCATGGGAAAAGCCGGCGAGCAACGCGGCGACCGCATGGATACGGCTACGCCCGAACTTTCGCCGAACGACGAACCCTCCAGCCGCCTCTCTTACGAATTCCGTTACTTCGAAACCGGCGGAAAACTGCCCAACCGCGTGAAACTCGAAGCCCGGGAGCAGCATTTTTTCCAGGACGACGGAACGCCCTTTGCCGGAACCTTCATTTGGCAATCCAGTTACGCCTACTCCGACGGCTCCGGACACGAAGTCTTGAAAAAAGTGCAGGCTGAACCCGGCGAAGCGCCCGAGCGCGATGCACAGGGGCGTTTGGTCATCGCCGCAGGAAAAGTGCAACAAAAGGATACCGGGAAGGCCCTCCGCTGGGTGGGCAACGGCCGCACCATCCTGAACAACAAAGGTAACCCGGTGAAGCAGTACGAGCCGTACTTCGACAGCACGCCCGAGTACAACGAGGAGGCCGAACTGGTGGAACTGGGCTTTACCCCGGTGCTGTATTACGACGCCCTGGGCCGACTTATCCGCACCGAACAGCCCAACGGCGCTTTTTCCAAAGTAGAATTCGACGCCTGGATGCAGCGCGCCTGGGATGAAAACGACACCGTGAAAGACAGTCGTTGGTACATGGAGCGCATCAATGGGCAAGGCTCCGAAAAAGATGCTGCGTTGAAAGCCGAAATCTGCCACGGCACACCCACGGTGACGCATATAGACAGTCTGGGTCGCGCATTTTTATCCGTCGCGCACAACCGGACGAAACGCAGCGATGACGCAGCCGCTACGGAGGAATTTTATCACACCCGCACCGACTTCGACATCGAAGGCAATCCCCTGCGGGTCACGGATGCCCGCAACAACCCGGTGATGCGCTGGCAGTACGATATGCTGGGCAACGTATGCCGCCAGGAAAGCATGGATGCCGGCGTCCGCTGGCAACTCAACGACGCTATGGGCAAACCCCTGCACTCCTGGGATAGTCGTAACCATACCTACACCTACCGCTACGACGCCCTGCATCGCCCCCTCGAAACGCGGGTGAGCGGCGGAGATGGCCCCAGCCCGCTGAATCACGTCGTCGAGCGCATCGAATACGGCGAAAACGCCCCCGATGCCACGGCCCGCAACCTGCGCGGCAAACCCTGGCGCCATTTCGACACCGCCGGACGGCTGGAAAACACCGCCTTCGATTTCAAGGGCAATCTGCTGGCCGGCAGCCGGACCCTCTTGCAGGATTACAAAAACACACCCGATTGGGGACAAGCCCCCCTCCCCGTCGGGGGAGGGGTTGGGGTTGCCTCGGCGCTTGAAGCGGAGGTTTTTACCAGCAGCACCCGCTACGATGCGCTCAACCGCCCTGTTTCCAGCCGCAGCCCGGACGGCAGCATCGTCCTGCCTGAATACAATGAAGCCAACCTGCTCAATGCCTTGCGCGTGCGTTTGCGCGGCGCGGCCCAGCCGACCACCTTTGTTTCCAATATTGACTACAATGCCAAAGGGCAGCGCGAGCGCATTTTTTACGAAAACAATACTTCCACCTGGTACACCTACGAGCCTGAAACCGACCGCTTGACCCGCCTGCAGACCGTAAAAGGACACAAGCCTCCAGCCCCGAGCGGCGGCGGTTTGCAAGACCTCCACTATACCTACGACCCCGTCGGCAACATCACCCGGCAGTTCGATAATGCGCAAAAAACCGTTTTTTACGACGGCCAGAAGGTGGAAGCCCTGAGCGAATACTGGTACGATGCCCTGTACCGGCTGATTGAGGCGGATGGCCGGGAACACCGAGGCCAAGTCGTTCACGGGCCGACAGACAACTGGAACGACGCCTGGTGTATGCAAGGCCTGAACGCGGGCGAGGCCATCGCGTTGCGGCAATACCGGCAACAATACCAGTATGACGCCGTCGGCAATTTTTTAAGCATGCGGCACCTCGCTGACGGCAACAACTGGACGCGATCTTACGAAACCGCCCCGGACAGCAACCGCTTGTTGTCAACACAGGTCGGTTCTAATCACTACCCCTACACCTACAATGCCCACGGCAGCATGGCCACCATGCCCCATCTACGCCAAATAGACTGGAATTTCAAAGAAGAAATCACGCACGTGGATTTGGTGGGCGGCGGCCAGGCCTGGTACACGTACGACGCTGGCGGGCAGCGCGCGCGGAAAGTGATCGAGCGGCAGAATGGGGTGATCGAAGAGCGTATTTACCTCGGCGGCTTTGAAGTGTATCGGGAGCGCAACGCGGCGGGCATTTCATTGGAGCGGGAGACGCTGCACGTCATGGACGACAAAAACCGGGTGGCGATGATAGAAACCCGGACAAAAGGCGACGACGGCTCGCCCGTACAGTTGCAACGTTTTCAATACGCGAATCATTTGGGTACTGCTTGTTTGGAACTGGACGAGACCGCGCGGCCTGTTTCTTATGAAGAATACCACCCGTATGGCACGACGGCGTACCAGGCCGTGAACGCTGAAATTAAGGCGGCGGCCAAGCGGTATAGATATACGGGGATGGAAAGGGATGAGGAAACGGGGTTGGAGTATCATAGTGCAAGGTATTATGTGGGGTGGTTGGGGAGGTGGGTTTCGACCGATCCAGGAGGACCAATAGATAATTTTAATCTTTATGTATATTCGGGAAACAATTCACTAATTTTTATCGACAAGACAGGTTTTGGAAGAGAAGATGTTAGGAAATTACATTCAGAAATAGTCGAATTGGAAGAGCAAAGGACTATCGAAATCGAAAAGGGGAAAGGCATAGAAGATTCAGAAGTACGTCTAAGCGAAAGCAAAGGTCAAATTAACAAGAAAGTTGAAAAACTAGTGGGAGCCGCTGGGCTTTTAGAAAATATTTCATTGGGGCAAGCATCTCCAGAAGAAGTCAGTCTGATGGAAGAACAATACGGACTGTCTTGGCAAGCAGATGATTGCACTTCCGGCGTGTGCGTTAAAGGTAGCAATTCTCCAGAAAACCTTCAAAAAGGTGCAGGAATTGTTTTAAACGATGTACGCTATGAGATACTATCATTGGAACAAAGCATAGTTCAATTAGAAAACGAGCATCAAGAAAAAGTAAACAGCCACAATATGAGGCTAGGAGCTATTGATGATCAGCTTGTCATGGCCTTAGAACAACTTGAGGTTGAAAAAAGTAAATTGGGTGAAGTAATTAGTTCTACTTTGTCAAATTATGAATAATTTAAATATCGGTCAATATCAGCCTGTCGTTTACGGTGTCGCTGCATGATTGCGTGTGCTATTCCGTGCTGCGAATTGAGTTTATTGGCGAGTGTTTT